>JADJZB010000028.1 GCA_016719485.1 Holophagales bacterium
CTGCGACGCCGGCCTCGGCTACCTCGCGCCGGAGCGCGAGCTGGCGACGCTCTCGGGCGGAGAGGCGCAGCGGGTTCGCCTTGCCGCCGCGCTCGGCGGCGGGCTGGTCGGCGTGACGTACGTCCTCGACGAGCCGACGCAGGGGCTTCACCCGCGCGACACCGCCCGGCTGGCCGCCCTCCTGCAGGCGCTCTCCGACGCCGGGAACGCCGTGGTCGTCGTCGAGCACGACCCCGACCTCGTCAAAGCAGCCGATCACGTCGTCGAGCTCGGCCCCGGCTCCGGCCCGGACGGCGGGCTCGTCGTCGCCTCCGGCCGGCCGTCGGCCCTCGCGGCAGATTCCTCTACGTATACGAGCCGCCTGCTCGTACGTACGGCTTCGCCGGCCCGCGGCCCTCGGCGCCTCCTCTCACCGGGCGTCACGATCCGGGGCGCGACGCGTCACACGCTGAAGAACGTCGACGTGGAGATCCCGTCCGGCGGGCTCGTCGTCGTGGCCGGAGTGTCCGGCAGCGGCAAGTCGACGCTCGTCCTCGAGGTACTCGCCCCGTCGCTCCGCGCCGCGATGCGCGGCGGCGCTCCTGTCGGCTGTCGGGCGCTCGACCTGCACGTGCCGATCGAGGCAGTCCTTTCCTCGGACCAGGAGGAGCTCGCCGTCGGCGGCGGGAGCACCGTGGCGACGCTCTCAGGGATCGCCGAGCCCTTGCGGAAGCGGTTCGCCGCGACGCCCGAGGCGCGCGCGCGCAGGCTCACGGCAAAGGCGTTCTCCTCGAGCTCCCCCGGCGGTCGCTGCGAGACGTGCGCGGGACGGGGCCTCGTCACGGTGGCGATGGACCTCCTCCCGGACGTGACCGTCGGCTGCGAGGCCTGTGGCGGGCGGCGGTTCTCCGACGACGTCCTCGCGTGCCGCCTGGATGGACGGAGCCTGACCGACATCCTCGACGCACCGGTGGGTGACCTCGCCTCCTGGTTCGACGGCGACCGGGCCATCGCCGCTCGCTCCGGGCCCTCTGCGAGATCGGCCTCTCCTACCTGAGCCTCGGTCAGGAGGCCGCCGCTCTCTCCTCGGGCGAGCGGCAGCGGCTCCGGCTGGCACGACTCCTCGCCGAGCCTCACGCGGGCCGCACCGCTGTGCTCTCGACGAGCCGACGCGCGGCCTCGGATTCGAAGACGTCGCCCGGCTGCTGCGTGCTCGGCCGGCCCGCGACGGAAGGCCACCTCGTCGTCGTCGTGGAGCACCACCGCGATGGCCTCGCCGCGGCCGACTGGCTCGTCGAGCTCGGCCCGGAAGGGGGCGAGCGCGGCGGCCGGTCCTTTCGAGCCGGATCTCCGTAGCCGACGGCGGCGGCAGGATCCCCTGCCGCCCGCCGCCAGGAGCACAAGCCAACGGAGAAGGAAAAACCCTAGTCGATCGAGAATTTCTGGAGCTCGACCGAAGCAGGGTTCCGTCGATGACAAGCGCATCCCCTGCTGGGTGAGCGAACCGCTGTCGTTGGCGGCTACCCACGCCGTCCCGTTCCACTGCAAGGCATTGCCCGTCGTGGTCGTCCCCATGATCGTGATCGGCGGGACGAACGGACCAGAGGCGAGTGGTTCCGCCGAGCTGGTAGTCGACCCAGTAGGTTCCGGCGGCGAGATTCGTCACGACCGTCGCCGTCTCGCAGCCTGGATCGGCCGCTGGTTGTTGACCACGGAGGTCTCGCTGTCCCGGTAGATGTTGACGAGGGCGCAGGAAGCGAACCGGTTCGTCGTGAGATCGCCGAAAACGATGGTGCCACCGGCGTTCGGAGGACCGTTCCAGATCTGGACCCTCACATCGTTGAGCGTGCAGGCCGCCGCACCCGTCTGGTAGGCAAAGAACGTGATCGTCGAGACCCATCCGCCGCCGGCACGGTGAAGTCGTCGGTGAGCCGGAAGGCACCCGCTGTTGAGGCGGTGAGCCGAGACTGGTCATCCGGAGGCTGGTGTTCTGCACCTGGGACGCGTCGGCTCCGCCGAAGCCCCCGCCGACGTGCGTCACGAGCGGGCCGCTGTCCAGGAGGAGTGCCTTCGGCCCTTTCCAGATCGGACCGGCGGGGACCGGTGCCCGCATTTCGGCGGGCGGCTGCGGGCCGGATGTCGTCGGTCGCCTGGCCGGCCGCGGCGCCCGCGGCTACGACAGAGGCCAGAACGACGGCGAGCAGGGATCGAAACTCTTGTGCATGAACACTCCTCTCCCGATTTGCGCCGGACTCTACCGGCCGAGGCTGAGTCGCGCAAGGAGTCACGGTCCGAGTCATGGTCAGGGCATTGAAAACGGTGCGCGCCGGATCGCAGGTCTTTCAAGTCCAGATACGCCTGCCGATTCCGGGCCGCTCGACGCGCAACCGGCCTCGACGGTGAGGCCGGTCATCGTCCGAGGTCTCGGCTTCCGTCGGCGCCCGGCGGCGGGCCGAGGGGACTCCCCGCAGGTCCGCTTCTCGGGCAGACGGCTCGGCCTCCTCGCCGTCGCCTCCCTCCCCCAAGGCGGGAAGGCGACGGTCGGAGGCAGGATCGTGCGCGAGAATCCACCGTCCGGAGAGGACGGGGAGGATCGGGTGAAGAACACCGACGCACGCATCGACGCCTACATCGCGAAGTCTGCCCCTTTCGCCCGGCCCGTCCTGTCGCACCTTCGCGCCCTCGTCCACGAGGCGTGTCCCGGGGTGGAGGAGACGATGAAGTGGAGCATGCCTTCGTTCGTCCACGAAGGCAGGATCCTCTGCGGCATGGCGGCCTTCAAGGGCCACTGTACCTTCGGCTTCTGGCACAAGGACATGGTCGAGGTCCTGGCAAGGACGGCGAAGGGCGACTCCATGATGGGCAGCTTCGGCCGCATCACGGCGATCGCCGACCTCCCGAAGGAGAACCTTCTTCGCCCCTCCGCGAGGCCGTGAAGCCGGCGCCTCGGACGAACCCGCCCGCCCGAAGCCCGCGCAAGGCTGGCCGATCGCCATCCCGGCCGACCTCGCGAGCGCGCTGAAGCAGAACGGGCCGCCAACTCACGTTCCGGGCCTGCCCTCGCACCGGAAGTGAGTACGCCGAGTGGATCCCGAAGCAAGCGCGACAGACCCGCCGAAGCGCCCGCGACGACTCTCGGTGTCGCCAGGGAAGTCCCGCAACTGGAACGAGAGCTGCTGAGGCGCGCGGAGCCGTCTCGCCGGACCCCGGTCAGAACAGCGACTCGGTCGTGATCAGGTAGACGGGCCCACCGCCGCGATCCGGAAACGCCATCTCGAAGCGCACGATGCGCACGTTCGAAGTCCGGGTGAGCTCGACCAGGAGGCCCGCTCCGAGGTCGCTCCGCCATCCTTCCGTGGACGGCCCGACGCGCTCTCCCCACGTCTTGCCGCAATCGGCGAACACCTCGACCCCCGGGGCCGCCAGGGACAGCACCTCGCCGGTGAGGCGCCGCCGCCACTCGATGTTGGCCACCGCCCGCGAGGTACCGTCGAAGGTGTTCGGGTCGTACCCGCGAAGCCCGAGTGTCGGCTCCGAGGGTGAGCTGTCTCTCGCCGTCGAGGGCGTAGCCGGAAATCGGCAGCGACCCGGCCTCTCAGGCCCGCCCTGCCGGTGAGGGCGCCGCCCAGCTCGACGTGGCTGACCACGTTTGCCAGGCCGCGGTTCTCGACCCGTCCCGTGAAGGCTGCGCGCTGCCAGGTGAAGACCTGCCCCGAGAGCTGTCCCGGAGTCGAACGACACCCGATAGCGAGCGAGCGCTGTCGCCGCCGAATAGAGGCAGCGAGAGTCCCGTCATGACCTTCCAGTTGGGTCCGAGCGCCAGGTCCTCCTGCCTGAACCAGGCGCGGAAGCCGTGCACGACCTTCCAGCGAAAGGTCGTGCGTTCCCAGCCCACCTCCGGACCCACCAGGTCGCGGTCCTTCGGCTGCGGGTAGGGCAAGCCGTATAGGCTTTGCCAGTTTCGAAAGTGGGCGCTTTCACCGAAGGCTCCCACCAGGAGACGGTTGATCCGAACGTCGCCTCCCGGCAGCCGAAGCCCCCACACCTCCCAGGCCTGCGTGTCCGCGTCACCCTCGACCCGCTTCTCGCCGTCCGACCAGAGGTATTCCGTTGATTCCTGGCGCGCCCACTCGACGCCGCCGGCCCGCGGAGTCGAAAGGGAGAAGAACGGGTATTCGAACTGGAAGTGATCCGCGAACCCGTCGGTGGATTTCTGATGCTCCAGCTCGAGCTGCCAGCGGCTGCCCAGAAACGTGATGTCCCTGTAGCGGATCGTCGTGGAGGTCCGTTCGGGTTCGTCCGAAATATCGAAGAGGAGGCTCTTGCCGAGCCCCAGGAAGTTGTCGTCCTTGATTCCGGCCGTGCCGGACCGGCGATCCCCCTCCACACCGAAGCTGAGGTTCACGGCCAACGTCCACTGGTCGTGCGTCTCGACGATCACTTCTACCCCGCCGGGGCGGGCCGCGCCGAGATGCTCACCGGGTTCAGGAATCCTGTGCTTCGCAGGATGATCTCGGTCTCCTCCAGCCGCGCCGGATCGAGGACATCGCCCACCTTGAAGAGCAGCAGGCGGCGGATGAAGTCCTCGCGGGTGAGGATGTGCAGGGCGTTGACCCAGCGATAGGGCCACGCCGACGTGGACGGGTCGTCCAGGTCGAAGACGTCGTGCCGGTTGACCTGCACCGCCACGATGGGGTGCCGGGAGCCACGTCCTCCACCACGGCGCCTGGAGCGCCCAGCCTGACGGGAACGAAGGAGAGGCACAGGGCAACGCACCGCTGGACGGCGCTCCAGCCCATCGCGGGCCGGATGCCGATCTCCCGCGTCCGCTCCGTGACCGGCACCCGCATGGAGTTCATGATACCGCGCGGAGGGGTCTGGTCTACGTTCTACACTCTGCGATGTCCTGGGGTTCGGTCCGGACGTCGAGAGTCGCGGACACGCCCATGTGCCGCCGCTCACCAGTCCCAGGGCTGACGGGTTCAGGCCCTCAGCCTCTCGTTCCGTCTGGTTCCACCCTGCGCGGCTGAGGCGTAGTCTCCCTCTTCGGCCTAGGTGTCGCGGTCGGTCCCTCCTCGACCTTCTTCGGCTCTGCCTTACCTGGTTCGGTCGTTGCCGGTGCAGCCCTTCTCGGCTCCGCCTTCCTCACGTCGGGCTCGACGGGACTGGCAGGTACCGGCGCCGTCTCGACGCGCTGGCGCCGGGGCTCGGGAGCGATCCACGTTCCGACCTTCGGCGTCGGCACGGGAGTCGGCCGGTCGTAGTTCCGCTCCGGAGGCCTCGCCACGTCGTGGCGCTCGGGTCTCTGTTCCGGGACGGGGACTGTCGGCGCCACATCCCTCCTTGGTGCGGACGTCGGAGCCAGGGCCCACCCCCGCTGAGGCGTCGGAGCGGGGACGTCGCCACGCCGGGGCTCGTACGCCGGGCTCGTCGGCTCGACCTCACGCCGGGGCTCCGGCGCGCGGGCGGGCGGCACCTCGTCACGACCGACCGGGGGATGGCGGTCTCACGGGAGTCGCTCCGCGGACTGGGGCAGCGGTTGAGGCTGGCGCGTCGTCGCAGTCGTCGTCGCGTCGCTCCGGGGTTTCAGCGCGACTTCGTCCCTGCCAGCCGGCCGGACCGGCTGAACGCGCGTCTCTCCGCGGCGACCTTCCGAAGTGAGGCGGCGCGCCTCGTCGGCCTGGACCGGCGCTCCTCCCCTTTCCCGGATCACCTCGAGCTTGCGGTCGAAGGACGGGGGGGCCGGCGGCGGGATCGAGCGAGTGACGACCTCGCGCCGTCCGATCTGCTCCGGCGGCCTGACCGCGGCGCGCCCCTGGACGGCGACGGTGCTGACGCGGATCGACGCGCGGGTCGGCAGGACCGGGATCGGCCCGCGAAGAACGGGCGCCCGGGAAACCTCGTTCACGACCCTCGTGTCCCGCACGACGTCGCGATCGACCCGCCCGCCGCGAACGAAGACGTCGCGGGAGACGACGGTCACACGTCCCCGATAGGCGTAGTTGAAGTTGGTGACGTTCTCCCTCGAACCGGCGCGGTACCACCATGGGTCGAACGGCTCCCGGGGCCCGAGCGGGAACCAGCCGACGAACCCGCCCGCGGAGACGGAGATGGACCAGCCCGCGCCACCGCCCACGAACCCGACGACGGCCGGGGAGTAACCCGGATAGCGGGAGTGCGGCCCGACGGGGACCCAGCACCAGCGTCCCCGCGCGACGGCCCAGCGACCGTAGTGGTACGGCGCCCAGCCCCGGGGCTCGGAGGAGAGCCACGTCCAGCCCACGGGTCGCGCCAGATCCAGCGCCCATAGCGGTACGGCTCCCAGCCGGCGGCCATCCTCGCGGATACCAGACGTTTCCGTACTCGGCGCTGTTTTCCCACGAGCCGTACGCGTCGAGGTCGTCGATTCCGTAGATGTCGGGGTGCACGTACGAGGCCGAACGAACCGTGCGGTAACGTCGGGCACGGTTCTCCACCCAGCGGTCCCAGCTGTCGGTCCGGGTGATCCGGATGACGTCGTAGTCGGGGCGGTCGATACCCCGGATACGGATCCGCTCGCCCCGTTCCAGCGAAAGCTGACCACCGGCGGCAGCCACCCAGGCCCGTCCCTGAAAGACAGAGACGCGGCTGTCTCCCCGTTCGTCGACGTCGATCCGGTAGGTGCCGGGAGTCTCGAACGTCACGGAGACGTTCGGAGTCGCCACTTCGAAGATCTCGTCCCGCTCCATCCGGCGAATCCGGAAGGTGGCCGTACCGAGGGTGAGCGAGAGCTGCCTGACCTCCCGGGCCAGGTCGAGCGCGCCCAGCTCCGACTCGGGCCCGAGGTAGACCGTGCCGCCGCGAAGCTGAAGCTCCACGCGCGCGTCGCTGGCGGCCCAGATCCGGTCGCCGAGCGTCATCGGGTAGTTGATCGAGGCGGCCTGCCAGTCGTCGGGGTCGTCCCCCCGGTTGAACGAGACCTCCCCCTGGAACCAGGAGACGCGGGCCACGGACTGGCGGATGCCGTCGTCGCGCTCGTCGCCGTCGTAGTAGTTGCGGTCGTACTGGGCCGCGGCGGGCGGTGAAGTCAGAAGGATCGCCGCGAGGGCGAGCAGGGCTACGGGTCGAAGTTGGAGTCTCATGGTTCCTCCATTTCGGAAGTCTAGCGAATGCCGTGCCAGCTGGCGGGAGGACGGTGATCCCGGACACGAGCCGCCGCCCAGGCACGCAGGAGCGGCGCGCCAGGATCGCGGCAAGGACTCCGGTCGCGATACCGACGACCGCGTCCGTGGCGTAGTGGAACCGGCCGTACACCGTCGAGACGTAGAGGGACAGGATGACCGGCGAGAGGATCCAGAACGTCGTTCGGTGGTGCTTCCAGGCCATCAGCCACATGACCGTCGCCGCCGCGGCGTGGGGGCTCGGGATCGAGCCGCCCGCGAAGTGGGTCCGGGTCCGGATCAGCTCTCCCGCCCAGGTGAAGGCCCAGCCCTCGAGCGGCACGCGGAAGCGGTCGGGCATCCAGTACATCGGGCTCGCCACCGGAAAGAGGATGAACCCGACGTCGCAGAGGACGTTCGCGAGACCGAGCGTGAAGAAGTACTCCTCCACGGCGGCGGCGCCCCGCTTCCACTGGAGGATTCCGCAGAGGACCGGGTAGAGCGGCACGTAGATCACGTAGCAGAACATCAGCCACTCGGTGAGGGACGGCGTGACGAAGCGCTCCATCCAGAGCGTGGGCTGGACGCCGAACAGGCGATCCTCGAGCGCGAGGACCAGGTCGTCCCGGAACCTGCCGTGAAAGATCAGCTGCAGCCCGGCGACGGCCTCGAAGAGGTAGGCGTACGACAGCGAGACGGTGACCGTGCGGAGAACGAAGACGGGAAGCGGCCGCCGAAGCCGCGCCAGGAGCGCTGACGAGGCCAGGACCGCCGTGGCGACGGCGAGGTTCGTGGCGACGAGATGGGGCCAGCGTTCAACCGTCGCCCTCCCGCCGACGGCGAGAAGGCTGAAGAGCACGAGCGCCGCCAGGATGACGACGTCGGCCGGCCGAAGCTCGAACGGCCCGAAGGCCGGCCGCCCGGAGCCCTTTGCCTCGACCTGCACGCGATCGACCGCCACCGTCAGCGGGAGACGATGAAGAGGTCGAGGGACAGGCCCAGCAACCAGTGGGTCAGCAGAGGAACGAGAAGAGAGCGCGACCGGAACGCGACGATGCCCCAGACGAGGCCGCCCAGGACCGCCCCCACCGTCTCCCCGAACGGCTTGCCGACGTGGAGGAGCGAAGACGCGAGGGCCTGGACGAGGATGGCGTTCCAGTCACCCATCCGGTCGCGCAATCCGAACTGCACGAATCCCCGGAAGCCAAACTCCCAGCCGACGTAGAAGACGAGGTAGGCGATGGCATGGAACGCGAACGCGAGCGGGCCGTTGCCCGCGGCGCGGTTCAGCGGGTACTCGGCCAGGAACTCCGAGTCTTTCGATGCGAAGAAGCGGAGCGCGAACATCACGGGCGTCACGACCGTGAAGGCCTTCCAGCCCCACGACAGGTCGCCCGCCTGCACACCCCACGCCGCGAGCGGCTCCCGGAAGACGAGCGTGACGATCAGGGCCGGGATCAGCCCGAAGAAGACGAAGGCCGAGCCGAAGTGGTAGAGCCCGGCGGTCAGCTCCCGGTTTCCACCGAGCGCGAACGAGGAGGCCAGGTGGCGGAAGTAGAACGGCTTGCTCCCGAAGTACCTGAAGAGAATTCCGAGAAGGGTCACGGCCAGCAGGACGATCGTCGTCTTCCGGTCGATGGGGCTCCACAGGTCGCCGACGGACGGCGTCGTCTCCGTCGCGACCATTGTCCCTGTCGTCGCTTTCGACTCTTTCGTCCCAGTCGTCTCACGCGACGTCATCCGCGGTCCCTCTGTCCGCGCAGCCAGTCGAGGGTCCGGCGGAGCCCCTCCCTGAGGGGCGTGATCCGGTACCCGAGCTCGCGCTCGGCCTTCGCGCTCGTGAAGGCCCAGTCGGCGAGAAACGTCTCGACCCATCCCGGGGTGACCTTCGGGTAGACCCCGAGCCATTCCGCCTTGCGTTCTTCGAGACCCGCATATAGAAGCGCCAGCGAGGGGGGCAGGCTTACCCGGAAGTGCTTTCGATTCGTCACCTCGTCCACGAGCGAAAAGAGGCCCTTCAGCGGAACGTTCTCGCCGCCGAGGAGGTACCGCTCCCCGACTCTCCCCTTCTCCATCGCCAGGAGGTGCCCCTTCACGACGTCGTCGATGAACGCGTAGTTCCCGACGTCTCCGCCGCCGTCGAGCAACGCGGGGAAACGACCGCGGTCGTACTGGTCGATCATCAGCGAGACCGAGTTGCCCTCCGTCAGCGGCCCCGGCCCGTAGAGGCGCGTAGGGTGGACGATCACGACCGGAAGGCCCCGCGACGCTCTCTCCGGGGCCTCCTTCTCGGCCAGAGCCTTGCTCTCCTCGTACTCCGTGAAGAACCGGGGCGTCGCCCTCGGCATCGCCTCGTCGCCCACGACTCCCGGAGGCGTCGGACCGAAGACGACGACCGTGGAGGTGTAGACGAGGCGCCGGACGCCGGCCTGAGGCGCCGTCTCGAAGACGTTGCGGGCGCCTTCGACGTTGACCCGGAAGAACGTCGAAGGGTCCTTCGACCAGTTCTTCGCGTAGGCGGCCAAGTGGAACACCTCGGCGCACCCCGCCATGCCTCGCCGGAGGAATCGCGGTCCAGAACATCGCCCGTTATCCATTCCACGTCACCGGCGCCGCTCGCGGCCGCTCGCTCGTCGTTCGCGCCAGCGCCCGCCCGCCGCCCACCAGAAAGGAGCGCTTCCACGAGCCGGCCGCCGACGAACCCCGTGCCGCCCGTGACGAAGACCGGCCCTGCGCTCACGTCCTGAGACGCGTCCCTGTCGCGGTCCTGGTTCGGAGGTGGACGGCAGAGTCGCTCACGAATGCCCTAGCGTACCCGATGGGGCGGGCGCCCGACCGACCTCCGCCCCTCAGATCGGCTTGATGTCCTCCGGCGCCTCACCCTTTGCCGACGTGGGCGTCACCGCCTCGAGCCCGTGGCTCGTCGGCCCTCTCTACGAAGCCGAGCATGGCCAGCGCCCCCAGCGCGTACATGACCGGGTTCCAGCCCGCCGGGTTCGCGGCGCTCGCGCCAGAGCCGTCCTTCAGAAGGCCGAGGCCCCAGCTCATTCCCGCCCAGCCGACCTGCTGGCAGAACGTCATGAGCGCGTAGGCCGAGCCGAGGCGGGCCTCGGGGACGAGGTAGGTGACGGCGGGCCAGAGGACGGCGGGGACGAGCGCGAACGCGAGGCCGAGCATCCCCATCAGGATCGTCGGGGAGATGGAGGTGCCGACGAGGAGGAAGAACGGCGGGACGAGGAGCGCCGAGCCGGCCGCCATCAGGAGCGCGCGCTTGCCGATCTTGTCGGCCAGGAGGCCGAAGAGCGGCATGCCGATCATCGAGAGGAGCGGGAGGATCGACTTCAGGTTCCCCGCGGCCTCGGGCGACAGCCCCTTGGCCTCGATGAAGTACAAGTTCGCGAACGTCCGGAACGGGAAGATCGTCGCGTAGAAGGCGACGCAGAGCCCGACGACCCACCAGTAGCCGATGTCGAAACGGACGAGGTCGGACCAGACGAGCTTGTCTGTCGCACCGGGCCGCGACACGGCGTAGGCCTTCGTGGCCGCGCCGCTCGAGCGCCGGCGTAGACGATGGCGAAGACGAGCCAGAGAAGCCTGAGGCACGCGGCGAGGAGGAGCGGCGGCTGCCAGCTGCCGAAGAGCGACTTCGCGAAGTCGGGCGACTTGTCGGCGGCCCACGAACCGAGCCGCGCGATGAGGAGCTGGATCGCGAGGGCGAAGGAGATCTCCTTGCCCTTGAACCACCTGCCCACGACGGTCGTCGCCGCGACGATGAAGAGCTCCGAGCCGATACCGAGGAGGAAGCGCCCGACCATCATCCCGGCCCACTCGGAACCGGGAAGGAGCGCCGGCAGGACGGCGATCGCGAGGCTCCCCACGGCGCCGATCGTCCCGAAGAGGACTGCCGAGGCGGCCACGCCGATCCGGTCGATCAGGACGCCCCCCGCGATGAGCGTCAGGAGCGCCGCGACGTTGTAGGCCGTGTCGAGGAGCCCCACCTGCGCGCCCGTGAAGCCGAACGCCTTCTCGAGGAGCGGCGTCACCGGGTAGAGGGCGTCGAAGACGTAGTAGTTGCCGAACATCGCCAGGCTGCACGAGAGCAGCACGAGCCAGCGGTAGAAGGCGGGCGGCAGGGGACGCGGGTCGGCGGCCGGGGCGGCGAGTTCGGACATGGCGCCGGACGATACTCCCTCCGCCTCGGCGCAGCGGCGGCCGGCTTCGGACCCCTCCTTGCTACCATCCATGCCGTGACTCCTTCACCCACCAGTTCCGATTTCGACGTCGTCGTCCTGGGCGGCGGCCCGGGCGGCGAAGCGCGCCGCCATCCAGGCCGCCAAGGCGCACAAGCGCGTCGCGCTCGTCGAGCAGGCCGCCGTCGTCGGCGGAGCCCGCGTGAACTGGGGAACGATCCCTCGAAGACGCTCCGCGAGAGCGCCCTCTTCTTCCTCGGCATGACGCGCCACCGGCTCCACGGCTTCCAGACCGAGGTGACGGACGACGTCACGGTGGCCGACTTCATGTACCGCGAGCGGCTCGTCGTCCAGCGCGAGCTGGACATGATCAACGCATCGCTCGGGCGCTACCGGATCCAGGTCTTCCGGCGCCACGGCCGCTTCCTCGACCCGAAGACCGTCGCCGTCGAGGGAAGGACGGTCGGCGCAAGGGGACGCTCCGAGGCGAGGTCGTCGTGATCGCCACCGGGTCGAGCCCGAACCGCCCCGCCGACGTCCCGTTCGACGCCGAGAGCGTCTTCGACAGCAACACGATCCTGAAGCTCCCGCGGATGCCGAAGACGATGACCGTCCTCGGGGCCGGGGTCATCGGCATCGAGTACGCCTCCATCTTCGCGGCGCTCGGCGTCTACGTGACGCTCGTCGACACGCGGGACCGGCTCCTCCCCTACCTCGACCGGGAGATCGTCTCGATCCTCGAGCGCGAGCTGGGCGAGCTGCACGTCGAGATCCTCCACGACGACCGCTACGTCCGCGTCGAGCCGGTCCCGGGCGCGTCTCCCCGGGTGACGATCGAGACGAGGCAGGGGCGCCGGATCACCTCCGACGTCCTCCTCTACTGCGTCGGACGCGACGGCAACACGAAGGACCTCGGCCTCGAGACGATCGGCCTCGCCCCCGACAAGTACGGCCTCCTGACGGTCAACGAGGAGCTCCAGACCACCCACCCGCACATCTACGCCGTCGGCGACGTCATCGGCTACCCGGCCCTCGCCTCGACCTCGATGGAGCAGGGGCGGCGCGCGATGCGCCATGCGTTCGGCCTGGCCCGCGCTTCGGCCAGCACCGAGAACATCCCCTTTGCCATCTACTCGATCCCCGAGGTGAGCTACGTCGGCGAGACCGAGGAGAAGCTGAAGGAAAAGGGATCGACTACGTCGTCGGCCGGGGCCACTACGGATGAACCCCCGCGGCCAGATCATCGGCGACACCCAGGGGCTCCTGAAGCTCGTCTTCGACGCGGCGACCGCCCGCCTCATCGGCGTCCACATCGTCGGCCACTCGGCGAGCGAGCTCGTCCACATCGGGCAGGCCTACCTGAAGATGCAGGCGACGGCCCACGAGATCGCCGAGTCGCTCTACAACTACCCGACGCTCTCGGACATGTACCGCCACGCCGCCCTCACGGCCGTCTCCGAGCTGGCGAAGGGCACGCGAGCGACGCCGGCTGATCTCGACTATCCTGCCGGGCGGCTCTCGGGGGAGGGCACCTCCCCGCTTCTCTTTCGTTAGGAGGACGGCATGGCGGCCATCGAGCAGTTTCTGGCCAGGGGCAGCGACTTCATCTGGGGTTGGCCCCTCATCATCCTGCTCTTCGGGACCCACCTCTTCCTGACGATCCGCCTCGGCTTCCCCCAGCGGCACCTCTGGACCGCCATCAGGATCTCCTTCAGCCGGGAGAAGGAGGGCGCCGGTGACGTCAGCCAGTTCGGGGCGCTGACGACCGCTCTGGCCGCGACGATCGGGACCGGGAACATCGTCGGCGTCGCGACGGCCGTCGCCGCCGGCGGCCCCGGCGCCGTCCTCTGGATGTGGCTGACCGGCGTGTTCGGCATCGCGACGGAGTACTCCGAGGCGCTCCTCTCCGTCCGCTTCCGGGTCAAAGACGCGAATGGCGCGATGTGCGGCGGCCCGATGTACGTCCTCGAGCGGGGGATGAACGCGAAGTGGCTCGGCGTGATCTTCGCCGCACTCACCTCCGTCGCCGCCTTCGGCATCGGCTGCACGGTTCAGGCGAACTCCATCGCCTCCCTCGCGCAGGAGACGTTCGGCATCTCGCCGTGGGTCAGCGGCGCTCTCATGGCGATCCTGACGGCGATCGTCATCCTCGGCGGCATCCAGTCGATCGCCCGCGTCTGCGAGCTCCTCATCCCGTTCATGGCGGGTTTCTACGTCCTCGGCTGCGCATATCTCCTCGTGCTGCACTGGGAGACGCTCCCCGCGGCGTTCCGCCTCATCTTCTCGAGCGCGTTCAGCGGGCAGGCCGCCATCGGCGGGTTTCTCGGAGCCGGCATGAAGGAGGCGATCCGCTTCGGTGTCGCGCGCGGCCTCTTCTCGAACGAGTCGGGGCTCGGCAGCGCGCCGATCGTCGCGGCCGCGGCGATGACGAAAAACCCCGTGCGCCAGGCTCTCGTCTCCTCGACCGGCACTTTCTGGGACACCGTCGTCGTCTGCGCGATGACCGGCCTCGTCGTCGTCAACTCGGGCGACTGGCACGCCGGGCTCAAGGGGGCGGCGCTGACGAAGACGGCCTTCAGCCACATCCCGCACGTCGGCCCGATCGTCCTGACCATCGGCCTCCTGACGTTCGTCTTCTCGACGATCCTCGGCTGGTCGTACTACGGCGAGAAGGCCGCCGAGTACCTCTTCGGTCCGCGGATCGTCCGACCCTACCGCGTCCTCTGGGTCGCCGCCCCCGGCCGTCTGGTCGTTCGCCGACATCGCCAACGGACTGATGGCAATCCCGAACCTCGTTTCGCTCCTCGTCCTGAACGGCCTGATCGCCTCGGAGACGAGGAAGTACCTGACTCCCGGGAACCTCAACAACACCGCGCCCGAGGAGTGAGCCGAGTGGCCCGGACGGGGTCGCCGACCGCCGCCGTCAGTGAACGGGAGCTTCTCGTGCCGGAAGGGCCTCCCCTGCGGCCCGTAGGACGCCGACACCTGGCCGTGCCCCCTGAGGAGCCACCTGTACGTGACGAGCCCCTCGAGGCCGACCGGACCCCGCGCGTGGAGCTTGCCGGTCGCGATCCCGACCTCGGCGCCGAGGCCGTAGCGGGTGCCGTCGGCAAAGCGGGTCGACGCGTTGTGGTAGACGCCCGCGGCGTCCACCTCGGCGAGGAACCGCTCCGCCGCGAGACGGTCGCCGGTGACGATGGCCTCGGTGTGCGACGAGCCGTAGCGGTTCACCCAGGCGATCGCCTCGTCGAGGCTCTCGACGACCTTCACCGAGACGACCGGCGCGCCGTACTCCGTCCGCCAGTCCTCCTCCGTCGCCGGGGTGACCGGTAGCCCGTGCGCCGCGGCGCAGGTCTCCTCGCAGCCGCGCACCTCGACCCCCTTCTCGAGGAGAGTTCCGAGGAGCGGCAGCATCACGTCGGCCACGGTCGCGCGGTGGACGAGGACGGTCTCCACGGCGTTGCAGGCCGCCGGGTAGGTCAGCTTGGCGTCGAGGACGATGGCGAGCGCCATCTCCAGGTCCGCCGCCGCGTCGACGTAGACGTGGCACACCCCGTCGGCGTGGCCGAGGACGGGGATCCGCGTCCGCGCCTGGATCGACCGGACCAGCGCGTTCGAGCCGCGCGGGATGACGAGGTCGACGAGGTCGTCCAGAGCGAGGAGGGCGTCGACCGACTCGCGGTCGGGAATGGACTGGACGGCGTCCTCGGGTATCCCGGCCCTGGTGAGGCCCGCCCGGATCGCGTCGACGAGCGCCGCCGTGCTCCGCGCCGCCTCGCGGCCTCCCTTAAGGATCACGGCGTTCCCCGACTTGATGGCCAGCGCCGAGATCTGCGTCACGGCATCGGGACGCGCCTCGAAAACGACTGCCAGGACCCCGAGCGGGCAGGAGACCTTCTCCAGGACGAGGCCGTCGTCGAGGAGCGTCCGCGAGAGGACGCGGCCTGCCGGGTCCTCGAGCCGCGCCACCGCACGGACGCCGTCGGCCATCCCGGCGAGCTTCGCTGCGTCGAGCCGGAGCCGCGACAGGAGCGCTTCCGTCATCTCGCCGCAGGCTGCTAGCGCTTCGGCCTCGGCGACGTCGGCTGCATTCGCCTCCAGGATCGCGACGGCGTCGGCTTCGAGGCGTGCGGCGATCTCGTCGAGCGCGGCGTTCTTCGAACGCGGCGCGAGCGTGGCGAGCCTGCGGGAAGCGGCCTTCGCGCTCTCCGCGGCTTTGCGGACGTCCGTGCTCATTGCGCCTCCTCCTCCCCTGCCGCCTCTCTCACGACGACGTTGTTGCGCGTCACGAGGGCGTCGTAGCCCCTGGGGACTCCCTCCCGCGCCTCGCCCGAGCGCCGGCCGACGAGCCTGGAAGCGTCGTCGCGGCCGTAGTTCACCTGTCCGCGAGCGAACTCCGCCCCGTCGCTCCCGAGGATCCTCACGACGTCCCCTTCTCGAATTCCCCTTCCAGCGCTGTGACGCCGGCGGGGAGGAGCGACGCCTTGCCGGTGACCAGCGCCGCGCGGGCGCCGTCGTTGACGTGGATCGCTCCGGCCGGGAGGGCCGCCCAGGCGATCCAGCGCCTCTTGCCGGTCAGGGTGCTCTTCGGAAGGAAGAGCGTCCCGGCATCCCCTCCGGCGAGGATCTCCTCGAGCACGCCGGGCCTGCGGCCGCTCGCGACGACCGCGAGGGCGCCGGAGGCGGTGGCGATGGCAGCCGCTTCGAGCTTGGTGGCCATCCCGCCCCGTCCCCGGGCGCCGGCCCCTTCGGCGAGCGCGCGGACCCGGGGGCTCACCTCCGCGACGACGGGGATGCGCCGCGCCAGGCGATTCCGGGCGGGGTTGGCGGTGTGGAGGCCGTCGACGTCGGAGAGGATGACGAGGAGGTCCGCCCCGACCTTGCTCGCCACGAGGGCCGAGAGCTTGTCGTTGTCGCCGAAGACGTGCCCGGCCGGCGCCTCCAGCTCCGCCGTCCCCACGGTGTCGTTCTCGTTCAGGACCGGGACGACGCCCAGGGAGATGAGCTCCTCGAGAGTCGCCCTCAGGGCGAGATAGCGGCCGCGGCTCGAGAAGTCGTCCTCGGTCAGGAGGACCTGCGCCGCGGTGACGCCGACCTTCTCGAACGCGTCGGACCAGATCGACATGAGCCGCCCCTGCCCGATCGCCGCGCAGGCCTGCTTGAGAGCGAGCGTCTTCGGCTTTCCCGAAAGCCCCAGCCGCTGGGCCCCGAGGCCGACCGCGCCGGAGGAGACGACGACCATCTCCCGGCCCTTCCGGCGCTCTCCGGCAACAGCCTCGATCAGGCCGTAGAGGCGCCCGAGGGCGAGGGCGCCGTCGTCGCCCATCACGACGTTCGTCCCCACCTTCACGACGACCCTTCGGGCGGCCGAGACGCGGGCGCGGGCCGCGGCGAGCCGGGCCGCGGGAAACTCGATCTCAGGATTCATGGTCGAATCCTAGCTCCCCTTCACCCGACCGGACGGAGCAGACGCGGGAAGGCTCCTGCCCTTCCTTCCGGCCTAGAATGCCTCCGGGCGCCGCGGCGCCCGAACTCACCAGGAGGAAGAGATGAAGATCCTGATCGCCGACGCCTTCGATGACTCCCTCCCCGGCCGCCTTTCGCCGTTCGGAGAGGTCACGCAGGAGGCGGCGAAGATCGCCGAAGCGGAGGTCCTTCTCGTCCGGTCGAAGACGAAGGTCACGAAGGAGTACCTCGATGCCGCTCCGAACCTGCAGCTCATCATCCGGGGCGGCGTGGGCCTCGACAACATCGACGTCGAGGCCGCCCGCTCGAAGGGCATCGAGGTCCGGAACACCCCGCGCGCCTCGTCCATCGCCGTCGCCGAGCTGACGATGGCCCTGATGATGACCGTCCCCAACCGGATCATCGAGGGGCACAACGGCATCAAGGAAGGGAAGTTCCTGAAGAAGGAGCTGAAGCGGACCGAGCTCTACGGCAAGACGCTCGGCCTCCTCGGCGCGGGCCTCATCGGCACCGAGGTCGCCCGCCGCGCCCTGGCGTTCGGGATGCGCGTCGTCGCGCACGACCACTACATCTCCAACCACGCCCTCGCCGAGATGGTGGAGGACGACCACGAGCTCTTCGCGCTCTCCGACTACATCTCGATCCACCTGCCGCTCACCCCGGAGACGAAGGGGATGATCGACAAGAACGCGATCGCGAAGATGAAGGACGGCGTCATCCTCGTGAACACCGCCCGCGGCAAGGTCGTCGTCGAGGAGGACCTCGCCGAGGCGCTGAAGAGCGGGAAGGTCCGCGCCTACGCGACCGACGTCTTCTACAGCGACCCGCCCGACCCGTCGTGCCCGCTCCTCACGGCCCCGAACGTCGTCATGACCCCGCACATCGGCGGCTCCTCGAAGGAGAACCTCCTGCGGATCGGGGACAACGTCATCGACATCCTGAAGAAGTGGAAGCGCTGACGGCGCGATTCGTTTCACGATTCCTGGTCGGGACGGCGGCCCTCCTCGGGGCCGCCGTCGCCGTTTCGGCTCCGCCCCGCCTCCTCGTCGAGGCGCCTCCCGCTCTCGCCGCGTACGCGCGGGAGGTGGAGCGGCTCGACCCGAAGGCGTTCGTCCCCGCGATGGAGCTGACGGGCTTCTGGGACCCGGGCGACGTTCGGGTCCTCGTCGCGCCGGAAGGAAGCCCCCTCGCCCGGCGCGCCCCCTCCTGGGCCGTGGCCTACGCGGACCCGTCCGCGGGGATGGTCGTCCTGATCCCGACGCGGACCCCGGTCTGGCCGGACGACGGGCTACCCGACGTCGTGCGGCACGAAGTGGCCCACGTCCTGACGTTCCGGGCCGCGGGAGGGCGGATGGTGCCCCGCTGGTTCGACGAGGGGCTCGCGATGGCCGCGGGGCGCGAGCGCGTGATCGAGGACGACGTGCGCGAGGCGCTCGCCATCCTCACCGGGCCGCGCCTCAGGTTCGCGCAGGTCGACGGGCTCTTCCACGGAGGGCGGAGTGACGCGAACAGGGCCTACGCGCTCTCCTCGGCGTTCTTCGGGGACCTCCTCGCCCGGCACGGGTCGGCCTTCCCGCAGCGGGTCCTTCGCCGGATGGCCGGGGGAGAGCCCTTCGAGGAGGCGTTCCGGAGCGCCACGGGCGTCGCGTTCCGCGACGAGACGGCGGTCTTCTGGACGTCGCGCCGGAGCCTCGAGCGCTGGCTTCCGATCCTGACGTCGACGGCCGCCGTGTGGCTCGGGATCGTCTTCCTCGCGGCCTGGGCGGTGCGGGTCGCCCGGGGACGACGCGCCGCGCGCCTCGCGGCCTGGGAGGCCGAGGAGCTCTCCGCGCTACGGGACGAACCGATCGAGCCCGGACCTCTTCGGGACGGCGACGACGGGGGGGGGGGGGGCGAGGACCCGCCTCTCGTCCACTGACGGGTCGCGGGAGGGCTTCATCGCCCGTCGAAGACCAGCCAGGCCCAGTTCGCGACGACCGCGAGAACCAGCGCGGCCCGAAGGGCGAGGCCGTCCGTGGCGCGGGCACGCCGCGCCCGGAGAGAGCCAGCGCGAGCGCCACGGCACCGCCGGCCACGAACAGCAGCGCCGCCAGGGAGAAGAGCGGGTTCCAGACGAACGCGGCGGGCAGGTCGAGCCGGGCGAGGGCGAGGGTCGCCCGTCCGCTTCCGCACCCCGGGCAGGGGACGCCCGTGAGGGCCTTTGCCAGGCAAGGCGGGAGCGCCGACGCCGCGCGCGAGACCAGGCCCGGCGCCGCGAGGGCGAGGGCGGCCGCGCACGCCGCGGCCGCCCCCCAGAGGAACCCGAGCTGGACGGCGGCCGGCCGCCGCGGGTCGCCGGCCGCCGCCTCGCCGGGCTCGGTCACGCCGTCATCGCCCCGCGAACGCCGCCGCGAGACCACCGATGACGACCGCCACGACGACGACGATACAGACGCAGCAGACGGCGAACGGGATCAGGACCCCCGCGATCGCCTTCCCCTGCGTCGTCCGGTGCATCCGGACGGCCCCCATCACCATCAGGATCAGGTTCCAGACGACGGCGACGAGGCCGCCGACGAACGGGATGACGTTCGCCAGGTTCGAGACCGAGGCGTAGGAGACGGCGCGGAACGTTCCCTCGAAGCCGGAGGTCGAGTCCTTCGTCGCGCCGACGATCAGGAAGCTGACGTGGTAGATCGCCGCGCCGACGAAGAGCCCGATGAGGACGAGGATCGGCGCGAGCCCGACCTGGATCAGGAGCGCGCCGGCGTTCGTCGCCATCGCTCCGCCGAGCTTCTCCTTCATCTCCGGAGGGAGGAACGCCGTCCACGCCTGCCCGAAGAGGCCGCTCCAGACGCTGGAGACGGCGATGCCGATCCACGAGACGAGGATCGCGAAGATGAGCGGCTCCGCGTAGTCGCCCTTCTCCTTCGTCCGCTGCCACGCGTCCGCGGGGTTCGTGATGAAGAGCTTGATCGTCTCGAGGAACGCGTTGACGAAGCCCAGCTCGGCGCGCCGCTCCCACGGGAGCCCCTCCTGCGGGACGGCGCCGTACGGCGGCGGGGGCGGAGGCGGCAGGGGCGGCGTCGGCGGTGGAGGAATGCCCGGGATGTCGCTCGACATGTCGTGCTCCTTCGAAGGACGTCAAGGGGTCAGGTCTTGATTCTCGATTCTACAGCCGGTCCGGGCGGCGCCTCCTCGGCCGTCACGCCCCGAGCCGGTGTATCTCGTCGTTCTCCACGATCCGCACGCCGGTGAGCCTGCCGCCCGCCACCGCGACCATCGCGGCGGCGACCACCTCCGCCGGAACCGGCTTCCAGCGCGCGAGCGGCCCGGCCATCGCCCACGAGACGAGGCCCGAGGCCACGATCGCCGCCCGCTCGGCGGGCCGGCTGTCCGCACGCTCCCCCACGAGCAGCGACGGACGGAAGAGGGCGACCCCGTCGAAGCCGACCGACTTCACCGCCTCTTCCGCCTCGCCCTTCGTCCGGTTGTAGAAGACTCTCGACCGCGGGTCGGCCCCGAGGGCGCTCACGAGGAGGAAGCGGGTCGCTCCGGCGCGGCGCGCCAGCCGCGCGAAGGCGGCCACGGCGTCGACGTCGACCGCGCGGAACGCGCTCTCGGAGCCCGCTCTCGCGATCGTCGTCCCGAGGGCGCAGAGCGCCGTCCGCACGGACGGCACCGCGACGGCCTCGAGGCGCCCGAAGTCCGCCACGACCTCCGTCAGGCGCCCCCCCGCGCCTCCGAGCGGCCGCCGCACCACGGCCACCACGCCCGGACCCGTTCCGTCCGCGAGCAGTCGCCTCACGAGCGCGCTCCCCACGAGCCCGCTCGCCCCCGCGACGAGGAATGGGGTCAGGTCTTGATTTTCCATTATAGCGGCTCGGCCGAGCCCATCAGAGCTTCTCTACGAACGCCGCCAGCTTCGCGTCCTGGCCGGCGAGCGTCTCGCCCCGCCGGACGAGGACGGAGGCCTGCGCGACGCCGACGCCGAGGAGCCCGGCGATCGCGGCGAGGGGCGCGCGCGACCGGGAACGCAGCGCCCAGGCGAGAAGAGCGCGATCGACGAGGTGCTTGCGCGGGGCAGCGGCCATCTGCTCGAGGGCGATCTTCCTCGAGGCCGCGAAAACCGCCGCGACCTCCTCCGGCGCCCTCGTCACCGGCTCGCGCTGGGCCCGCGGCACTTCCTTGGCCGCGGACTTCCGGTTCGCCTTCCGTCCCGCCTCGCGGGAGAACTCCTCGGACCCGAGGAAGACCTGCCCGCGCAGCTGGCTCCACGGGTCGTAGCCGGAGCCCTTCCCTTCCGCCACGAAGGCGACGTAGCGCCGGCGCGCCTCGGCGGGTCTCCGGCCGAACTGCTCGAGCGTCCACGCGGTGTCGAGCCACTCGGGACCCTCGACGAGGCCGGCCGTGGCCTTGTAGCTCGACCAGGGCCAGGACGCCGCCGTTCGGGCGAAGCCGACTTTCACCGGGTTCAGCACGACGTAGCGGGCGACTTCCAGCAGGTGCGCGTCTCTTTCGACGAGGATCGCCTTGAACCGGCCCTCGAAGAGGTGCCCCGCCCGGCCGTGCCGGCGGTTGAAGCGCTGCGTCGTGACGCCGTTCAGGTCGCGCATCCCTCGCGAGAGGGTCGGCTCGGGCGTCTCGACGAGGAGGTGGTAGTGGTTCCCCATCAGGACGTAGGCGTGGAGGCGCCAGCCGTAGAGGGAGACCGTTCGTCCGAGGACGGAGAGGAACTCCTCCCGGTCGACGTCGTCGCGGAATACGTCGCCGCGTTCGTTCCCGCGCGCGGTGACGTGCCAGATGGCGCCGGGGTGCTCGAGTCGGAGGGGACGTGCCATGCGACGATTCTACAATAGAAAATCAAGACCTGACCCCAATCGGCTCAGGAGGGGCTCGAGCTCGACGGGGACGGAGGTGAAGCGCAGGCGGGTCAATCCGGGGAGTCCGTCGGAAACGGGGACCACCTTGGCATAGAGATCGCCCGCGAGGAGACCGCTGTTGCCGACGATGCGCAGCTTGAGGTCGGAGAGGGCCTCGACGGTGGCCTCTGACCTCAGCTCCGCCCCGGAGCGCGAGAGGCCGACGATCTCGGCCGGTTCCTCGTCACGCCCGATGCGCTTGCCCTCGAGGACGGTGAACACCGCCCCGAGCGGCGGATCGACCGGCCAGAACGCCTCGGCCCGCCGCTCGAGGTGGAGGCACGGCGCCTCCTCGAGGCCGAGCAGGTCGTGGACGCGGACCGGCTCGGGGAAGCCCTTCGCCCTGACGGAGAGCGAGCCCCCCGTCACGACCCCTTCTCCCGCCTCCGCGAGCGTCTTCTCCGAGATGAGGACCTGGCCGCCGCAGGTGTAGCTCTCGATGCGCGCCGTCAGGTTCACGTGCCCCCCCACCGCCCCGTACTTGGCCCTCTTCTCCGACCCGATGTTCCCGACGACGACGTCGCCCGTATGGACGGCGATCCCCATCTCGACCGCGGGAAGCCCCTCGTCGCGGTTCCGGCCGTTGACGCGGTCCATTCCCTTCTGCATCGCGAGGGCGCAGGCGACGGCCCGCCGCGCGTCGTCCGCCCGGGTCACGGGCGCCCCGAAGAAGCCGAGAACCGAGTCTCCGATGAACTCGTCGATCGTCCCGTCGTGGGCGAGGATGACCTCGGCCATCGTTCCGAGGTAGTTGTTGATGACCCGTACGACCTGCTCCGGCGCGAGCCGCTCGGCCATCGCCGAGAAGCCCCTCAGGTCGGACATGAGCATGGTCACCTTGCGCTTCTCGCCTCCGAGCCTCAGCCCGTCGGGCGACTCGAGGATCTCGGCTACGACGGCGTCGGAGAGGTAGCGGCCGAACGTCTCCTGGATGAAACGATTCCTCACCTTGAGCTGCTCGGCCAGCGCCTCGATCTCCACGACGTGCGCCTCGACGACGTCGTAGAGCCGCTTGGCCGCGAGCGAGGACTTCAGCCGCGCCCTGAGGAGCACCGGGTCGAAGGGCTTCGGCAGGTAGTCGGTCGCCCCCATCTCGATGCAGCGGACGACGTTCTCCATCTCCTCGAGGGCGGACACGACGATCACCGGCAGGGAGCGGAGGCGGCCGTCCTCCTTCATCGTGCGGAGGACCTCGAATCCGTCGAGGACCGGCATGACGAGGTCGAGGAGGACGACGTCGTACTCCCCGGTCCTCAGCGCCCGCAGCGCCTCGCGCCCGTTGCACGCCACGCCCGACGCGTAGCCCTGCGCCTCGAGGCTGCCGACGAGGATGGCCCGGTTCACGGGGTCGTCGTCGACGACGAGGACCCTCCCCGCGTGGGCCATCAGGGCATCCTCCGTTCGACCATTCCCGCCTCCGCGTCCGAAAGGGCGACGGTCGCGGTCTCCGCGTCCCGCCTCGCACATGCCGCGTTGAAACGATTCTAGGCCCGTCGCGCAGCGAAGCGCCACGGAACGTCCCGCCTCGGCTCGTCAGTCGGTTTCGGGTTGGCCGGACCTCGACGTGACCTCATCCGGCGCCGGAGCTTCACGAAGCCGGTCTACACTCGCCCGGCGTGAGAATCGGAGAGCTCCTCGGTCCCGACGTCCTCGAGATCGTCCGCGACGACCCGGCGGCTCTGCGCGAGGGACTGCTCGAGTTCCACCCGGCCGACGTGGCCGACCTGCTCGCGGCGATTCCCAGGGAAGACCGGATCCCCGTGCTGGAGCAGCTCCACGAGGACCAGCTCGGCGGGGTCCTCTCCTACCTCGGGGGCGGCGTCCTCCGGATGGCGCTCACGCGCCTCCCGCCGTCCAAGATCGCCCAGGCCCTCGACTCGCTCGAGCCCGACGACTCCGCCCGCCTCCTCTCCTTCCTCCCGGAGGAGCGACGCCTTCCGGTGCTGAACCGGATGTCGGCGAAGGACGCCGCGGCCGCGCGCGGCCTGCTCGCCTGGGAACCCGGCACCGCGGGCCGCCTCATGACCGACCGGTTCGTGAAGGTCGGCCCCGACTGGACGGTCGCCGAGACGATGGCGCACCTGCGCAAGATCGACCCCGAGGTCGCCACCGTCGCCGACCTCTACGCCGTGAGCGAGAAGGGGCGTCTCGTCGGCGTCATGTCGCTCCGCAAGCTCCTCCCCGCCGAGCCCGAGAGGAGGGTCTGGGAGCTGATGACGCACGACGTCATCTCGGTCTCGCCCACGACCCCGCAGGAAGAGGTGGCCCGCCTCGTCTCCAAGTACGGCTTCAACGCGATGCCGGTCGTCAGCGAGGACGGGAAGGCGCTCGGGGTCGTCACCGTCGACGACGTCGTCGACGTCCTCGTCGCCCGCGAGACCGAGGCCGCGCTCGCGATGGGCGCGGTCGCCGCGCCGAGCGACCCGGACGAGAAGCACGAGTTCGACTACTTCGGCGCCCCGCTCACCCGCGTCGTGAGGAGCCGGCTCGGCTGGCTCCTCCTTCTGTTCATCGGGGGCACGCTGACCGGCACCGTCCTGCAGCACTTCGAGGGGGAGCTGTCGAAGGTCGTCGCCCTCTCGTTCTTCATACCGCTCATCATCGGCACCGGGGGCAACGCCGGGAGCCAGACCGTCTCCACCATCATCCGCGCGATGGCGCTCAAGCAGGTCCACGTGAAGGACGTTCTCCGCGTCGCCGTCCGGGAGATGAGCTCGGGCCTGATCCTCGGCGGCATCCTCTGCGCCGTCGCCATCGCGCGGGTCTCGCTCTGGGGGGTCGGTCCGAGCCTGGCGCTCACGGTGGGGCTGACCGTCCTGGCCGTCTGCATCTGGGCGAACGCGATGGGGGCCCTCGTGCCGCTCCTGGCCGAGAGGTTCCACTTCGACCCGACGGTCGCTTCGGCCCCTCTCATCGCGACCCTCGTCGACGCGACGGGCCTCGCGATCTACATGGCCATCGCCAAGGCGGTCCTGAGGGAGATCTGACGGACCCCCGGACGCACGACCGCCGCCGGCAAGACCGGCGGCGGCGGGGTCCGAAACGGAATCGGGTACGGCGCTACTTCTTGCCGCCCTTCTTCATCATCTCTTCCATCATCTTCCGCTGCTCGGGCGTGAGGTTCTTCATGGCGTCTTCCATCTGCTTCTGCTGCTCGGGAGACATCATCGTGCCCATCATGCTCGTCTCCTTGTAGCCCGCCGGAACCTCGAACGTCGAGGCCGGCAGGGAGCGCTTCTCGGCCTTCACGAGCTCCCACTTCATCGACGCCTCGGCCTTCCCCTTCTCGCGCATGATCATGCGGATCGGCATTCCCTCGAGACCGTTGGCCTTCAGCGCGATCTCCAGACCCTGCCCCCCCGCTCCGCGCCGGGCCGAGTTGAACATCGAGGCGGGTCCGAGGATCTCCTTCGAGATGCAGACCTCGTTCTCCGACGTCTCGCCTTCCTGGGCCACGAGCGCCTTCTGGCACGCGAAGCCGGCGACGCTGTCGGGGCCGAGGCGCTTCACCGTCCACTTCTTGTCCTGCTCCGACCTGGGAAGGCTCTTCTGCATCTCCTTCACGTCGATCCGCGCGTAGCTCCTCTGCGCGTCGTTGATCATGTAGGAGATGTCGGGCTCGGCCGTTCGGGTCAGCACGACCATCTTCATGCCGCCGCCCTGAGCCTGCTGGAGCTGGGCGTTCGTCATCTCGATCTGCATCCGCGCACCCGCCTTGCCGATGAGCGCCTTCGACGAGCCGTTCATGTCCTTGCCGCTGATCTTCATGTCGAGGACGCCTTCCCACTGCGCGGCGGCCGAGAGCGGGAGGACGAGAAGAACGGCGAGGGAAAACCGGAGGATCGTCTTCACGGGAATCTCCTTTCGCGAATGCGAGGGTGTGCGGTCGAATCGAACCGAAAGTCTACTCCCCGCATCGCCGGTGGCGCGTGACCGCCAGCACCCCCGAGCGTCGCCGGGGTCGCCGCGCCGGGCCCCGGTCGCGCAGAATGGGCCCATGCCCCGCCGCACGCCGGACGAGCTGAAGACCTACGACGCCTCCTACTACGACCGCTGGTACCACGACCCGCGGACCCGCGTCACCGCCCGGACGCTCGTCCGCCGGAAGGCAGCCCTCGCCGTGGCGGCGACGGAGCAGCTCCTCGAGCACCCCGTCCGCAACGTCCTGGACGTCGGCTGCGGCGAGGCGCCCTGGCGCGGCGCGCTCCTTCACCTGAGGCCCCGCCTGCGCTACACCGGCGTCGACCCGAGCGCGTGGGCCGCCCGGCGGTGGGGGGAGAGCCGTGGCGTCCTCCGCGGCGGCCTCTCCGACCTCGAGAGCCTCCCGCTGCGCGGGCCATTCGACCTCGTCGTCTGCTCCGACGTCCTGCACTACGTTCCCGACGCCGGTGTGCGCCGGGGCGTCGCCACGATGACCGGCCTCGCCCGGGGCCTGCTCTGGCTGGAGGCGTTCACGTCGGAGGACGACTTCGAGGGGGACGTGGAGGGCTTCCGGCCCCGCCCGGCAAGCTGGTACCGCTCGACCTTCAGGCGCGCCGGACTCGTTCCGCTCGGGCTCTGGCTCCACGCCTCCCCCGCCGTGGCGCACCGCGTCGCGGCGCTGGAGAGGAGCGGCTGATCAGACCCGGCGCGGCCGAACCGCGAAGGCGTCGCGTGCGGCCGCCCGCACGGCCTCGACCATGCTCACCGCGCTCGCGCGGCCGGTCCCGGCGATGTCGAAGGCCGTGCCGTGGTCGACCGACGTCCGGAGGAACGGCAGCCCGCAGGTGATCGAGACCGTCCGCTCGAAGTCGTACATCTTCGCGGCGATGTGCCCCTGGTCGTGGTAGAGCGAGAGGACGGCGTCGAAGCGCCCCTGGGCCGCGTGCCAGAAGACCGAGTCGGCCGGAAGCGGCCCGTGCGCGTCGATTCCCTCCGCGCGCGCCGCCGCCACCGCCGGCACCAGCTCGCGCTCTTCCTCGTCGCCGAAGAGGCCGTGCTCGCCGCCGTGAGGGTTCAGCGCGGCGACGGCAAGCCGGGGAGACGCGACGCCCAGCGTCCGAAGGGCCGCGGCGGCGCGCCGGAGGACGTCGAGCGTCCGCTCGGCCGTGATGCGCCGGATCGCCTCGGCGAGCGAGAGATGGCGCGTGAGGAAGAAGATCCGGAGCCCCTTGACCTCGAACAGGGTGAGCGGGTCGGGCGTCGCGGTCCGCTCGCCGAAGATCTCGGTGTGGCCGATCTGGGAGACCCCCGCGGCACGGAAGGCTTCCTTGTTGACCGGCGCGGTCGCGACGGCGTCGACCTCGCGCGCGAGGGCGAGGTCGATGGCGACGCGGATCGACTCGAACGCCGCACGGCCAGCCGCCGCCTGGATGCGCCCCCACTCGATGCCGTCGAACCCGTATGCCGGCACGTCGACGACCTCGGCTGTCCCGAATATCCCCGCCGCCTCTGCGGGCCTGCCGATCGGCACGACCTCGAGCGAGACGCCGGTCGTCCCGAGCGCCCGATCGACGAAGCGCCGGTCGCCGACGACGACGGGAATGCAGACGTCGTGAAGCGCGCCGGTGGAGAGGGCCCGGACGACGATTTCCGGCCCGACCGACGCCGGGTCTCCGAGGGTGATGGCGACGACGGGGCGGGAGTGAGGCATCGAATTCGCTTCCCGGAGGATGATCCCATGCGGATGCCACATTGGCTGAACGTCGCCCCCACGAGGTGAGAATGCGAACGACCGCCCTGCCGATCCTCCTCGCCTCGTTTCTCGCGCTCGCCGCGCCCGCCGACGAGCTCGAAACGCGGGTCTCGACGATGGCCCGCGTCGGCGGGGCCTGGTCCCCGAGCTTCTCTCCCGACGGCTCGCGCCTCGCCTTCGTCTCGAACCTCTCGGGACAGCCGCAGGTCTGGACGATCCCGGCGGCCGGCGGCTTCCCGGAGCTCGTCACGCCGCTCGAGGACCCCGTCGGACAGGTCCGCTGGTCTCCCGCCGGGGCGCTCCTCGCCTTCAGCGTGGCGCCCGGCGGCGGGATGAACGAGCAGGTCTGGATGTCGCGGCCGGACGGCACGGGCATCCGCCTCCTGACCCCGGGAGGGCGCGAGACCAACCGCCTCTCGGGCTTCACCCGCGACGCCTCGCGGCTTCTGCTGGCCTCGAACGACAGGAGCGGCGCCACCATCGACGCCTACCTCCTCGATCCGCTCACGGGCGAGCCCTCGGCACGAACGAACGCCCCCGGCAGCCACGCCTACACGGACGTCTCCTGCGACGGCCGCTTCGCTCTCCTTTCCCGCCTGGTGCAAAGGGGGGACAACGACTTCCTCCTCGTCGACCTCGAGACGGGCGCCGAGCTCCTCCTGACCCCCCACGAGCGGCCGGCGAGCTTCGGCGGCGGCGTCTTCTCGCCCGACGGACGCACGGTCTGGCTCTCGTCGAACGCCGGGCGCGACCGGACCGCCCTCGCCCGGATCCGCCTCGCGCCGAACGGCAGGCCGGGCCCGATCGAGGTCATCGCCGCGCGCGACGATGCCGAGCTCTCCGGGTTCGAGGTCGACGATTCCGGCCTCACGGCCGTCCTCGCCTGGAACGTCGCAGGGAAGAGCGAGCTCGCCTTCGTCGACCTCGCCACCGGCCGCAGCCGCCCGGGACCCGCCCTCCCGTCCGAGATCGCTTCGGGCCTCGTCTTCTCGCCCGACGGGACGAAGCTCGCGATGGTCCTCTCGGGCTCGACGTCGCCGATGGACGTCTGGGTCTACGACCGCGCGAAAGGCTCGCTGCGTCAGCTGACGCGGAGCCCGCACGCGGGCGTCGACCTCGCTTCCCTCGTGAAGCCGGAGCTCGTCCGCTTCCCGGGGCGCGACGGCCTGCCGCTCACGGGCTGGCTCTACAGGCCTGCCGGCGCGTCCGGACCGGGACCGCTCGTCCTCTCGTTTCACGGCGGTCCCGAGGGACAGGAACGGCCCTCGTTCCGCTCCGACTACCAGGCCCTCGTCTCGCAGGGAATCTCCGTCCTCGCCCCGAACGTCCGCGGCTCCTCGGGCTTCGGCAAGCGCTTCGTGAACCTCGACAACGGCGCCCTCCGAAAAGGGGCGGTGGACGACATCGCCGCCTCCGTCGACTACGTCGTGAAGGCGGGCCTGGCCGACCCGAAGCGGATCGGCATCACGGGAGGCTCCTACGGCGGCTACATGACGATGGCCGGCCTCGCCGCCTTCCCCGACCTGCTGGCCGCGGGCGCGAACCTCTTCGGGATCGTCAACTTCGCCACCTTCTTCCGCAACACCGAGCCCTGGATGGCCGCGATCTCCAGGACCGAGTACGGCGATCCCGAGACGGAAGCGGCGATGCTCCGCGACCTCTCCCCCATCCACCGCCTCGACCGTGTGAAGGCGCCGACGCTCGTCCTCCACGGCGCCAACGACACGAACTGCCCGGTCATCGAGGCCGAGCAGGTCGTCGATCACCTGAAGGCGCGCGGCGTCCCGGTGAAGTACGTCCTCTTCCCCGACGAAGGGCACGGCTGGAGGAAGATCCCGAACCGGGTCCGCTCGACGGTCGAGGTGACGCGCTGGTTCGTGAGGTACCTGAAGGAAGGAGCCTAGGGCGCCGCCTCGACGGCGCGGCCGAGGCCCGAGACGCTCTTCTGGAAGAGGCGGCTCCAGCGCGACTGGACGAGCGGGGCGAGGAGACCGACCGGGGCGCCGTGGAAGACCTCCGCGTTGACGACGAACGTTCGCTCTGGCGTCACCGGCGTGAACCTCCAGACGTGGCATGAGGTGATGCCGCCTTCGGACTTGCACCACATCACCTCGCGTCCGGCCTTCAGCCGCGTGACGAACTCCTCCGAGCGGACCGTCCCGACCGGGAAGCCGAGCGCGAGGACCTGCTCGAAGCCGCCCGCGAGACGAAACCCCGGCTCACCGGTCCAGCGCGCCCCCTCGTGGAGCGGCGTCGACCAGCGGGGCCACTCCTCGATCCGCGAGAAGACCTCCCAGACCTTCTCGACGGGGGCTCCGACGCTTCCGGAGGCAACGACGACGAGCGTCTTCCACGACTCCATCGGGACCCCGGCCGCCTCGGCGGCGGAGCGCGCCGCAGCCATCTCCGCCTCGGTCCCGGTGAAGCTCACCCTCAGCGCCGTCATGGCGAAGACGGCGGCGACGACGAGAAGGACGACGAACGCGAGCAGGCCGGCGACCCGTCGGAGGTTCCACATCCGGACGAGTGTAGCCCCGGCCGCGTGCTCCACCGGCTCGTCAAGCCGGTGGCAGCGGCTCCCGCGGCCCGGCCTCCGCCCGTGGCTTCCCGCTCCCCGCCAGGAGGACGGCGGCGACGATGGCCGCACCTCCCGCCAGCGTCATCAGGCCGATGTGCTCACCGAACGCGAGCCACCCGAGAATCGCGCCGAAGGCGATGGTGAGCGGGTTGGCGAGAGTGGCGCGCCCGGCCGGGACCCGCGCGAGGCCCTTCGTGAGGAAGAGCTGGCCCAGCTGCCCCGCGGCCGCGATGAACAGGAGCCATCCCCAGTCGACCGGGGTCGGAATCGCCGGTCCCTCGACCAGCGTACCGATGACGGCCAGCGGGATGGACGTGAGCGGGAACCAGAGGACGATCGTCTCCTCGTGCTCGGTGCGCGAGGCGTCGCGGACGGTGACGTAGGCCGCCGCCGACAGGACCGCGCCGAGAAGCCCGACGACGAGCGGCGCGAGCGGCTGCGGCGCCGTGCCTGCGCCCCCGCCCCACGGCACGAGCAGCGCCACACCCGATGCCGCGAGAAGGAAGGCGGGAAGGAACCGCTTTCCCGGCTTCTCCTTCAGGAACCACGCCGCGAGGACGGCCGTGAAGACCGGGTGCACCTGCTGGAGCAGGACGGCCGACGCGAGCGGCTGGTGCGCGACGGACCAGAAGTAGCACGAGAGGGCGAAGTGTCCGAGGGCGCCGCGCAGGACGAGAAGCCCCGGCCTCTTCGGACGCCACGAGAGTCCGCGCCTGCGGAGTAGCCAGAGCATGAAGAACGCGTTCAGGACTCCGCGGACGAGGATCACCTCCTGCGGCGGGACCCGCCCGCCGAGGAGCTTGGCTCCTGCCGCCATGACGGCGAAGAAGAACGCGGAGAAGGCCATCTCGCGCACGGGGACGCATTATCGAGTCGACTTGAACCCCGAAACGCCCTCGGCCCGTAACAGAGGCAAGAGGCCCGTCAGGCCCCGGGCCGTTGGCGCAGGCAGACGAAAGTGAATCGCTTCCGTAACCTCGTGGCGTTCGTCCTTGCGGTTTCCGCCGCTCGCGTCACCGCCCTGCTTCCCGAGCCGCCTCCTTCCTTCCGCCCGCTCTCGCTGGAGCAGGGACTCTCCCAGGCGGCCGTCCGCGCGATCACGCAGGACGAGCTCGGCTTCCTCTGGGTTGCCACTGAGGACGGTCTCAACCGCTACGACGGGTACGGGTTCACCGTCTTCCGCAACGACCCGCTCGACCCGGACAGCCTCTCCGACAACTCCATCCTCTCGCTCGCGCCGGGCCGGGGCCAGGTCCTCTGGCTCGGGACCGTCGACCGGGGCATCGCCCGTTTCGACCTGAAGACGCAGAAGTTCCGCCGATACCTTCCCGCTCCCTCGCGCCCGGACGCGCTTCCCGGCGGGCCGGTCGCTGCGCTCCTCGAGGACCGCGCCGGCCGCCTCTGGGTGGCCTCGGGTGGGGGCGGCCTGGCTCGTCTCGATCCGGGCAGCTCGTCGTTCCGCGTCTTCCGGGCCGACCCGGCCGACCCCGCGAGCGTGCCGGCGCCCTTCGTACTGGCGCTCGCCCAGGACCCCTCGGGCGCGATCTGGGCCGGAACGGCCGGACGGGGACTCGTGAAGCTCGATCCGGAGACCGGCCGCGTCCTGGCGACGTACGACCGCGACCCGGCGAACCCGGGGCTTCCCGTCAACGCGTTCGTGAACAGCCTTCTCGTCGACCGGAAGGGACGGATCTGGGCGGGCGCAGGGGCGCTCGTCCGCCTCGACCCGGCGACGGGCGAGACGCAGGTGTACCGGAACGATCCGTCGAATCCTGCGTCGTTCCCCGCCCGCCAGGCGAGGGCGCTCGCCGAAGACACGAGTGGGAGGATCTGGGTGGCGACCGAGAGGGGCGTCGTACGGTTCGACCCCGACACGGAGCTCTTCGCGTCGTTCCGGAATGCGCCCGACGACGCCGCGAGCCTCCCTTCGGACCGCACGACGACCCTCCTCGTCGATCGATCGGGACTTCTCTGGGTCGGGCTCGACGGGGCGGGAATGGCCGTGCTCGACCTCGTCCCGTCCCCCTTCCTGACGTGGCGCTACGACCCGGGACGGCGCGACGGGATGACGGCACGGATCGTCCGCGGAGTGCACGAGGCCCCGGACGGAACGCTCTGGCTGAGCCTCGCGGGAGGCGGGCTCAACGCCCTCGACCCCTCGACCGGAACCGTTCGCGCCTACCGTGCGGGAGGCCCCGGGCGCCTCTCCACCGACGACGTCTGGAACGCCGTCGTGGACGAGAATGGAATCGTATGGGCGGCGACGCTCGGGGGCGGACTGAACCGGGTCGACCCGGTAACCGGGACGGTGCGCGTCTTCCGTGGGGCGTCGGGCGAACCCGGCACGCTCTCCTCCAACGCGCTGCGGGTCCTCCTCCAGGGCCGTGACGGGGCGCTCTGGATCGGCACCGTCGGAGGCGGGGCCTGCCGCTTCGACCGCGCCACGGGCACCGCGGAGTGCTTCCGGAACGACCCCGCGGACCCGCGCTCCCTCTCGAGCGACGTCGTCAGGGCCCTGCACGAGGGTCCGACGGGAACTCTCTGGGTCGGGACGGATCGCGGCATCAACCGGCTCGACCGGACCACCGGCCGGTTTACGCGGTTCCTCGACGACCTTTCCCGTCCGGAAACGGCCGGCATCGCGCGCGTCTACGGCCTGTGCGAGGACGCGACGGGCGTTCTCTGGGCCGGGACGCCCCGTGGCCTCGTGAGGCTCGACCCGCGAAGTGGCGCCGTGCGGCGGTATCGCGAGGCCGACGGCCTTCCGAACGAGACCGTCTACTCGGTGCTGCCCGACGCCTCGGGCGCTCTCTGGATCTCGACGAATCGCGGCCTGGCGCGCGTCGTCCCGTCTCCTGACGGAGCCACCGCCTCGTTCCGGGCCTTCGACGCGCTCGACGGTCTCCAGAGCGACGAGTTCAACGGAGGGGCGTTTCACCGCGGCCCTTCGGGCACGCTCTGGTTCGGAGGAATCCTCGGCGTGACCGGCGTGAGGCCGATCGAGCTGAAAGTCGACCCGTTCGCGCCTCCGATCGCCCTGCTTTCGTTCTCGAAGCTCGGGAAGAAGCTCCCCGCTTCCGCGTGGCTTCCGTCGGGGGCCGTCGACCTCGGTCCCCGCGAGGGGTTCTTCACCGTCGAGTTCGCGGCCCTCGCATTCCGAAGCGCTGGAAAGAACCGCTACCGCTGGAAGCTGGAGGGTCTCGACGAGGACTGGGTGGCCGCGGGAGCCCGGCGCCGCGCCGACTACACGTCCGTCCCCCCGGGGAGCTACGTCTTCCGAGTGAAGGCCGCCAACAAGGACGGCGTCTGGAACGAGGAGGGCGCCCGGCTGCGCATCGTCGTGAAGCCGCCCTGGTGGAAGACGCCGGGAGCGATCGGGACGTGGCTCTTCCTGCTGGCGGCGGGAGGGGTCGTCGTATCCCGCCTCGAGAGGCGCCGCGTTCTCGGTAAAGAGCGCGAGCGCAGCCAGCTCGTCGAGGCCGAGCTGAGGGCCCACGCAGCGGAAGCCCAGGCCCGCGCGGTCCAGGCGGAGGCGACGCGCAAGACCGCAGAGCTCGAGGAGGCGCGGGCCATGCAGCTTTCCCTCCTGCCGCGCACGACTCCTCGCCTCCCCGGGCTCGAGGTCGCCGCGTTCGCCACGACGGCGACGGAGGTGGGCGGCGACACGTGGGACTGGGCCGTCGGTCCCGACGGCGCGCTCGCCCTCGTCATCGGCGACGCGACGGGACACGGTGTCAGGGCCGGTACCGTCGTCTCCGTCATGAAGGGCCTCTTTCGGGGCGACCCCTTCCCGAAGGACCTCGGTGCCTTCCTCGACCGCGCGGGCCGCGTCCTGCGCGACCTCGGCCTGCCCCGCCTTCACATGGCGCTTGCGGTTCTCGTCGTCAGGGGCGAGGAGATCACCTTCGCCTCCGCCGGCATGCCCCCGGCGTGGATCCTGCGGGCGGCGACGGGCGAGGTCGAGGAGGTGCTCGTCCCGGGAGCGCCGCTCGGGGCGCTCGTCGACACGCCGCACGCCTCCGTCTCCTTCCGGCTCGGCCCGGGAGATGCCGTCCTCCTGTCGTCCGACGGCCTGGCCGAGAGTCCGGGCCTCGACGCCGAGCCTCTGGGCTACCTGCGGGCCCGTGAGCACTTCCGCGCCACGGCACGCCTGTCCCCTGACGACGCGCTCGCGGCGATCGCACGGCACGAAGAGAAATGGCGTGGCGGGAGGCCCCGCGAGGACGACCTCACGCTCGTCCTCCTCAGGCGCGACGCCTGAGACGCACCGGAGAGCACGCCTGCAGCGCGGCGCGTGACATACTTTCGCCCCTTTGGCGCACCTCGTTCTCGCCCTGACGATCCTCACCTGGTCCTTCTCTTTCATGGCGGCCGTCCGCCTCAGGCAGGACCTCGGGCTGACGGAGGCGCTCGTCGCGCGGTTCGTCCCGGTGCTCCTGGGAGCCGGGGCGTTCCTGCTGCTGAGAAAGAAGATCAGGGTTCCCCGCGAGGCGTGGCCGAAGGTCATCGCCATGGGGCTCCTGAGCGTCCCCGCCTACAACGTCTTCTTCTTCCACGGAATGAAGACCGTTCCTTCGGGAACCGGTGCCCTCATCATCGCCCTGAACCCCGTCTTCACGGCGGTCCTGGCGCGGCTCGTCCTCGGAGAGCCCTTCGGTCGGCGGCGCGTCGGGGGGCTCCTGCTCGCCCTCGCCGGGCTCTTCGTCGTCGTCCGTTTCGGCACCGACAAGGCCGTCGACTGGCCCTACCTTTCGAGCGCCCTCCTGCTGGCCCTCGCGCCCCTGTCCTGGGCGATCTACACGGTCGTCGGGCGGACGCTTCCGCCGGGAGCCGACCCTCTCGACACGTCGTACGCGCTCCTCTTCGTCGGAAGCCTGCCGCTCCTCGTCTTCGCGCGCCCCTCGACGTTGAAGGCGCTTCTCTCGAGCCCCGGGGCGCTCGGCGCGGCGCTCTACCTCGCGGTTCCCTGCACGCTCCTGGCGTGGGTCTCGTTCCTGTGGGCGCTGAAACGTCTCCCGGCAGGCGTGGCCGCCTCGTTCGTCTTTCTCAATCCTCCCCTCGCGAACCTCTGGGCGTGGATCTTCGAGGGGACGACCTTGCGGGCACCCTTCCTCCTCGGTGCCGCGATTCTCCTCGCCGGCGTCGGGCTCATCGTCCTTCCCGGGTTTAGAAGGCGTAACCTCTCCGCGCCATGATGATGACGACGCCGCGCCCCGAGCCGGCGGCCGCGCAGCGGTATGCGCTGCTCTCCATCGCCGCCGCGATCGCCACCATCGGCATGAAGACGCTGGCGTGGAAAGTCACCGGCTCCGTCGGTCTCCTCTCCGACGCCGTCGAGTCGATCGTCAACCTCCTCGCGGCGCTCGTCGCGTTCTGGGCCCTGCGAGTCGCAGCCCAGCCGCCCGACGCCGAGCATCCCTTCGGCCACTCCAAGGCCGAGTACCTCGCCTCGGCATTCGAGGGGATCGCGATCCTCGGGGCTGCGATCGCGATCGCCATCACCGCGTGGAGGCGCATCGCCGACCCGCAGCCGCTCGACAACGTCGGGGTCGGCCTCGCGATCTCGGTGGGCGCGTCGGTCGTCAACGGCGCGGTGGCGTTCGTGCTCCTGCGCGCCGGTCGAAGGCTCGACTCCATCACGCTCCGCTCCGACGCCCACCATCTCCTGACCGACGTCTGGACCTCCGTCGGCGTTCTCGTCGGGATCCTCGTCGTGAAGCTGACGGGCTGGCTCGTCCTCGACCCGATCGTCGCCCTGGCCGTCGCCACGAACATCGTCTGGATGGCCGGGAGGATCCTGCTCGAGACGGCCCAGGGGCTCCTCGACAGGACGATTCCGGCGGCCGAGCAGAAGCAGCTGAACGACGTCCTCGCAAAGTTCCGGGGCGACGGGGTCGAGGTTCACGCGGTGCGGGCGCGCCAGGCGGGGCCGGTCCGCTTCATCGACATGCACGTCCTCGTCCCCGGGAGCTGGAGCGTTCAGCGGGGGCACGACCTCTGCGAGGGAATCGAGAGCGGGGTGAAGGCTCTCTTCCCACGGTCTTCGGTCATGACGCACCTCGAGCCGGCGGAGGACCCCTCCGCGTGGGACGACCCCGGCGCGCCCGGCGCAACCGGCTGACCGCCCGTCAAGCCCGAACCGGGTCCCGCCGGGCACGCGACTTGCTCCCTCATCTCCAGCCGTGGCCGGGCCGTGTCGACGAAGGCAGGGCGTGGCGGCGCGACTCCGTAGGAGGTGCACCAATGAAGCGTGCCGGGTTCCTCTCGCTCGCCTGCATCGCGCTCTCCGCCGGCCCCGTTCTCGCCGCCTTCCCGGCACCGGAGGATCCCCCACGCCCGGCGATGAGCCGGGGCACGTTGGAGAAGATCTTCGAGGGAGAGGTCTCGGAGTTCGCGGCCAGGCGATTCCTCACGATCACGATGGAAGGAGACGAGACCCGCACCTTCCGGCTCGACGAGAGGGACGTCGCAGCCATCGTCGACCCGGCGGTCGCGGTCGGGTCACGCGTGCGGGTGGTCGAGTCCCGGACCGCGGACGGCCAGCGGACCGTCACGGTCAGGATCGCGGGCGTGCCCGCCCCGCCCCGCTAGCCGGCAGCCCTGACGAATCGCAGCAGGAAGGGGGAGCCGCGGCTCCCGCTTCCTGCGCTCTCGGTTTCGTACGAGGCCTGCCGGACGACGGACGGAAGCTGTTCCGCGGCGAAGAAAAAGTGGAGGCGGCGTGGGGGAAACGCCGCCTCCCGGGGTGCAACGGGGGAAGGGTCCCGGGGGCCCGCTGGCGGGGATCCGGAGCCGTCTTGCGTACTCGAACCGCTCGCGACCAGCTGGCTTTGTGGGCCTGATCCCGGCGGAGAACCGGTACCGGTCCCTTTCCCACGCTCGACGTGTGGTTCGTCTTACCGACCTCGGTCTCCTTTCGCGTCGTTCCTTGCGGCTCGTCGCCGTCTCGCGAACTCCGCGCAAGTTCCTTGCCAATGAGGCGACGAGCGGAGCGTGCGGAACCTCGGCGAGCGACTGCCGGGGTTGCGAGCGCGATGCCGCCGGAAGAATGCTCCGACACGAGAGAAGATCCTTCCATGACCTTCCTGACGGGAAAGGAGCGAACGGTCCTCGGCATCGCCGCCGGGGCCCTTCTGGCGAACGCGATCCTCACGTTCGGCAATCTCCACGGACTCGTCGCCGTCCAGCGCGACCTGAACCGCTCGCACCAGGTCCTCGCGGAGCTGGCGCGGCTCGAGGGGACCCTGCATGGTGCGCAGGCCGCCCAGCGCGCCTTCCTCGCGACGGAAGGCCGCGCGTCGCTCGCGTCGCTCGAGGCGGCCCGGACCGTTCTCGGGATCCGGCTCGACAGGCTCGGAGAGCTGGTGAGGGACGACGCGGAGCAGAGGGCCCGACTCTCTTTCCTCGAACGGGCGGCACGGCGTCACCTCGACGGGCTTTCCGACGAGGCCCGCCTCTTCGCGGACGGCAGGCGCGCCGGGCAGAAGCCGGGGACCGTCGCGCTCGACGACGCACCCACGGGCCGCGCCGTGCGCTCCGCAGCGGAGGCGGTCGAAGACGCGGAGCGCCGGGCGCTCACCACGCGCGAGACGCAGGCCTTCCGGAGGCGGTTCACGGCGGTGCTCTCCGGGATCGTCTCCACGCTCCTCGGGCTCTGCCTCGTCGTCGTGGCCGTCCTCCTTCTCAGGAGGGAGCTCGAGGCGAACGCCGAGGCGGCTGCGGCGCTGGAGAAGGCGAACGCCTCGCTGCGCGACGCCGACCGGAGGAAGGACGAGTTCCTCGCCTCCCTCGCCCACGAGCTCCGCAACCCGCTCGCGGCGATGAGGAACGCCGTGGAGCTCCTCGCCGCGACCGAGGCTGCTCCGGACGACAAGGCGCCCGGGCGCCGGTCCCTCTCGCAGGCTATCCTCGCGCGCCAGCTCTCCCACCTGACACGGCTCGTGGACGACCTCCTCGACCTGGCGCGGATCGCGAGCAGCCGCATCGTCCTGCGCAAGGAGGCCGTCGCGCTCGCCGACGTCGTCGAAGCCGCGCTCGAGGCGACGCGCCCCGCGCTCGACGCGCGGCGGCACACGCTCGCGGTACGGCTCCCCGCGGAGAGCGTCCTCGTCGAGGGCGACCCCGTCCGTCTCGCTCAGGTCCTCTCGAATCTCCTCTCGAACGCCGCCAAGTACGCCCCACCGGACGGACAGATCGAGCTGGTGGTCGCCGCCGACGAGGCGGAAGCCGTCGTCCAGGTCACGGACGACGGGATCGGGCTCGCCCCGGAAGACCTCGAGCGGGTCTTCGGGCTGTTCGAGCAGGGCGCGGTCCGGCCCGACGGCGACGAGGGCCTCGGAGTCGGCCTGGCGCTCTCGAGGCGCCTCGCGCACCTCCACGGCGGAAGCCTGACGGCGACGAGCCCCGGCCCCGGCGCGGGGAGCACCTTCACGCTCCGGCTTCCCCGCGCGGTGGCGCCGCACCGCCCGACCCCCGCGCCCGAGCTCTCCCTGCCCGCCGCGGCCCCGCGCCGCGTCCTCATCGTCGAGGACAACGCCGACGGCGCACGGTCACTCGCCGAAGTCCTCTCCCTCTCGGGTCACGAGGTCCACGTCGCCAGCGACGGACTCTCGGGCGTCGACGCCGCTCTCCGCCTGCTTCCGGACGCCGTGGTCCTCGACCTCGGCCTCCCCGGAATCGATGGCTACGAGGTGGCCCGGCGCCTCCGGTCCGACCCTGCCTTAGCCGGTACCCTGCTCGTCGCGCTCTCGGGCTGGGCAGGGCGCGAGGAGCGCGCGCGCGCGATCGACGCGGGTATCGACCACCACCTCGTCAAGCCCGTCGCCGCGAGCCGCATCGCCCAGCTCCTGGCGACGGCTACGCCCCGCCCCGCGACCTGAGCTTGTTGTAGACCGTCTTCAGGGAGAGGCCGAGCATCTCGGCAGCGGCGCGCTTGTCTCCGCCGACGGCCGCGATCGTCGCGTCGATCAGCTTCTGCTCCGCCGCGCGCGCCGTGTCGCCGACACGCACGGGAACGAGAAGGGCGTCCCCCACGCCGCCCGCCCCCGGCGGCACGGGAGCCGGAGCGGCGAGGACCGCCTCGACCGCCTCCAGTGAGACCGCCGGGGAATCCGAGAGGACGTAGGCGCGGTGGACCACGTTCCGGAGCTCCCGGACGTTTCCGGGCCACGCGTGCCTGCCGAGAGCCTCGAGCGCCGCCGGCTCGATGTCCGCGATGTCGCGCCGCTCTTCCGCCTCGACCCGCGACAGGAACTCGCGCGCGAGGATCGGGACGTCGGCGAGCCGCTCGCGAAGCGGCGGGAGCCGGAGCGGGAAGACGGCGAGCCGGTAGTAGAGGTCCTCCCGGAACGTCCCGCTCGCGACCGCATCGACGACGTCGCGGTTCGAGCTCGCGACGACCCTCACGTCCACGTCGCGCTCGTCGGTCCCGCCCACGCGGCGGAACGATTTCGTCTCCAGGACCCGCAGCAGCTTCACCTGCATCTCGAGGGGCGTCTCGGTCACCTCGTCGAGGAAGAGCGTGCCACGCCGCGCGAGCTCGAACGTCCCCTCCCGTCGGCGCTCGGCCCCTGTGAAAGAGCCCTTCTCGTGCCCGAAGAGCTCGCTCTCGACCAGGCTCGGCGAGATGGCGCCGCAGTTGACGCCCACGAAGGGCCCCGAAGCCCGGCGCGAGAGCGCATGGATCGCCCGGGCCGCGACCTCCTTGCCGGTCCCGCTCTCTCCGTAGAGAAAGACCGGGGCGTCCGAGACGGCGACGCGCGTCAGGAGCCGGAGCACCTCCTGCATCGGCGCCGAAGCGCCCAGGAGGCCGCCCAGGCCGTCGCCCGCCCGGCACTCCTCCGCCGGCCTCACGTCCGCAGGCTGCCCTGGCGGCACCGCGGGTCGCTCGGCCCGGCTTCCGAGGTGGTCGAGCGCCGCCCGGAGCTGCGGCGGGCGCAAGGGCTTCACGAAAAAGTCGTGCGCCCCGGCCTTCATCGCATCGACGGCATTGCGCACCGAGCCCTGGCCGGTCAGGACGAAGACGGACGTCCCGGGCGGGGCGCCGCTCACGAGGTCGAGGCCGTTCCCGTCCGGAAGCCCGAGATCGACGATGGCGACGTCGGGGGTGAGGTCGCGATACGCCGCGATCGCGTCGGCAACGCTCCCGGCCTCCGCCGGCTGGTGCCCGAGCTCGGCCAGGAGATCCGCGAGCGCCCTGCGGGACCGCGGGTCGTCCTCGACGACGAGGACCCTCACCGCACTTCACCCACCCCGGGCCAGGAGAGCGCCGCACCGAGAGCGTCGCCCTCGATCGAGAAGAAAATCTCGCCGCCGTCGGCCGCCACTGCCGCGTAGGCGAAGAACAAGTCGTCCGCCCCCGGCACGTCCCTCGGCAGGAGGACGAGGCGGTCGATCGGGACCGGTGGCAGCGGGCCGAGCCCGCCGACGTGGACCTCCGCGCGCCCGGCCCCCCTCCGGACCGCGACGAGGGGCGCGCCACCGCGCGCCGCGCCGAAGGCCACGACCCGCCGGATCGCTTCCTCCGCCGATACCGGCCGGACGAGAACGACGCGCGCCTCCTCCCCGCCTTCGGGCGCCTCCCCGAAGGGCGCGACGAGGCGGCCGAGCGTCACCGGCTCCGGCCTCTCCTCCGCGATGTCCGAGAGCGCGGAGAGGAGATCGAGAAGCCGCCCGGCGGTCGCGAGGTCGGTGCCGAGATCCCGCGCCCGCGTCTCGAGGGCGGGAGCCTCCCTGAGGAGCCGGGCGGCCAGGACCTCCACCTTCGCCGTCGCCGCGGAGAGCGGGTCGGCCAGCGCGTGTCGGAGGACCGCGAGGACCGGTGGCACGGACGGCATGGCGTCACGTTACCAGCCCGTACGAGCTTTGAGGGACCTCCAGCGGGCCTCCCCTTGTCCCTTTTTGCAATCGCGAGGTAAGAACGTCCTCTCCGCGCCGCCGCCGATCCTCGGTGCCCGATCCGGAGCCGCCACCCCCGGCCCCGCACGGCACGCAGATTTCCACGGATCCGGGCGCGCCTTTCCTCGGGTCGCCCGGCCTGGCCCGCGTCTTGAAAGGGCGCCGCGGAGGAGGTGCCCGATGAGGCCCATCCCGTACCCCGTCGAACGAAAGTCCCTCGCGCTCGCGCTGGCCCCGCTCCTCGCCGTCGCCCTCTCCCTCGGAGCCTGCTCCGGGAAGGACGGCGGGAGCTCTGCCGAGGCCGGCCGGCAGGCGCTCGACGAACGGAACCAGCTCCTGACCGTCGAGAACGCGAAGCTCAACGAACAGCTCCGGTCCGCGGAGGCCGCGGACGCCGAGGCGGCGGCCACGATCGCCGAGGTCCAGAGCGGCCTCGAGGAGATCCGCGGGAAAGAGCTCGGGATCCTGAAGAAGACGCTCGACGTCACGCGCGAGGGTCAGCCCCGGGTCAGCGCGCGCGAGAGGCTCGCCGGCGAGATCGACACGATCCGGACCGCGATCCGCGCGAACCTCGGGAAGCTCTCGCGCCTCGAGAAAGAGCGAAAGGCGTCCGGGCAGAAGCTGGCCTCCTTCCAGACGCTCGCCGACGAGCTGAAGCGGTCGCTGGAGGAGAAGGACGCGACGATCGCGACGATGGAGAAGACCGTCCTCGAGCTGGGTGAGAAGGTCCGGAACCAGGAGGGTGTGATCCTCGCGAAGGACGCGATCATCCAGGAGAAGGAGATCGCCATCGAGCAGAAGACGAGGGAGATCAACACCGGCTACGTCGCCGTGGCCGGGAAGAAGGTCCTGAAGGACAAGGGCGTCGTCGAGAAGAAGGGCTCCGTCCTCGGGCTCGGCGGCACCTGGCAGGAGACGGGGAAGTACGACAACGGGGTCTTCCGCGAGATCGACACCACGAAGGAGGCGGAGCTCGCGATCCCGGCGCCCGCGGAGAAGGTCAGAGTCCTTCCCGGGCATCCGGAGGAGAGCTACCGGATCGTCTCCGGTGGACCCGGCAGGTCGATGCTGAAGGTGACCGACCACGACACCTTCTGGCGCGACAGCCGGTACCTGGTCGTCATGATCCCGGACTGACCTCTCCGCTTCCCCGTCCCTGTCCCCCGGAAAGACCTGCGGCGGCCGGGTGGCCGCCGCAGGCGCTCATGTCGGGAGTCCCGCGCGGGGCCGGCTCGCACCGGCCCCGCGCCTCGTGCTACTTCCTCCCCTTCTTCGCGGGAGCCTTCTTCGCGGTCTTCCTCGGAGCCGGCTTCGCCTTCGGGGCGGGCTTGACGACCTTCTTCGGGGCGACCTTCGTTTTCGGGGCCGCCTTCGCGGCCTTCTTCGCCGGGGCCTTCTTCCTGGCCACGGGCTTCGAGAGCTTCTTCGGCGCCGGCTTCGTCGCCGGCTTCGCCTTCACCGCCGGCTTCGTCGCGGACTTCGCCGCCTTCGCGGGCCTGCCGGAGATCTTCGCCCCCTCGCGGACGGCAGCCTGGCCGGCGGCGAGACGGGCGATCGGGATCCGGAACGGCGAGCAGCTGACGTAGTCGAGGTTCGTCCGGTGGCAGAACTCCACCGACGTCGGCTCGCCGCCGTGCTCGCCGCAGATGCCGATCTTCAGCTTCGGCCTCGTCGTACGGCCGAGCTCGACACCCATCTTCACGAGCTTGCCGACGCCGGCCTGGTCGATCCTCTCGAACGGGTCGGCGGGAAGGATCTCGCGCCGAACGTAGTCGGGCAGGAACTTGCCGGCGTCGTCTCGGCTCAGGCCGAACGTCGTCTGGGTCAGGTCGTTCGTCCCGTAGCTGAAGAACTCGGCGACGGTGGCGATCTCGTCGGCGGTCAGCGCCGCGCGCGGCAGCTCGATCATCGTCCCGACGAGGTAGTCGACCTTGATGCCGGCCTTCGCGAAGACGTCCTTCGCGACCTCGCGGACGAGCTTCTCCTGGTCCTTCAGCTCGTTCACGTGGCCGACGAGCGGGATCATGATCTCCGGCTTGACCTCGACCCCTTCCTTCTTCACGTTGCAGGCCGCCTCGAGGATGGCGCGCGCCTGCATCCGCGTGATCTCGGGGTAGACGATCCCGAGGCGGCAGCCGCGGTGGCCGAGCATCGGGTTCATCTCGTGGAGCTCGTTGACCTTCTGGGCCACGGCTGCCGGCGAGATGCCGAGCTGCTTGGCCACGTCCTTCTGCTCGTCGGCCTTGTGGGGCAGGAACTCGTGGAGCGGCGGGTCGATCGTCCGGATCGTGACGGGCCGCGGGCCCATCGCGCGGAAGACCCCCTCGAAGTCGCCGCGCTGCATCGGGAGCAGCTTGGCGAGCGCCTTCTCGCGCGCCTCGACGGTGTCGCCGAGGATCATCTCGCGGACGGCCGTGATCCGGTCGCCGCCGAAGAACATGTGCTCGGTCCGGCAGAGGCCGATCCCCTCGGCGCCGAACAGGACCGCGTTGGTCGCCTGGTCGGGCTGGTCGGCGTTCGCGCGGACGCGCAGGCGCCGGACCTTGTCGGCCCAGCCCATCATCGTCGCGTAGAGGGTGTAGACCGGGCTCGCCTCGGGAGCGAGGCTCTTCTCGAGGAGAACCTGGAGGACCTCCGACGGCTTCGTCGCGAGCCGTCCCTCGAGGACCTCGCCCGTCGAGCCGTCGATCGAGAGCCAGTCGCCTTCCATGACGACCCGGTTCTTCACGTCGCCCTTGACCGTCATGCAGCGCTGGGCGTAGTCGATCCGGAGCGACTCGCAGCCGACGATGCAGACCTTGCCCATCTGGCGGGCGACGAGGGCCGCGTGCGAGGTCATGCCGCCCCGCGCCGTGAGGATCCCCTCGGCGGCGTTCATCCCCTTGATGTCCTCGGGGCTCGTCTCCTCGCGGACGAGGAGGACCTTCTCACCCCGGGCGGCCCACTCGAAGGCGTCCTGGGCGGAGAAGACGACGCGGCCGGTGGCGGCGCCGGGGCCGGCGTTGAGGCCCTTGGCCAGGAGCTGGCCTTCGGAGACGGCCGCGTTGCGGGCGGCCGGGTCGAAGACCGGCCGGAGGAGCTGGTTCAGCGAGTCGGGGTTGACGCGGAGGATCGCCTCCTCGGCGGTGATGAGCTTCTCGCGCTCCATCTCGACGGCGATCCGGACCTCGGCGAAGCCGGTCCGCTTGGCCGTTCGGGTCTGGAGCATGAAGAGGCGCCCGCGCTCGACCGTGAACTCGATGTCCTGCATGTCCCGGTAGTGCTTCTCGAGCTTCTGGCGGATGCCCATGAGCTGGTCGTAGACCTTCGGCATCGCCTGCTGGAGCGTGGCGATCTTCTCGGGGGTCCGCGTGCCCGCGACGACGTCCTCGCCCTGGGCGTTGATGAGGTACTCGCCGTAGAAGAGGTTCTCGCCGGTGGCCGGGTCGCGGGTGAACGCGACGCCGGTGCCGCAGTCCTCGCCGAGGTTGCCGAAGACCATCGACTGGACGTTGACGGCCGTGCCCCAGCTCTCCGGGATCGAATTGAGCTGGCGATAGACGATCGCCCGCTCGTTCATCCAGGACGAGAAGACCGCGCCGACGGCGCCCCAGAGCTGGGCCATCGGGTCCTCGGGGAAGTCGTGTCCCGTCTTCTTCTTGATCGCCTTCTTGAACTCGCCGACGAGCTCCTTCAGCGCCTCGACGGTGAGGTCGGTGTCCAGGTGGGCGCCGAACTTCTCCTTCTTCGCCTCGAGGATCACCTCGAACGGGTCGCGCTCGTGCTTGCCCACCGGCTTCAAGTCGAGGACGACGTCGCCGTACATCGCGACGAAGCGGCGGTAGCAGTCCCACGCGAAGCGCGCGTTGCCCGAGGCCTTCGCGAGCCCTTCGACGGTCACGTCGTTGAGGCCGAGGTTGAGGATCGTGTCCATCATCCCGGGCATCGAGGCGCGCGCGCCGGACCGGACGGAGACGAGGAGCGGGTTCTTCGGATCGCCGAACTTCTTGCCGAGCTTCTTCTCGACGCCGGCGAGGTGCACGTCGACGACCTTCTCGAGGCCCTTGGGGTAGGTCCGGCCGTTGGCGTAGTAGTAGGTGCAGACCTCCGTCGAGATCGTGAAGCCCGGGGGAACCGGCAGGCCGATGCGGGCCATCTCGGCGAGGTTGGCTCCCTTGCCGCCGAGAAGGTTCTTCTGGCTGCCGTCGCCCTCTGCCGTTCCGCCACCGAAGGAATAGACGTACTTCGTGCCTCGCGCCGACGGCGCGGACTTGCTGGTCATCGGGATCCTCCTGAGATCGGGTTGCTCAATCGTTGCTGGGGTTCTGCTTCGAACCCTCGGGATTCTACCGCCCTCCAGGGGAGGGCCACCTCCCCCGTCCGGTAAGATCCCCACCGGTATGTTGTCCTCCCTCCGCGGGGCGCGTGTTCTCGTTGCGCCCGTCTCCCTCCTCTCCGTCCTCCTCGTCGACCCTGTCGCCGGCCGCTCGCGCCGAGGAGCCCTCCCTCACCATCGAGGAGGCGATCCGCCTCGCCGTGACCCGCAACGAACGGGCGCTCGCCTCCGGCGAGCGGCTCGAGGCGGCAGAGGCGCGCGTCTCGAAGGCCCGGGCGGTCTTCTTCCCCGACGTCGAGGTGACGGGGGCGTGGACTCACAGGCCCTACGAGCGGACGACGACGGTCGGAAGCGAAGAGGTCGTCCTGTCGAAGTACGACGCGTTCAACTCGACCTTCACCGCGAGACAGGTGATCTTCGACGCCCGCGCCTTTCCGATCCTCAAGCAGACGCGGAGCGAGCGGGACGCCGCCCGGTTCGAGGCCGCCGAGCAGCGGCGGATCGTCGCCTTCGAGGCCTCGGCGGCCTTCCTGATGACGCTGGGGTACGAGCAGGTCGCCGCCGCCGCCGAACGGCGTGTGGTGTTCGCCCGCCAGACCCTGGCTGACGCCAGCGCGCGCTTCGAGGCGCAGATCACGGGCTCGAACGACGTCACGCGCGCCGAGCTCGAGCTCGCGAGCGCCGAGCGCGAGGCGACCCGCGCCCACAACGAGGAGCAGACCTCCCGGCTCGCCCTCGCGAACCTCCTCGTCGCCCCCGTCCCGGCCCGCCTCGAGGTTCCCGTCGCGCTCCTCTCCCCCCCGCCGGAGCTCGGGACCGGCGACGGCGACCTCGTGGAAACGGCCCGCCAGCTCCGTTTCGACGTGGCCGCGCAGAAGAAGCGCGCGGAGGCGTTCCTCTACTACTCGAAGGAGCCGTTGAGCCGGTTCTTCCCGAGCCTCGTCGGCCGGGCCGACGGGAGGTGGACGAACGAGGCGGGCCTCAGCGGCCGCAACACGACCTGGACCTACGGCATCGACCTCACCTGGTCCCTCTTCGACTCCACGATCGCCATCGCCGACACGCGCGAGAGGAAGGCCCTCGCCCGTGCCTCCTCCCTCGAGGCGCAGGCCCTCGAGCGCGGCGTCGAGCTCGACGTGAAGACCGCCCTCGCGAAGCTCGCGAACGCCCGCGCCGCCGTCGCCCAGGCCGGCGTCGCTTTCGAGGCGGCCCGCAAGAACGCCTCCGAGACGGGCACTCTCTACCGCGAAGGGCTCGCGAACGCGCTCTCCGCCGCCGACGCGAACCAGAGCCTCTTCGAGGCCGACGTGGCGCGAACGCGCGAGCTCTACACCCTCGGCGCCGCCGTCCTCGACCTCTACGCGGCCCGGGGCCTCGACCCGGAAGGAAAGGAGCCCCGTCCTTGAAGACCTGCAGATCGCTCGTTCTCGCCCTCGCGACCGGCGCCTCGGCGCTCGTCCTCTCGTGCTCCGGCGGCGGCGACACGCAGGGAGCGGGCGGCGGCAAGGGGGGCCCCCCCGCCTTCCCCGTCGAGACGGCCGAGGTGAAGAGCCGGCCGGTCGAGTACACGGTCACCGCCGTCGGCTCCGTCGACGCGTTCGAAAAGGTCCAGGTGACGGCTCGCGTCGCCGGTGTCGTCGAGCAGGTGAAATTCGTCGAGGGCGAGTCGGTGGAGGCCGGGCAGGCCCTCGTCGAGATCGAGCTGCGCCGCTACCAGCTCTTCGTCGAGGCGGCGCGCGCGAACCTGCAGAAGGCCGGCGCCGCCAAGGCCGACGCCGAGGCGGCCCTCGCCCGCCGGAAGGCCGTCGTCGAGAAGAACCCGGGGCTCATCCCGGGCGAGGAGATCGCCACCTTCGCCACGCGCGTCCAGACGGCGGCGGCCGACGTCGCCCAGGCGAAGTCGGCGCTCGACCAGGCCGAGCTGAACCTCAGGGACGCGTTCGTCCGCGCCCCCGTCGCGGGCCGCATCGAGACGCGGACCGTGACGACCGGCCAGTACGTCGCCCCCGGGGGCGTCCTCGCGACGCTCGTCCAGCGCGACCCGCTCCTCCTCCGCTTCCAGGTCCCGTCCGAGGACGCGCGGAGCCTCAAGACGGGCCACGTTGCCCGCTTCCGCGTTCCGGGCGACGCGAAGGAGTTCACGGCCAGGATCACCCACGTCGCCGGCGCCGCCGAGGCGGCCTCGCGGATGGTCGCCGTGACCGCGCAGGTCGACGACGCGCGCCGGGCGCTCCTGCGCCCGGGCGCCTTCGCCGACGTGACCGTCCCGGTCGGCGGCATCGCCCAGTCTCCCGTCATCCCGCAGACGGCGATCCGGCCGAGCGAGAAGGGCTTCCTCGCCTTCGTCGTGGAGGACGGAAAGGCGCGCGAGCGCGTACTGACCCTCGGCCTCCGGACGACCGAGGGGCTCGTCGAGGTCCGCGGCGGGCTGAAGGCCGGAGAGGAGCTCGTGATCCGGGGCGCCGAGGCGCTCCGGGACGGCCTCCCCGTCAAGGTGAGCGCTCCTGGCGCCGAGCCGACCGCCCCCTCCCGGCCGGAGGCCCGCGGATGAACATCACCGAGGTCTGCATCCGGCGGCCCGTCCTGGCCTGGATGCTCATGGCGGCGACGATCGTCTTCGGCGGCGTCGCGCTCTCGCGCATCGGCATCAGCCAGTTCCCCGACGTCGACTCGCCCACGATCTCCGTCTCCGTGACGTGGGAGGGGGCCGCTCCCGAGGTCATGGAGCACGACGTCGTCGAGCCGCTCGAAGAAGCCGTCATGCAGGTGGAAGGGATCAAGTCCCTCACCTCCTCCTCCCGGCAGGGCTCGGCGAACGTGACGATCGAGCTCGACATCAGCCGGAACATCGACCTCGCCCTCCAGGACGTCCAGACCAAGGTCTCCCAGGCGCAGCGGTCGCTCCCGCGGGACATCGACCCGCCCGTCATCTCGAAGTCGAACCCCGAGGACAACCCCATCCTCTGGATCGGCCTCTCCGGCCCCTTCCCCCGCCAGGTCATCGCCGACTACGCCCGCTACCGCCTCAAGGAGCGCTTCCAGACGGTCCCCGGCGTCGGCGAGGTGAACATGGGGGGCTACCTCGACCGGAACGTCCGGATCTGGGTCGACGCCGACAAGCTGAACGCGAAGGGGATGACGGTCACCGACGTCATCGCGGCGCTCCAGCGCGAGCACGTCGAGCTCCCGGCCGGCCGCCTCGAGACGGAAGGCCGCGAGATCAGCGTGCGGGTCATGGGCGAGGCCCTCGACCTCGCGACCCTGCGGAAGATCTCGCTCCGCGACCTGAACGGCGCGCCGGTCTACCTCGAGGACGTCGCTCTCGTCGAGGACGGCTTCGAGGACGAGCGGCGCATCGCGCGCGTCAACGGGGCCCCCGCGCAGGGCCTCGGCATCCGCAAGCAGCGCGGGTCGAACGCCGTCGCCGTGGCCCAGGGGGTCAAGGCCGCGATGGCGGAGATCCAGAAGACCCTCCCCCCAGGGATGGAGGTCGGGATCAACTTCGACTCGACGACCTTCATCGAGGACTCGGTCCACGAGATCCAGTTCGAGATCCTTCTCTCGGTCGTCCTGACGGGCCTCGTCTGCTGGATGTTCCTCGGATCCCTCTCCTCGACGCTGAACGTCGTCCTCGCGATCCCGATGTCGCTCCTCGGGACGGTCGCGTTCATCTACTTCGCCGGCTTCACGCTGAACACCTTCACGCTCCTCGCGCTGGGCCTCGCCGTCGGCATCGTCGTCGACGACGCGATCATGGTCATGGAGAACATCTTCCGGCACTTCGAGGAAGGGAAGGACCGGGTGACCGCCGCCCGCGAGGGGACGGGCGAGATCACCTTCGCCGCCCTCTCGGCGACGATCGCGATCATCGCGATCTTCATCCCGGTCGTCTTCATGAAGGGCGTCATCGGGAAGTTCTTCCTCCAGTTCGGCATCACGCTCTGCGTCGCGGTGGCCCTCTCCTACGTCGAGGCGATCACCCTCGCGCCGGCCCGCTGCGCGCAGATCCTGAAAGCCGGCGAGGTGAACCGGAGCGGCCTCGGCGGCCTCGTCGACCGCGCCTTCGACGCCCTCGCGCGGGTCTACGCCCGGGTCCTCGCGCACGGGCTGAAGCACCCCGTCGCGGTCCTCGTCTCCGCCACCCTTCTCCTCGGTGTCGCGGTCCTCGTCTTCCGCGCGCTCCCCTCGGAGTTCGTCCCGTCGCAGGACCAGGGGCGCCTCATGCTCCGCGTCCAGACGGCCGTGGGGTCCGACATCCACGAGACGGACATGGCCTTCCGGAAGATCGAGGCCTACGTCACGGCCCGTCCCGAGGTCACGCGCTGCTTCGGCGTCGTCGGCGGCTTCGGCGGCGGCGTGAGCGGCGGCGTCGTCTTCGTCTCCATGGTCGACAAGAGCGACCGGAAGCTCTCGCAGGCCGAGTTCGCGGCAGAGATCCGCAAGGAGCTCAACTCCTACCCCGGCGTTCGGGTCGTCGTCCAGGACCTTTCTCAGTCGGGCTTCACGGCCCAGCGCGGCTTCCCGGTCGAGTTCTCGGTCCGGGGCCCCGACTGGGACGTCCTCGTCGAGAAGGCGAGGGGGATCTCGGAGAAGCTCAACGCGAGCGGCCAGGTCGTCGACCTCGACATGGACTACCGGATCGGAATGCCCGAGCTGCGGATCGTCCCGAACCGGGCGCGTGCCGCCGACCTCGGCATCTCCGTCGAGAACGTCGCGACCGCCCTGAACGCGACGCTCGGCGGCCTGCGCATCGGGAAGTATTCGACGGAGGGGCGACGGATCGACGTCCGCCTCCGCCTCCTCGCCGGGCAGCGGACGCGCCCCGAGGACCTCTCGCGCCTTCGCCTGCGCAGCAACGCGGGCGACCTGATCCCTCTTTCCTCCCTCGTGACGACGGAGGAGGTCCCCGCTCTCCAGGCGATCACGCGGCGCGACCGCGAGCGGGCGATCACGATCTACGCGAACGTGGCCCCTGGAATGTCGCAGGCCGACGTCCTGAAGTACGTCGAAGGGCTCGGGACGGACATGCCGACGGGGTACAGGCTCGTCCTGGGAGGCGCGAGCGTCGCGTTCCGCGAGTCGATGGGCGACCTCGTCTTCGCCCTCGTCCTCGGAATCGGCGTCGCCTACATGGTCCTCGCGTCCCAGTTCAACTCGTTCCTCCACCCGGTCACGGTCCTCTCGATCCTCCCGCTCTCGGTCGCGGGCGCGGCGTTCGCCCTCCTGGCGACCGGGCGGAGCCTGAACATCTTCTCGATGATCGGCCTCCTCCTCCTGATGGGGATCGTGAAGAAGAACTCGATCATCCTCGTCGACTACACGAACCAGCTCCGCGAGCGCGGCCTCGACACGCTGAACGCGCTCCTGAAGGCCGGGCCGGTCCGCCTCCGGCCCATCCTCATGACGTCGATCGCGACGATGATGGCCGCCATCCCGCCTGCGGCCGGGATCGGCTCGGGCTCCGAGATCCGGGCGCCGATGGGGATCGCCGTCATCGGCGGACTCATCGTCGCGACGGTCCTCTCCCTCCTCGTCGTGCCGGCCTTCTACCTCGTGACGGACCGGATCGCGGCGAGCCTGCGTGGCCGGCGCGCGGAACACGCCACGGATACTCCTTCCCCGGAGCCTTCGGCATCCGCCCCTTGATCCTCGTCGCCGTCACCTTCCCGCTCTCCCCGCGGACGAAGCGCCCGGTTCGAGGGAGCTCGTGAAGGTACTCGTCACGGGAGCGGCTGGGTTCATCGGCTCGCACACCGTGGAGCGGCTTCTCGACAGGGGCGACGACGTCGTCGGCCTGGACGACTTCAACGACACCTACGACCCTGCGCTCAAGCGCCGGAATCTCGCCGGGGCGCTGTCCCTCGGAGGCTTCACGCTGGTCGAGGGCGACGTCCGCGATACCGAGCTCGTCCCGCGCATCCTGCGAAACGACCGGTTCGACGCCATCGTGCACCTGGCGGCCCGGGCGGGCGTCCGGGCCAGCCTCCTCCAGCCCGTCGTCTACGAATCGGCCAACGTCACGGGACTCCTGAACCTCCTGGAGGCCGCGGCCCACGACGTCCTCCCCCACTTCGTCTTCGCCTCCAGCTCGAGCGTCTACGGGCTGAGTCCCCGGCTCCCCTGGCGTGAGGACGATCCGGTGGACAGCCCCGTCTCACCCTATGCGGTCACCAAGCGGGCGGGCGAGCTGATGTGCCGGAGCTACCAGGCGACGTATGGGCTGGACACCTGCAGCCTGCGCCTCTTCACGGTCTACGGACCGCGCCAGCGCCCCGACATGGCCATCGCCCGGTTCTTCGGGGCCATCCTGGCCGATGAACCGGTCACGGTGTACGGGGACGGAAGCGCCCGGAGAGACTTCACCCACGTTCACGACGTCGTGGGCGGAATCCTGGCCGCCCTGGATCGCCGCTGCAGCGGTCGGATCATCAACCTCGGGGGGGCGCACACGGTGACGATCCTGGAGCTGCTCGAGATGATCGGCCGCATCACCGGCAGGACCCCGAAGATACGGTTCGAGGCCCGTCAGCCGGGGGACGTGCCCACGACGTGGGCGGACAACGCCGTCGCGCAGCTTCACCTCGGCTGGGCTCCCGGGATCACGCTGGAGACGGGTCTGACGGAATACCACCGGTGGCGGACCGAGCGCGGTGCGGTCTCCGGCTGAATCGGGATGCCCTACGGGATCGTGACCGCGCCTTCACCCTTCTTCGCGTCGGCAGCCTTCGCCCTCGTGATCGCCCCGGCGTAGGCGGAAGTCGCCTTGTTCGTCTCCGTCCTCGCCTCGATGAGGACGAAGCCCTTCGTACCGGTCTCGAGCGCCGCCATGGCCCGATCGAGCCGGGACCGGGCCCGCTTCAGCTCATCCGTGAAGGACTCCCACGTTCCGCGGGGCTCGAGGGCGAGGTTCACGAGCGCCGCCGTCGCCAGGGAAACCTCCTCGACCTCCCCGCGGCGCAGGGAGGTGGGGTCGACGACGATCGGTTTCGCGTACTCGGAGAGGAGCGTTCTCGCGGCGGTCCCCTCTGCCGACTCGTGGAAACCGGCGAGGTCTTCCCAGCCCCGGGCCGCCGCGTCCGGCCCGCCGTCGGCCGGTCTGAGTATCTGCTCGTATCGCATGGCGATATGGCTGACTCCGGCCCTGGCCGTTTGCGCATTCACGAGGACCCGCTTCGTCGGTCCATGGTCCTCTCTCGGTCCACAGCCCAGGAGCAGCGAGGACATGAGTAGGCACTGTATGGCGTTGCGCATGAGAGACCTCCCCGCTCGCCCCGGCTCGACGGAGGAGGATCGCCACTGTCGGCGTCTCCGGTTCTCCGTGCGCAGAATTCTAGCGGTACCTGCCGAGGGCCCCCACGGGGAGCCGCGTCCATGCCAGGAATCGCGGCGCCTGCCGGTGCGGGAATCACGGCGCCGCAGCGCGCCGCCGCAACCTCTGAGACACTCGGCGCCGTGAGCCCGCTGCGTTTCACCGCATTGCCCGGGAGCTTCGCCGTCCTCCGCCTCGCGCCGGACGCGGCCGTACCGGCCGAGCTCCTCGTTCCGCCCTTCCACTCGGTGACGCGGACCCCGGCGGAGCTCTCCGTCGTCTGCCCCGAAAGCGCCGTTCCGGCGGGGTCGAGGGCCGAAACCGGGTGGGCGCTCCTCGCACTCGCCGGACCTTTCCCGTTCGAGATGGTCGGGGTCCTCTCGTCGGTCCTCGCCCCTCTCGCGGCAGCGGGCGTCAGCATCTTCGCCCTGAGCACTTTCGACACGGACTACGTCCTCGTGAAGAGGGAGAGGCTCGCGGTCGCGATCGATGCGCTCACGGCCGCCGGGCACGAGCGCGTCGAGGCCGGGACGTAGGGAAGCCGGCCGGCCATTTCGCCCCCCCGGGCGTCTGCTATGTTCCGCCCCCCATGATCGCCGTCTCGGACCTCGGAAAATCGTTCGGTGCCCAGACCCTCTTCGAGGGCGTCTCCATTCAGTTCAACCCCGGCAACCGCTACGGCCTCGTCGGAGCGAACGGCTCGGGGAAGTCGACTCTCCTGCGCATCCTGTCGGGCGAGGAAGCGGCCTCGTCGGGCATCGTGTCGATTCCGAAGAAGCTCAGGCTCGGCGTCCTGAAGCAGGACCACTTCCGCTACGAGGAGATGCCGATCCTCGACGTGGCGATGATGGGAAACCAGGAAGTCTGGGAGGCGATGGCCGAGAAGGAGCGCCTCCTGCACGCGGACTCCACGTTCGAGAGCGACCGCTACGCCCAGCTCGAGGACATCATCATGCGGTACCAGGGCTACTCGCTCGAGGCGCGGGCGGGAGAGATCCTGGAGGGCCTGGGAATCCCGACGGAGGTCCACCGGTCCCCTCTCTCGACCCTCTCGGGCGGGTTCAAGCTCCGCGTCCTCCTCGGGCAGGTCCTCGCGGCGGATCCGGGCGCGCTCCTCCTCGACGAGCCGACGAACCACCTCGACATCGTCTCGATCCGCTGGCTCGAGAAGTTCCTCGACGCCTACAAGGGCCTCGCGATCGTCATCTCGCACGACCTCCGCTTCCTCGACAACGTCTGCACCCACATCGCCGACGTCGACTACGAGACGGTGACGCTCTACACGGGGAACTACACCGCGTTCGAGGCCGCCAAGGAGGCGGAACGGGAGCGGAAGGAATCCGAGATCCAGAAGCGCGAGAAGCAGATCGCCGGGCACCAGGCCTTCATCGACCGCTTCCGGGCGAAGGCGACGAAGGCGCGGCAGGCGCAGAGCAAGATCAAGCTGATCGAGAAGATCGTCATCGACAAGCTGCCCGAGAGCTCCCGCCGGCACCCGCGATTCCGCTTCCGGCAGCGGCGGCCGAGCGGACGGACGGCCCTCGAGATCGACTCCGTCGGGAAGGCCTACGGCGACAACGTCGTCCTGAAGGACGTTTCTCTCAGGGTCGACCGTGGGGATCGCCTCGCGATCATCGGCCCGAACGGCATCGGCAAGTCGACGCTCCTGAAGATCGCGATGGACGAGCTCAAGCCGGACGCCGGGAAGGTCACGTGGGGCTACGAGGCCAGCCCCGGGTACTTCTCGCAGGACCACGGCGAGCTCCACGGCGCCGGCCGGCAGTCGGTCGAGGCCTGGCTCTGGGAGGCGGCCCCGGGCGAGCCCATCGGTTTCGTCCGGGGGCACCTGGGGCACGTTCTCTTCACGGGTGACGACGCGGACAAGCCTGTCCGGGCCCTGTCGGGGGGGGAGAGCGCCCGGCTCGTCTTCGCCCGCCTCTCCGTCGTCGGCCCCAACGTGCTGGTTCTCGACGAGCCGACGAACCACCTCGACATCGAGGCGATCGAAGCCCTCGTCACGGCGCTGAACGAGTACGACGGGACGCTGATTTTCGTCTCCCACGACCGCTGGTTCGTCTCCCGCCTCGCCAACCGGATCCTCGAGATCTCCCCGAAGGGGCTCAACGACTTCCGCGGGACCTACGACGAGTACCTCGAGCGCTGCGGAGACGATCACCTCGACGCGGACGCCGTCCTGCTCAACGTCCGCAAGGCCAGGAAGAGCCAGGAGACCCGGAAGAAGGAGCCCGAGCCGAAGCGGCAGAACCGGGTGAAGGCGCTCGAAAAGAAGCGCGACGAGCTGACCCGGCTGATCGAGTCGGCGGAGACGCGCGTCCACGACATCAGCGAGCGATTCCTCGACCCGGCCCTCTTCGGGAAGGGCGCCCAGGCGGAGGCCCGCAGGCTCGAAGAGGAGCAGAAGCAGCTGAAGCTCAGGATCGAGAGCCTGATGACCGAGTGGGAGCAGGTCGAGAGAGAGATCGAGGCTTCGGGTCCCGGCTCGTAGTAATGCCTCAGCTCCGGTAGTCGGCGTTCTCCGACACGTACTCGTGCCCGAGGTCTGCGGCGAAGAGACGCGCCCTCGCGCTCCCGACCCCGAGGTGAGCGACGAGGGGGACGCGCTCCCGCGCGAACTCCTTCGCCGCCGCAGCCTCGCTGTAGGCCGTCGGGGCGCCGTCCTTCACGAGGACGACGCGGCCCGCTTTCAGAGACACGTTCCGCGTCGAGACCCGGGCCCCGCTCCTGCCGATGGCCGCGAGGATCCGGCCCCAGTTCGGGTCGCCGCCGTAGAGCGCCGTCTTCACGAGCGGCGACGTCGCCACGGCGTGCGCAGCGAGTCTGGCCTCCCGTACCGTCGCCGCCCCCTCGATCGTGATCTCCATGACCCTCTTCGCGCCTTCGCCGTCCCTCACGATCCTCCAGGCGAGGTCGCCGCAGACCTTCACGAGGGCGGCGCGGAAGGCCGCGGCATCGCCCATCGTCTTCATCTCCAGACCGCCGGCCTTCCCCGACGAGAGGAGGAGGACGGTGTCGTTCGTCGACGTGTCGCCGTCGACCGATATCGCGTTGAAGGTCCCGTCGACCGCTTCCTTCAGGGCGGCGGCGAGGAGGGCAGGCGTGGCGGGAGCGTCCGTCGTGACGAACGCGAGCATCGTCGCCATGTTCGGGTGGATCATCCCGGCGCCCTTGGCGACGCCCACGACGCGCGCGCGCCGTCCCTGCCAGGCGAAGGTCGCCTGCGCGACCTTCGGCGCGGCGTCGGTCGTCAGGATCGCCCGCGAGACCGCTTCGAGGCCGCCGGCGGAGAGCCTGGCGAACGCATCGGGGAGGAAAACCCGGACCTTCTCGTCGGGGAGGACGACACCGATGACACCCGTCGAGGCGACGAAGACCTCTTCACGGGCGCAGCCGGCGAGCTGGGCGGCTCTCTCCTGAACCCGCTTCGCGGCTTCGGTCCCGGCGGCCCCGGTGACGGCGTTGGCGCAGCCCGCATTGACGACGACGGCTTTCACGCGGCCGCGGCTCTTCTTCAGCGCCGCGCGGGAGAGGGTGACCGGGGCCGCCTGGAAGAGGTTCTTCGTGAAGACCGCCGCGGCATTGGCTCCGTCGGGTGCGACGAGCAGCGCCACGTCGAGCCCCGGCTTCTTGCGTAGGCCGGCCTGCACGGCCGCGCCGAGGAAGCCATCGGGAAGCTTCATGCCCTGCTCCTCGCGGCGTTGGCGGAAGGCGTAGCGGCCCTGCTCGCGGCCGCGATCCGCGCTGCGGCCCTCTTCGCCGCCTGCCCCACGCGCTTCGGGGACGTTCCCCCGACGGCCGCGCGGCGCGCGAGGGCTCTGGCGAGATCGACCGAGGCGAGATCGGACTTCGTGATTCCGTCGCCCGGCGGAAGCTCGGCGAGCCCCTTTCCCGTCTCCTCCGCGCGGGCGAAACGGCGCCCGACGATCTCGTGAGCCTCCCGGAACGGCACGCCCCGGCGCGCGAGCGCGTCGGCGAGCTCCGTCGCCAGGAGCCGGTCGTCCCCGGCCGCGGCCTTCATCCGTTCGGGCTTCAGCCGGAGGCCCCTCACCAGCGCGGTGAGCGCCGGCAGGGCCGCCTCCAGGACGGCGCGAGTCCGGAAGAGCGGCTCCTTGTCGAGCTGGAGATCCTTGTCGTAGGCGAGAGGAAGCCCCTTGAGCAGCGCGAGAAGACCGGTCAGCTCTCCGATCGCGCGCCCCGCGTGGCCGCGCACGAGCTCGAGGAGGTCGGGGTTCTTCTTCTGGGGCATCCGCGAGGAGCCTGTCGCCAGCGCGTCCGGCAGCTCGGCGAAGCCCGCCTCGTCCGACGTGAAGAAGATCAGGTCCTCGGCCATCCGGGAGAGGTGCGCGAAGTGGAGCGACGCGGCGAAGAGGTACTCGGCCGCCGCGTCGCGGTCGGAGACGCCGTCGAGGGAGTTCGCCGTGGCGCGGTCGAAGCCGAGGCTCCTGGCGAGCCGTTCCCGGTCTACGGCCAGGGGCGTACCCGACAGGGCGCCCGAGCCGAGGGGGCACTCGTTCGCTCGGCGCCGTGCCGCGCGGATGCGGTCGGCGTCGCGCAGGAGCATCTCGGCGTACGCGAGGCTCCAGTGGCCGAACGTGACCGGCTCGGCGCGCTTGAGGTGCGTGTACCCCGGCATCGGCGTCGCGGCCTCGGCGGCGCCCCGCTCGGCGAGCGCGCCGGCGAGCTCGAGGACCGCCGCGTGAAACGCGTCGAACGCGTTCCGGAGCCAGAGCTTCAGGTCGGTCGCGACCTGGTCGTTGCGCGAGCGGCCGGTGTGGAGCTTGCCCGCGAGCGGGCCGATCCGCTTGCCCAGCTCCGCCTCGACCCAGGAGTGGACATCCTCGGCGTCGGCGTCCCGCCCCTCGCCCGCATCCCAGGCGCCTTTCACCTCGCGCAGGCCCTTCACGATCTTCCGCGCCTCCGGGGCGGTCAGGACTCCGCACCGCCCGAGCTCCTCGGCCCAGGCGATCGAGCCCTGGACGTCCTCGGCGAGGAGCGCGCGGTCGAACGACCACGAGTCGTTGAACCGGCGAAGGACCTCCGCCGGTCCCGCGGCGAACCGCCCGCCCCAGAGGTCGCGGCGCCCGCTCATCCCCAGGGCTCGAGCCGGAGCTTCTCACCCGCCTTCACCGCTTCGTCCGACGGCGGGACGAGGCGCTTGCGGCCCCGCGTCGGGAGGCCGAAGAGGCGGATGAAGCCGGTGGCGTCGTGCGAGGTGTAGCCGGTCATGTTGAACGAAGCGAGGTTCGCCGAGTAGAGCGAGTGCTCCGACGTGCGGCCGACGACCATCGCCGAGCCCTTGAAGAGCCTCAGCCGGACGTGGCCCGTGCAGGTCTCCGTCACCTTCTCGACGAACGCTTCGAGCGCCTCGCGGAGCGGGCTGAACCACTGCCCGTAGTAGACGAGCTCGGCGTAGCGGAGGGCGAGGCGTTCCTTCTCGTGCATCGCGTCGCGGTCGAGGGTGAGCGTCTCGAGGGCGCGGAGCGCCTGGACGAGGAGAGTCCCGCCGGGCGTCTCGTAGACGCCGCGGGACTTGATGCCGACGAGGCGGTTCTCGACGATGTCGACGCGGCCGACGCCGTGGCGGGCCGCGATCTCGTTGAGCGTCGTCAGGAGCTCGGCCGCCGGGAGGAGCTTTCCGTTCACCTCGACCGGGAAGCCCCCGTCGAAGCCGATCTTCACGTACTCGGGCTCGTCGGGCGCCGTCCGCGGGTCGACGGTCAGCTTGAACATCGACTCCTCGGGCTCGAACGCCGGGTCCTCGAGCGGCCCCCCCTCGTGCGAGATGTGCCAGAGGTTCCGGTCTCGGGAGTAGGGCTCCTTCTTCGTCACGGGCACCGGGATGTTCCGCTCGGCGGCGTAGTCGATCGCCTCCTCGCGCGAGGTGATCGACCACTCGCGCCACGGGGCGATGATCGTCAGCTCCGGCGCCAGCGACTGGTAGGCGAGCTCGAAGCGGACCTGGTCGTTCCCCTTCCCCGTGCAGCCGTGGGAGAGGGCGTCGCACCCGGTCTGCAGGGCGATCTCGACCTGCTTCTTGGCGATGAGGGGCCGCGCCGTCGACGTGCCGAGGAGGTACTCGTGCTCGTAGACGGCCCCGGCGCGCAGGACGCGCCAGAGGTACTCCGTCGCGAACTCCTCCCGCGCGTCGATCAGGTGGAAGTCGCACGCGCCGGTGGCCAGCGCCTTTTCCTTGAGGCCCGCGGTCTCCTCGGCCTGGCCGACGTCGACGGCCACCGCCACGACCTCGCAGCCGTAGTTCTCCTTGAGCCAGGGAATGATGATCGACGTGTCGAGGCCTCCCGAGTAGGCGAGAGCGGCCTTGCGGACCTTCGGCGTGCTCATGCGGCACCTTCCTTCAGCGTTTCTTCGAGGGCGGTCAGGAAGGCCGAGAGGGCGGCCTTCGGGATGACGTAGGGAGGGAGGAGGCGGATGACCGTCTTGCGGGCCGTCCCGACGACGAAGCCCTTTTCGAGAAGCCTCTTCTGGACCGGCGCGGCTTCGCGGTCGAGCTCGATGCCCCGGATCAGCCCCGCGCCGCGAACGTCGACGACGGCCTTGTTGCGCCTCTTCAGCGCGGTGAGCTTCGTCCCGAACCAGTCGCCCGTCTCCGCCACCTTCGCGACGAGCCCTCCCTCGACGAGCTCGTCGAGGACGGCGAGTCCGAGCCGGCAGGCAACCGGGTTGCCTCCGAACGTCGTCCCGTGGTGGCCCGGCTTCACGAGCCCTTCCATTCGCGGCCCGGTCAGAACCGCTCCGAGGGGAAGCCCTCCGCCGAGCGGCTTGGCCATCGTCACGACGTCGGGGACGACGCCCGAAGCCTGGAAGGCGAAGAGGTGGCCGGTGCGTCCGAGGCCGCACTGGATCTCGTCGAAGACGAGGACGGCCCCCGTCGTGTCGGCGAGCTCGCGGGCCGTGCGGAGGAACTCGGTCGTGAGCGGAACGATTCCCCCTTCCCCCTGGATCGGCTCGAGGAAGACCGCCGACGTCGTGCCGTCGACCGCGGCCTTCAGCGCCTCCACGTCGTTCGGCGCGACGAACGCCACGCCCGGCAGGAGCGGCAGGAACGGCTCGCGGTACGCGGCGTTGCCGGTGATGGAAACGGCCCCGGCCGTCCGGCCGTGGAACGAGTTGTCGAGGGCGACCAGCCCCGAACGGCCCGGCGTGGCGAGCCTCGCGAACTTCATCGCCGCCTCGTTCGCCTCGGTCCCGCTGTTGCAGAAGAAGGCGCGCGACAGGCCCGACAGCGTCACGAGCCGCTCGGCCAGCTCGCCCTGCGCCGCCTGGTAGAAGAGGTTCGAGACGTGGAGAAGGTCCGTCGCCTCGGCGCGGAGCGTCTTCACGAGGCGCGGGTGGCGGTACCCGAGGGCATTGACCGCGATGCCGGCGAGGAGGTCCCAGTAGACCTTCCCGTCGACGTCGACGAGCTTGGCCCCGCGCCCGTCGCGGGGATGGAACTTCGTCCAGGCGTAGGTTCCGAGAAGATACGAGGCCGCGCGGGCCTCGACCGCCTGCGGGCTCTCGTCAGGCTGCCACAAGGTGAGTTCCTCCCTTCCCCTCGAGGAGGGCCGCGCGGTGCATCGACGGTCCCGCGATGACCACCTCCGACACACCTGCCTCCAGGGCCTCGACGGCAGCGCGGAGCTTCGGCTTCATCCCGCCCGTCACGGCGGGCGAGGCGAGGAGTGTCCGCGCCGCACGCGCGTCGATCCGGTCGATCACCGCGCCGTCGGCGCCCTTCACCCCTTCCACGTCGGTCAGGAAGACGAGCCTCTTCGCGCCGAGAGCGCCCGCGAGGGCCGAGGCGGCCGAGTCGGCGTTCACGTTCAGGAGCGTCCCCTCGCGCCCCAGTGCGACCGAAGCCACGAGGGGCAGGAACCCGGCGCCGAGGACTGCCGCGAGGAGCGTCGGGTCGCACCTCACGACGCGGCCGACGAATCCGAGGTCGACCCCCTCGATCGCCTCGTGGAACTCGGCCCAGAGCGTGTCTCCGTCCGCGCCCGAGAGCCCCGCGGCACGGATCCCCCGGCCCCTCAGCTCGGCGACGAGAGTCTTGTTCACGAGCCCCGAGAGGATCGAGACCACGACGTCGAGCGTCTCGGCGTCGGTGACGCGCAGGCCGCCCTGGACCTTCTTCGGGATGTCCAGCGCGGCGAGCATCGCGTCGATCCGCTTGCCGCCGCCGTGGACGACGATCGACCTCTTCCCCGAAGACCACGCCGTGGCGACCGCTTCGAGGGCGGCGTGGCGAAGGTCCCGGTTCTCGAGGAGGCTTCCCCCCAGCTTGACGACGTCCGTCACAGGAGACCCTCCGTCTCCGGCAGGCCGAAGACCCGGTTCAGATTCTGGACCGCCTGCGAGGCGGCCCCCTTGAGGAGGTTGTCGATGGCGGACACGACGACAGCCCGTCGGCCCCCGGGCAGGAGCTTCCAGCCCACGTGAGCCCGGGGCGTACCGACGACGTCCCGCAGCTCGGGGAGGCGCCCGGCCGGAAGAACCCTCACGAACGGCCGGCCGGCGTACGCCGCGGCGAACCGGTCCGCGATGAGGGCGTCGGAGACCAGCGCACGGAACGAGATGTGGATCGTCGAGAGGATTCCCCTCACGGCAGGGAGCAGGTGCGGAACGAACGTGAAGGCGGCTTCGGCCGGGAGGCCGAGTTCCTGGCGCATCTCGGGCTCGTGCCGGTGGGAGCCGACCGCGTAGGCTTTGTAGTTTCCCGACAGCTCGCAGAAGGAGTACGCCAGCTCGGCCTTCTTCCCGGCACCCGAGACGCCGCTCGCCGAGGTCACGAGGAGCGGCTGGTCCGGCGCGAGAAGGTCCGCGAACGGCCTTGTCGCCACGAGGACGGACGTCGGGTAGCAGCCCGGGTTGGCGACGAGCCGGGCGCCGGCGAGCTCCTGGCCGCACCACTCCGTGAGGCCGTAAACGGCCTCGCCGAGGAGTTCCGGTGCCGGATGCGCGAAGCCGTACCACGCCGGGTAGAGCGAGGGCGCCCGGAGGCGAAACGCTCCCGACACGTCGATCACGCGCACTCCTGCACTCAGCAGCTTCGGCGCCATCTCGGCCGAGACCTCGTTCGGCGTCGCAAGGATGGCGGCATCCGGCGCCCCGTCGAGGAGCGTGGTCTCGGCGTACGCGACGACGTCGGGGCCATCGAGGCCCGCGAGGTCGGGGTGCAGCTCACCGAAGGCCGCCCCCTTTCCGCCCGGGCTGCCGAAGAGACCGGTGAGGGCGACGCCCGGGTGGCGGGCCAGAAGGCGGACGGCTTCCGCGCCGGAGTACCCGGCGGCGCCTACGACGGAGACACGAATCACGCTCAACCTCTCATCTTCCGGATCGGCGTCCGGCCTTCAGGCGCCGCGTCGGCGCGGCGGGGCGGTGGGCCCGGAGGCGGAAAGGCGAGCGGCGAGCGCTCGCGCGGAGGCCGCGTCGTGAGCGGCCACGAAGACCGTGTCGTCCCCGGCGATCGAGCCGGCGGCCTCCGGCAGGCCGGCTTCGTCGAGAACCCTCGCCACAGGGTGCGCACCGGCCGGCGGCGTCTTCAGGACGACGAGCGTTCCCGCGACCCGAACGGAGAGGACCGAGTCCGCGAGGACCCGCTCGAGCCGCCCGAGCCGCCGCCGGGCGTCGTCCGCCGGATCGACCGCTCCCGGAAGGGCGTACCCCCGCGGCGTCTTCACGAGCCCGAGGTCGCGGACGTCGCGCGAGAGTGTCGGCTGGGTCGCCTCGAAGCCGCGCCGGGAAAGCAGCCGCTGCAGCTCCTCCTGGGAACGCACGGGCTCCTCCCGCAGGAGCTGGACGATCGCGTCGCGCCGCCGCAGGAGCGAGGCTTGCGGATGAGTATTCACGGCCGCGAGATATTATTCATTTTTCCTCCCCTGTCAATCGCCCGCCGTTCGTCGGCGCATCGGCGTCTCCGAGAGCCCTGGAACGGACACCTCCCCGCATGCCGGACGCACTCCTCCAACCACGGGCCGCCATGGACACGGTCTCAGCCGGCGCCGCCAACTGATGCCCCTGAATCATTGAACAGGCCCCTTCCGGTCCGAATAATCCGCGCGGGGGACATCGTGACCGACCGCGTTATGACTGAATCGTTTTCCCGGCTCCGTGCCGGGTTCGTCCTGCTCCTCGTCATCCTCGCGGCCTTCGCACTGGCGAACACCGCGGCCGCCAAGCCGCCGACCGACGACGACTGCCTCGCCTGCCACTCCGAGGCGATGGGCAAGGGGAAGAAAGCTCCCCAGAAGGCGCTCGCCGGCTCCATCCACGGCGAAGCAGGTCTCTCCTGCGTCGACTGCCACGCGGACCTCGCGAAGATCAAGGAGCTCCCTCACGCCGAGAAGCTGAAGGCCGTCTCCTGCTCGTCCTGCCACGACGGCATGGCCGAGAAGCACGTCTTCCACCCGATGATGGCCGCGGACCCCGAGGCGATCGCCTGCCAGGACTGCCACGGCGGGCACGACGTGGTGAAGGCGTCCGACCCGAAGTCGCCCGTGGCCGGGGCCGCCGTCCACAAGGTCTGCGCCACCTGCCACGACGCCGAGGTGAACCTCTACGAGGCGTCCGCCCACGGCGCCGCCTCGGCCGCGAAGGTCGCGGCTGCCCCCGACTGCCTCAACTGCCACCGGACCCGCCTCGTCACCGCGGCCGAGGGCGCCCCGGCCGCCACGGCGAAGCAGGCCCAGGAAAAGCTCTGCCTCTCCTGCCACCTCGACAGCGCGGACGTCCGCGCCCGCGTCGCCCCGAGCGCCGGCTTCATCGCGAAGTACGAGCAGAGCGTGCACGGGCGCGCCCTCCTCGCAGGAAACGAGAAGGCCGCGAACTGCGTCGACTGCCACGGCGCCCACACCGTCCGTAAGAAGACGGCGGCCGGGACCGGGCCGACCCCCCTCGACATCGAGAAGATCTGCGGGCGCTGCCACACGGAGATCGACAAGGTCTTCGCGAAGAGCGCCCACGGGAAGGCGCTCGCCAGGGGCGTCCGCGAGGCGCCGACCTGCACGACCTGCCACGGCGAGCACGGCATCCTGAAGGCCGACGACCCGAACTCCCCCGTCGCCGCCGCGAACGTCTCGCAGAAGGTCTGCACCCCCTGCCACTCCTCGCTCCGCCTCTCCGAGAAGTACGGCATCGAGAGCGACCGCTTCCAGACGTTCGAGGAGAGCTTCCACGGCCTCGCGGTCAGGGGCGGCCAGGTCGACGTCGCGAACTGCGCGAGCTGCCACGGCTCCCACGACATCCTCCCCTCCTCCGACCCCGCCTCGAAGGTGAGCAAGGAGAACCTCGTCAAGACCTGCGGCGAGTGCCACCCCGGCGCCGGCGCGCGATTCGCCCAGGGGAAGATCCACGTCGACGCCTCTTCGAAGACGGAGGAGCCGGTCCTCTGGTGGATCGGCTTCATCTACGCGGGCCTGATCGTCGGCACGATCGGGGGCATGTTCGGCCACAACCTCCTCGACTTCGTCAAGAAAGCCCGCCACCAGCACCACGTCCGCCACGGACTGGTCGAGGTCGAGCCCGCGCCGCACCGGCTCTACCTCCGCATGACGCTCGAGGAGCGCCTCCAGCACGGGGCGCTGGCCCTGAGCTTCATCGTCCTCGTCATCACGGGCTTCCAGCTCCGCTTTCCCGACTCGTGGTGGGTCACCGCGCTCCGGGACGTCGGCGGCGACGCCGTCAACTACCGGAGCCTCGTCCACCGGATCGCCGCGGTCGTCATGACGCTGGCGTCGATCTACCACCTCTACTACGTCATCTTCACGGCGCGCGGCCGCCAGCTCGTCAAGGACCTCTGGTTCAAGCTGAAGGACGCCCGCGACCTCTTCGACATGCTCCGGTACAACCTCGGCCTCACTCCCGTGAAACCGAAGCTCGACCGCTTCAGCTACATCGAGAAGGCCGAGTACTGGGCCCTGATCTGGGGCACCCTCGTCATGGCCGGCACCGGCGCGGCCATGTGGCTCGACAACAGCTTCATGAACCTCTTCGGCAAGCTCGGCTACGACGTCGCCCGGTCGATCCACTACTACGAGGCGATCCTCGCGACCCTGGCGATCATCGTCTGGCACTTCTATTTCGTGATGTTCAACCCCGACTCCTACCCGATGAACACCGCCTGGTTCACGGGCAAGCTCTCCCACCGCGAGATGGAGGAGGAGCATCCCCTCGAGCTCGAGCGGATCCTCGAGGAGGAGGAGAAGGAGCGCGCGAAGGCCGAGATGGCCGCCGAGGAGAAGGACAAGGCCTGATCCCGGCTGCAGTCGCACCTCGAAGGGCCCGGTCCTCGCGGACCGGGCCCTTTTCATCTATGCCCGGAGGACCGGGGAGACCGGAGAGACCGAGGGCGTCGTCAATCCATCTCACCGTGCCACACGAGTCGCGGTCGGGAGGGGTGCCCCACGGCGACTTCTGCGCGCGCGCGACCCGCAACGGCCCCGCTGCGCGGGCCGCCGGGGCGAGCGCAAACTCCTCGCTTCGCTCGTCGGACACGTGCGCCCGCCTGATCCGGCGGCCTGCTCGCAGTGCCGTGCGGGGGCCCGCGCGTGCTCGAACGTCGCTCGCGGGACACCCCTCCCGCCCACTCAGACCCTCGTTTCGAAAGCCCTCTGCCGGGTCAGGTCTCGTCTCGCTGCCATTCGGTCAGGCGGGCCGCCGAGAACGGCTCCCCATCGATTGCTGAAGCTCGCCGGCCGCGGGCGGAGCGGTGCGTCTCGCGAGCCGCCCCTGAGCACGGCCGGGGACCCGCTCGAGTTCGCGAGGATCGGGCGGGGATGAAGCCCGCGCGCGTGTTTGACGAGCGAAGCGAGGAGTTCGCGCGGGCGCCCCGCCCGGCCGCAGCGAGCTCGGAAGCGGGTCGGCCGCGCGCAACAGGCGGCCGTGAGACGTACCGGCCCGCCCGCGGCCCCCTGCCGAAACGACGTGACGTAGAAGCTAGGCCTTCCTCGTCCCTTCGCCCCCTCGTCCACTCGTCCCTCAGGTGCTCCGGCCCCCCCCAGAACGGCAGCCGCCCCGGGGCAGGGGCCCTGGGGCGGCAGGAGACGCTGGAAAAGAGAGGGTATCTACTTATACGAGAAGAGCATCGCGTAGATGATCCAGAGCACCGTCAGGAAGCCGATCGTGAGGGCAGCCCACCCGAACGCCTTGACCGCCTTGAGGACCACGGGCTGGTAGGGCTCCCCGAGGTTCTCCTCGAGCTTCCCGCTCGCCACGAGCGCCTCGTACTCGGCCGGCTTGTCGCGCTTGAGCTCGTCGACCGACATCCGCCCCGTGAAGACGACGATGTCCATCGGGAACTTCTCGGGTCTCAGGTGCGTGTTGAAGAAGTGGATCGTGAAGATGAACCCGACGGCCAGGAGCGCCTCGTCGCTGTGGATGATCGTCGCGACGTTGAGGAGCCACCCGGGGAGGATCCTGGTGAACTGCTCCGAGAACCAGAGGAGCAGGCCCGTCGAGCCGATGATGAAAACGCCCCAGAAGACGGCGAAGTAGTCGAACTTCTCCCAGTAGGTCCAGCGGCCGTACTGCGGCCTCGGGCCGAGGCCGAGGAACCACTTGACGGTCCCCACGACGTCCCGGGCGTCCTTCATCGTCGGCAGCATCGTGCTCGGGCCCGTCAGCATCTGCTTCCAGGTCTTGCCCTCGCGCGACTTCCTCCGGAACACGTCGACGATGTGCGTGACGAAGATCGCAAACATCAGGACTGCGGCGGCCCTGTGGAGGAAGCCGGCCCCCTCGAACCCGCCGAACGCCTTCGCGAGCGTCCGGGCCCAGGCCGTGAACGAGAACTTGAGCGTCAGCCCGGTCAGGGCGAGGGTGATGAAGCTGACGATGAGCGAGATGTGCATCGTCCGCTCGAGGCGCGTGAACCGGACGTACTGGAGCTCCTTCTCGCCGGTCGCCCCGTGCGCCGCCTCCTCGGCCTTCAGCTCCTTGCGCATCTTCAGGGCGCGCGGAAGCCAGAGGAGGGTGTGAAGGCCGCTGATCGTGAACGTCCCGACGAGGAGCGCCGTCATCCCCCAGAAGGTGAAGAAGAGGATCGGGTACTTCTTCTTGTCGTGGTGCGTCGCGTGGGAGAGGTAGCCCGCGAACCGGCGCGTCGCGCCGGGGTGACACTGCTGGCAGGTGGCGACGACGTTCTCGCGGGAGAGGTGGGACGCCGGGTTCGACGGCGGGAGGATGTCGTGCGCGCCGTGACAGTCGTTGCACTTGGCGGTCTTGGCGTAGCCGAGCTGCGAGACCTTCCCGTGGAACGTGTCGAAGTAGGTCTCGGTGACCTCCTTGTGGCACTTGCCACAGGAGGTCATGACGTCGAGCTTGAAGCCCACCTGGTCCGTCCGGCGGATCGTGTGCGCGGAGTGGCAGTCCTCGCAGACGGGGAGCCTCTCCTTCGACTTCGAGACGAGCTTGGAGTGGATGCTCTTCTGGAACTTCTCCTCGACTCCGTGGTGGCAGCGGCCGCACGTCTCGGGCTGCCGGAGCGCGTTCACGGACGACTCGGGGTCCTTCGCCGGCAGGACGCTGTGCGCCGTGTGGCAGGACGTGCACGTGGCGCTCACGACGAGACCGCTCTCGAGGAGCCCCTTCCCGTGGATCGACTCCGTGAAGTTCTCGATGATCTGGTGCTGCTCGCCCGTGTAGCGGCGCGCGGCCTTCTGGCCCTCCCGGTGACAGGTCGCGCAGAGCTTCGGGACGTTCCTGGCGAAGGTCGGCGAGAGGGGATCCGTCCGCCCCTTCACGCCGTGCGTCCCGTGGCATTCCGCGCAGGGCGGCCCGTTCGCGTCACCCCGGAGAACGAGCTTCCCGTGCGTGCTCTTGGCGTACTGCGTGACGACCTCGGCGTGGCACGAGCCGCAGTTCACCTTCGCCGTGATCGTGGCGCAGGGCCGATCGAGCGAGGGCTTGACCTCGGCGTGGCACTGCGAGCAGCGCGTCTTCTGGTGCCTGGACCCGACGAGCTCCGCGCCGTCGACGAACATCGACCGGCCGTCCTTCGCCTTCAGGTCCCTGTTGCCGTGGCACTTCTGGCATTCCTGGTCGGCGAGACCCGCGTCGTAGAAGACCTTCCTCACCTTGTGCGGCTGGTGGCAGTCGACGCAGGCCGGGAGGACGTTCGCCTCCTTCTCCCAGAGCTCGCCCTTGATGATCTTCTGGTGGACGCCCTCGATGTTCGAATGGCACGCCGCGCAGGTCTTCGCGATGTTCTTGCGCGCGATCGAGGAGCGCGGGTCGGTATGCGGGAGGGTGAAGTGCGGCGTGTGGCACGACACGCACGTCGCCGAGACCGTCAGGCCCTTCTTCAGGAGCCCCTCGCCGTGGATCGACTCGGTGTAGTTCTCCAGGATCCGGTCCTGGGGGATGTCGTGCTGGAGCTGGACCGCCGTCCCTTCCCGGTGGCACTTCCCGCAGAGGAACGGGACCTTCTGGGGGAGCACCGGCGACTTCGGGTCCTTCACCTTCACGACGTCGTGCCCGCCGTGGCACGTCCAGCACCGGGGCGCCGTGGCGTCGCCCTTCTTGACCGCCTTGCCGTGGAGACTCTCCGCGTACTGCTGGACGACCTCGCCGTGGCAGGCGTCGCACGTCGGCGCAGCGAGCTTCTCCTCGTGCGGGAGCTCCTTGCCGGACAGATCGGAGTGGCAGCCGACGCAGGGAGCGTCGGCGTGGACCGATCGCGTCAGTCTCTTCTCGTCCACGAAGAGCGAGATGGTCCGGCTTCCCCGCTGCTTCGTGAGCGTCTTGTCGGAGTGGCACTCGAGACAGTCCGCGTTCTCCTGCGCCCCGGCGGCCCGGGTCAGTGCGAGGAGGAGGAAGAGGGCGAGCGGAACCAGCCGCGACGTACGGTGCGGGCGGTCGGGACGCGGGTCAGCCAAGGTCACCTCCGTCACGGGCGGCGATGATACGGGCCGCTCACGGTCCGGAACATCAGCCGAACGCACCAGCTCGCCTCGATTGGTTTCCCCCTCCTGATGCAAATGCATCAGGAGGCTCATCAAGATGACCTGGCCCGGGGAGGCTCCTTCGCCCCCGCGGCCACGCCGGGGCTCACTTCAGTCCGAGCTGCGTCAGGATCTCCGGGTTCTCCTCGTCCATCGCGAGCACCTGGTGGCACGCCTCGCAGTCGGCCGAGATGGACTTTCCGTCCTTCGATTCGTGGTTTCCCCCGTGGCAACGGAAGCAGCCCGGGAAGTCCTCGTGGCCGATGTTGTTCGGGTGGTAGCCCCAGTCGAGCTTCATGTTCGGGAAGACGTTCCTCAGGTAGACCGCCTGGACCGCCTTCACGGAGGCCTCGATCTCGGCCTTCTTCGAAGAGGCCAGGTCCGGGTAGCTGGACGCGTAGAAGGCCGTGAGGCCGTCGGCGATCGCCTTCGTCGCCTCCTCCTGGCTCGCGTACTTCACCTTGAGCAGCTCGAGCGCCTTCTTCTTGACGAACGGCAGGTCGCGGCTGATGGCGCCCGCCGTGATCTCGCGGTCGAGGCCCCGGTGGGGCAGCTCGAACGCGTGCGTCGGCCGGTTGTGGCAGTCGACGCAGTCCATCGACCGCGTCTCGCCCTTCGCGAGAGCCTCGGCCGTCGGCTTGACCTCCGTGCTCGCGTAGTCGACCGTCTGCCCGGCGTCGTCGCGATAGCTCACGGTCGCGATCTGCTGGCGCCTTTCGTCGAGGGCCGTGTAGCTGATCCGCGATCCGGAATCGAGGTGCCGGCCGTGGATGCCGACGCTCCCCTGGGCGTTCGACCCGCCGACGTGCATCACCAGCACCGTCGTCAGCTGCGTGTTCTTCTCGTCCTCCGCGTACTTCTTCCTGATGAGGACGCGGTCCCCCGTGAAGCGCTGCGGCCAGTGGCATTGCTCGCAGGTTTCCCGGGCGGGACGAAGATGGTGAACCGGGGAGGGAATCGGCGTGGAGTAGGTCTTCAGCGCGACCGCGATGACCTGGCGCGTCCCCGAGAGCTTCGACTTCACGAACCACCCGGCCCCCGCGCCGATGTGGCATTCGACGCAGCCGATACGCGAGTGCGGCGAGCCCTTGTAGGCGGCCAGCTCGGGCGCCATGACCGTGTGGCACGCCTCCCCGCAGAACCCGACGGAGTCCATGACCTCGAGACCCTTGTAGGAGGCGAACCCGACGAGCGTGGCATTCGCCAGGGTCGCGATCGCGACGAACGAGAGCACCCTCCGGAACTTCGGGGAGGCGAGGTCGATCGGCGGAGGCGGCTCGTTCTGGAGTCCGGCCTTGCGGTCGCTGCGGCGCTGGAGGATGAAGCCGGCCGGTATCAGGAGCAGGCCCGCGACGAACACGGCCGGCAGGATGAGGAACAGGACGATTCCCGAGTACGGGTGCTCCTGCCCCCCCCGCAGGATCTCCATGATCCAGAGGAAGACCATCGAGATACCGGTGGCGGTCGTGACGACGACGCCGGCCTGGCTGAGGCGGTTCTGCCCGAGGACCCTGAAGATGGTGCGCCCCCAAAGGGCGGTACGTTCGCGAGCAGTGGGCATGATCGGGGCTCCCTCCACCCCGTAGTTTCACATGGGGCGCGGGGCCTGTCGCCGGCCGGTGGAGCACCTCTTGACGCACCGCATCGAAAAGCGGACATTGATGGAGGGGGAACGCTCCCCTCCGGGCTGGGCTCTCGCGGCCGGGAGGGCTCGCCTCGGGGGGATGCGGGAGGTGGCGCGGTGAAGAATGGCGAGCAGGGCCCCCGGGCGGGGCAGCCGGTCCGGAAGAGGATCCTGTACTTCGCGCCGAGCCGGACTCACTCCGAGAGCCTCTTCGGCGTGCTCGGGTCGGTGCCGGGCACGGTCCGGTCCCGCGAGAACGGCGAAACGGCCTTTCGCCGGAACGACGTCACCCTCCGCTTCGTCCTCAGGCAGGACGCCGTCGAGGCGCACGAGGCCCTGCACCACGGCTACTACAACGCCGTCGTCCTCGACCTGAGGACGATGTCCGGGCCTTCCGCCCGCCTCGAGGATCACTTCGAGAAGACGATGCGGCTGCTCGACCTGATGGACGCCGAGCACGACGTCGAGCTCCGCTACGGCTTCCACCGCATCCTCGCCCTGATCTCGGGACGGGACTCGGCCCGGGTGGACGATCTCATTCGCCGCCTCGGCAGTCGCGGTATCGGCCACGTGCTTCGGGACCCCTCGGTCTGCTACCTCGATCCCGGCTGCTCCCGCCTCCCGGCTCCGGCCGACTTCGGAAAGCTCGTGGCCGACGAGCTCGTCCGGATGACGACGGTCGGCAAGAAGGGGTCCCGGGCGTTGTGCGCCTCCGGCGGAGGCATCACGGGCCTCTACTTCGAGATGGGCGCGCTGAAGTGCCTGTCCGACTGCCTGCCCCCCGGCGCCATGAACGCGTTCGACCTCTACTTCGGGATCAGCGCCGGGGCCGTCCTCGCCGGAATCCTCGCCAACGGCTATTCGATGGACGAGTTCATGGCCGCGATCGCGGGCCACCCGTGCGAGAGGGTACCGAACGTCGACCTCTCGCTCCTGAGGGTCGCTCACGTCAATCTCGCGAGCCTGGCCATGCCCTTCGAGAACGCTCTGAGGGGCCTCGCCACGACGATCCGGGACGTCCTCGGAGGGAAAGGCAACCCCTCCTTCTCGTCGCTCTTCCTCGACTACAGCGACCTTCTCGCGGCCCCGTTCCAGGCCGACGGCTACGAGAAGATGCTGCGCTACATGTTCACGCGACCCGGGGCGACGAACGATTTCCGGAAGCTGCACCGACGCCTCTTCATCGGCGCGACCGACCAGGACGCCCGCGAGCACGTCCTCTTCGGCGAGCCCGGGTTCGACAGCGTGCCCGTGAGCCGGGCCATCCAGGCCTCGCTCAGCATCAACCCGGCGTTCGCCTCGACGAAGATCGGCGAGCGGTACTACGTCGACGGGGCGGTGACGAGGACCTCCAACTTCACCGAGGCGATCCGCAAGGGGCCGACCTGATCATCGTCCTGGATCCGCTCGCCCCCTATGTTTCGAAGGGAGTCGCCGGCTTCGCCAGCCGCCGCGGACTCCTCTACAACGCCGACCAGGACATACGGACGGCGTCCTACACCCGCTTCGAGACGACTCGCCACTGGGTCCTGCGCCAGCATCCCGAGGTCAGCATGTACACCTTCCTTCCGGCCAATCGCCTCCGGAAGGTGCTCTCGGTCAATCCCATGGACCACCGCCCGTTCCTTTCCATCTGGCGGGGCGCCTACCTCTCGACGCTCCAGCGGATCCACCTCCTGCGCCACCGGATGTGCGGCGACCTCGCGACCCACGGTCTCTCGCTCGACACGGCGCGTGCCGAGGCCGTGGCCGCCCGGCTCGAAGCGACGACCGAAGCGAAGTTCGCGGACTTCTTCCCGGACGGAAGGGTGGACGTCACCGCGGGAATGCGGCCGTCCAAGGCTCTCCGGCTCGCGGCCGGGACTCCCGACGAGGCCGTCGTCTGCCGTTACGGCGACGGAAAGTCGGCCGTCGCCTGACGCCTCAGCCGGGGGGCGGCGCCAGGCGGAACCGGACGCCGACGACGACCGTGGCCCGGGCGGCGATTGGCCGGCCCCGCAGCGACGCCGGCGCGAAGCCGAGCTGGCGTCGCGCAGCCTGAACGACGACGTCGTCGATCTCCGGGTCGACCCCTCGCACGACGTGGATCGAGCCGATCGTCCCGTCGGCGAGGACGAGGACCTCCAGCTCGACCCGCCCGTCCAGGCCCCCGTGCCGGCGCATCAGGTCGTCGGAGAACGTCGGCCTCACGTCGGTCGTCCGGACCGGCGGGATCGCTCCCGGCGGGAGGGCGGCCGGGGGCGTCGGCGTCGGTTCGACCGTCGGGATCGGCGACGGCTCGGGAGTCGGGGTCTCGCTCGGCGCCGTGGGCGGCGGCGTGTCGGCCGGGACGAGAGGTGCGGTCGGCGTCTGCTCGACGACGACGATCGGCCCGGACATCGGATCCAGCGCCGGGGCCGGTGCTGGAGTGGGGGTGGAGTCGGGCGCCGGCAGGACTGCGGGCACGCTCGGTCCTTCGGCACTTCCCCCCGTCCGTCTCGCCCCGATCTTGTCCCACACGACGAGCGCGAGGACGACGGAGTTCACGCCGAGAAAGAGGAGGAGGAGTACGACGAGGCCCGGACGCCGGGACAGGGGGACCGGCGCGGACGCGGCGACCGGTCGCGGGCGGCGGGGCGGCGGACCGGCCGCCGGAACGGGCGCCGGCGCGACGAGGATGGGCTGCGACGAGATGACCGTCGGCGTATCGGCGACCATGGAATTCCGACGAGGCAGGAGCGCTTCGCGAAGCGCCGCGGCGAAGTCCCCGCAGCTCTCGTAACGGCCCTCCGGCTTCTTCGCCAGGACCCGGTCGAAGACCGCGTCCACAGCCGGGTGGACCTCGGGGCGCAGGGACGACGGCGCCGGCGCCGCGTGCGACACGATCCGCATCATCACGACGGCGGGGGCCGCGTTCGGCCCCCAGGGGAGCCGGCCCGTGAGCATCCGGAACGCGAGGACCCCGAGCGAGAACTGGTCGGAAGCGGGCGTCAGGGATTCCCCCCTCGCCTGCTCGGGCGAGAGATACATCGGTGTTCCCATCAGCGTCCCGGCCGCGGTCAGGCCGGAGGAGTCGGCCATGCTCTTGGCGAGGCCGAAATCCGCCAGGACGATCCGGCCGCTCTGGTCGAAGAGGACGTTCACCGACTTGATGTCGCGGTGGATGATGCCCCGCCCGTGAGCGGCGTCGAGCGCCGAGGCGAGGGCGTCGACCCACTCGCAGACGGTCTCCGGCGGAGGTGGCGGCCCGGACTCCAGACGCGAGGCGAGGGTACCTCCCGACAGGCAGGGCATCTCGATGAAGGCGACGCCGTTCTCGACGCCGAAGCCGTAGATCTGGAGGATGTTCGGGTGCTCCAGCTGCGCCGCCGTCTTGGCCTCGCGACGGAACCGCGCATCGAACTCGGGGAGGCTCGAGATCGTCTCCTTGACGACCTTGATCGCGACGCGCCTTTCGAGGGTGACGTCGACCGCCTCCCAGACCTCCGCCATGCCACCCTCGCCCAGCTTCCGGACGAGGCGGCAGTTCCCAAGACGGGTCCCTTCGGAGAGAGGCATGTCGGCGGTTCGAACTCCCCCGGTTTTGGTGCGCCGATGTTAGCCGAGGACCGGCGGAGCCGCCGGGAACGTCAGTCGAGGTTCACGGTGGCCCGCCAGCCCCCCATGGCGATCTCGTCGCCGTGGGAGAGGCGCGCCTTCGATACGACCGTGCCATTCAGCGTCGAGCCGTAGCGGCTTCCGACGTCCTCGAGCCAGAAGGTCCCTCCGCCTTCGCGCAGGATCCGCGCGTGGTGTCGCGAGACTCCCGGAAGCCGGACGATGACGTCGTTCTCGCGTGCCGCGCCGATCGTCAGGACCGCGGTGTCGAGAAGGTAGATCTCGCCCATGTTGTCGAGGATGTGCGGTCCGGCCGCGCCACGCGGGGAAGGCTCCCTCACGCCGGCAGCCTTCGAGGGGGGAAAGGCCATGCGGGAAGGATACGCGGGAGCAGACCGCCGCGCACCCCCGCGGGCCAGGGCCGGCCCGAAGCCGGCCCTGGCGGAGCGTGCCTCCTATTCCGCCCGGACGAATACCGGGTCCGTGGAGGCGTTGTCGATCACGGTGACGTAGGCGTCCCACGGCTCGAGGCCTTCGATCCTCTCGATCGTGGCGGTGAAGCCGTCGCCGCTCGTGCCGAGGACGTCCGCGAGAAGTCGCGTCCACTGGTGGAGCTGTCCGGGCCCGAGGGACTTCTCCAGGGGGGCCCCGACGACGGCGCCGCCCGAGTTGCGGACGGTCACCCGCAGCGTGACGCCCGCGTTCGGGTCCGAACCGGTCGCTCCCGAATGGACGACGGCGAGATTGGTCCGGAAGCGGTCGTTCTGCACGAGTCCGACGATCCGCTTCGTCCGTTTCGCGCGCTCTACGTACGGGTCGATCGCCGTGAAGCCGAGCCCCGTGCCGTTCGACGCGGTCGTCCTCACGGAGGCGAAGCCCGCGGCGAAGTCGCGGAAGGAGATCCTCAGCGGACCGTAGTCGTCGGCACGAACCGAACCGGGCGAGAGCGCGCGGAAATGGTCCACCGCGTTGGGCCAGAGGACGCCCAGCCCGGTCCCGAGAGTCAGGGTCTCGGAGACCGTGTTCCCCGAAACGGAGGACGTGAAGGACACGTCCGCCACGGCGGGCCCGCCCGTCGTGTTCGTGATTGCACACTCCGACGTGAAGCGCGTTCCGATGCCTCCGGCGTCCGTGATCACCGGAAGCGCCAGGTTCGACGCCCGGTCCGCCGGCGAGGCCCTCACGAAGGCGGCGTCCTGGTTCGCGTTCGAGACGACCGTCGCGTAGGCGTCGTAGGCCTCGGAGCCGGCCGAAAAGGGGACGAACAGGACCGAGAAGGTCTCCCCGACCGCTCCCGGGAACCCGGCCAGGGGCGCGTCGAGCTGGCGCCACTGACCGGGCGGCACCTGGAGAGGCACCGTGCCGACCGCCGCGCCCGTGGCGTCGTCGAAGAAATCGGCCGAGATGTCGAGCGTGGCGCAGCTTCCCTCGAGGCCGCAGAGGTTCGCGACCGCCACGTTGGTCCGGAAGGCCGGGGTGTTCTTCAGGCCGTTCAGCGCTTTGCGGAAGACCCTCACCTCGCGGGCCGCGTCCAGCGACGTGAAGCCGAGCCCCGTCGTCGAGGCGTCGGGGAAGCGGGTGAACACGCGTGCCGCGAGGCTTCCCGAGCCGTTCTTGAACGCGGCCGCGAGCGTCCCCGCCACCGTCTCGCCCGGCGGGAGCGCGGCCCCCCCGAGGTCGCGGAAAGACTGGACGACGTTCGGAAACACGCGCGTCGCCCCGGAGGCGAGATCGACCGGGAGGGTGTAGGTCCCGTTCGCCGTGGTCAGGGTCAGGACGACGTCTCGATCGGCGTCGAGGTTTGCGACGGTGACCTCCGTGAAGAAGTTCCGCGTCGGGTCGCCGGGCCGGACCTCCACGGCGACGGGAAGGACCTGCCGCGTCACGAACGGCGATCCGGCCGGCAGAGGAGTCCAGCGCTCCACGGCACCCGTCACGACGAGGAGCTCCCCGTCTCCGGCCCACGGCAGGGCGCGGTACGTCTCGCCGCTCGTCGTGAAGAGCGAGCGTCCGCCGTCCGACGGTGCGTAGACCGTTCGCACGGTCGACTCGACGGTCGTATCGGTGCGCCGTGGTGCAACCGCGACCGCCGGGGCGGCCACCGTCGTCGCGATGCCCGCATCGCCGGGGACCGGTGTCAGGGTCGTCGTCGCGCCGTCCGTCATTTCTGACACGGCGGCGGCGAGAACGTGAGGCCCGTACGACGAGGCGAGCGCAACGGTCCCTCCGGTGGCGGCGATGCCCGCCCAGTTCGAGACGGACCTCGCCTGCGGGAACGCGGTCCGCTCGCCGGTCGCGGGACGGAACCGGACGAGCCGGTCTCGTGCGCCATCCATCCCCCAGAGCTGGGTCCCCGTCTCGTCGACGGTCAGGAGCGTGCCCGGAGACGAGCCGTTCCCCCAGAGCGTCACGGCGCCCTCGGGCGTGAGCGAGAGGAGCACCCCACCTTCCGTCGCGAGCCAGAGGCGCCGGGCCGCGTCGAGCTGCCCCGCGGCCTCGACGACCCCTGCGATGGTCCACGTCGTCAGGGTGCCTCCCGCGAGGCGCGCCACCACGTCGCGCCCCACGAGCCACACCGACCCGTCCTGCGGGTCGAGCCGCATCGACCGCGCGAGGAACGGAACCTCCGTACGCGTCGCGCTTCCCGTCGCGGGATCGAGCGAATAGACGAGCGCCCGCTGCTCGGCCGTGAGCGGCACGAGGACGAGGACCCGTCCGGTTCCCACGTGCCTCCGGACGGCGACCGGGAAGAACGAGCGGGGCGTCGCGTCGAGATCCCATGTCGTGAGGGCGCCCGACGGGGCGAGGCGCCTGACGAGTGGTTTCCAGCCGCCGGTCGGGTTGTCGTACTCGGCGGCGGGGAACCAGAACGACCCGTCCGCGCCGGTCTCTCGATCGCCGGTCGAACCCTCGACGCCCGCAGTGGCGAAAAGCGTCACTCGATACGCCGTCCCCGCCGCGACGGCCCGGGACGGGAACAGCAGCAGAGCCGCGGCCAGCGCGGCCGCCAACGGGGCGTTCTTCATGGGACCTCCGATCGGAAAAATACACGATTCGTTGACAGTGGGCGAACCCAGCGCCACGATTCGGCCCGATGGACACCCTCCGTCGATCGCACGGACTCGTCGCGCGCCTTCTTCTCATCGGCCTCGCGCCTTTCGCCCTCGACGGCTGCGTATCCGTGGGGCTCGCCCGCTCCGTCCGCGACGGCGGCAGCTCCGGCACCGGAGAGGTGCTCGTGAGCGTCTACCAGACGACGGGTGACCGCGACTCCGCCGTTCTCGTGAATCACCCCGTCCTGGCCGAGCTGGCCCGCGTCGAGAGCGGGAACCGATCGATCGTGGCCCGCTCGATGGCTTCGTCGTGGTCTCTCGACGGGCTCCCTCCCGGGCGCTACGTCCTCCGGACGTCGAAGAAGATCGACCTGGACGGCAACGTCGTGCCCCTGAAGGGGCCGATCGAAAAGGAGTTCGACGTCCGCGCCGGCGAACGCGTGGACGCGAAGGTCGTCCTCGAGAAGGTCCCCGTCTTCTGGATCGTCCTGGCCGCCATCACCGTCGTGTTCCTCGTGATCCTCGCGATCGACGCGGCGGGTGACGGAGGGCTCCCGCTTCCACCTCCCCCGCCCCTCCCGCCGCTCTTCGTCGGCGTCGCCCTCGAGATCCCCTTCGGACGCACGACCGGGCCCGAGGCCGTCGAACCCGGCGTGGCCGACGTCTATCCGGCTCCCGGCTCCGTCGTCGCGGCACGCCGGATCGCCGTGAGCTTCTTCATGACGGTGCCGCTCGACCCGCAGTCGGTGGACGGCGCGGCCGTTCTCGCCGTCGGGTCCCTCTCCGGGGAGATCGAGGGCAGGGTCGAGTGGCTGGAGGAGGAGCGCCTTCTCCGTTTCCTGCCGGCGCAGGACTTCCGCCCGGGTGAGGACGTCACCGTGACGCTCGACCTGGGAAAGGTCGAGTCGGTGGGCGGTCGGAGCGGCAGCGGCCGCGCGACGACGTCGTTCCGGGTCCCCTGAGGGTCAGACCGACTCGCCCGCCGCGGCACGCCGCGGCGTCTCGTCGTCGACGCGCGGCTCCACGACCGCGAGAAGGGGCTTTCGTCGTGCCGCCGTGAGGAGAAAGGTCGCGAGGAGGCCGAGCATCAGGCCGAGGAACGCCTGCGAGGCGAGGAACGCCGCGGGCTTGAGGATCGCGAAGCCGGGATGAAGGAACCTGACGAGCCATCCCGACGCCTCCGAGAGGAACGTCGCGGCGAACGTCCCCCCCACGAACGCCGCCTTCAGCCGTCTCGGGCCGGGGACGAAGATGTAGAGGTGCGTCAGGACGAGCAGGACCATCGCCATCATGGCGAAGTGCCCGTGCGAGGACTCGACCATGGAACCGAAGGTCCGCGCAGGCTGGAACGTCTCGTCGGACCCTCGGTAGTACGCGGCGACGCTCGCGGGCGAGAGCCCCATCCTCGAGAAGTACATCCCGAAGTTCGAGGCCCAGAGCCCGGTGAGGAAGACGAACGTCCCCCAGAGAGTCAGGCGGGTGAGGGGGTTGTTCTGGAAGCCGCCCTGTTCCATGTATCTCATCGTCTTCTCATTTCGCCGGCAACGCCGGTTCGCCCAGGAGTGAATGAACCGCCAGGACCCGCCGGAGAGCCGCGGAGATGGAGTGCGTCGTGAGCGTTGCGCCGGTGACGTGCGCCAGCGCCCGACCGACGAAGAGACCGTCTTCCTGCCTCTTCCCTTCCACCCTCTTCAGCCACCCGCCGCGGGGCAGGTAGTCCTGCGGTTCGCCGAAGGCGAGGACGTCGACGCTCCTCACGGTCCGGTCGGGCGCGACGACGACCATCAGCACCTCGCGCGCCGTCCTCACGACATGGGCGTCGAAGTAGGCCGTGCCGAGGAGCGTCCCGTCCGGACCGAAGGCCGCGTAGCGCGTCACGACCGCGGAGTCGACCGGCGCCTGCGCCGTCTTCCGGGCCGCCGCGTGCTGGGCGTCGGTCAGGAAAGACGTGCTCCTCACGACGCGGGCCGGCGGCGGGAAGGCCCTCGCGAGCGCCTGTTCCTGCGTCTCGAAGACGGCCCCTCCCGCCGCGCCCGGGAGGATGGCGGCGAGGAGGAGAAGGGCCGGCGCCTGCCGGAATCGGCGGGCGCCGGGGCTCACCCCGGGGTCAGAAGAGGTAGGCGAGCGCGACATTCCACTGCGAGACGCCCGTGTTCGCGGCGTCCGAATAGTCCTGCCAGTCGACCTTGAGCGCGAGCTGGGGTATCGGCTTGAAGTCGAGACCGACCGTCCAGGCTTCACGGTCGTTCGCACCGTCGCGGGCCCAGCCGGCCGGGACCTCCTTCTGCGTGTCCGTCCTCTCGTAGCGGACGAACGGCGTCAGGGCCATCGCGGACCCCGGAGCGAGCCGAGAGAGAACCTCGTAGCCCACGGAGAGGTAGTACCCCTCCTGCGTCTCCCCGATCGACTTGTTGCCGGTGAGTCCGAGCGACTGGTTGAGGAGCGCGACGTCGTCGATCGTGACCCGCGCGAAGACTCCCCGCAGCCAGAGGCCGCGGTACCGCCAGTCGGCGTGAAGGTCCCACGTCGTCGTCCGCGCTCCGAAGGACTGGCCGGCGGCGACGAGGTCCTTCCCGGATTCGCCCGTGAAGAACGAGGCTCCCGCGAGAAGACCCGGGACCGAGACGAGGTCGAGACGGCCCGAGAACGCCAGGTTGTCGGCCGTGGCCAGGGCACCCTTCTGCCGGCCCCCTCGGATGCCGTTCGACGCGGTGAACGAAGAAGCGCTGAGGCTCTCGTTCAGGTAGAGCTTGTAGGCGACCGGGACCCGCCTCGCCGAAGACGCCGATGCCGTTCGCCCTCCACGTCGACGGGAGGATCCGGTTCTCCGTGTCGGGACGGCGCGCGCCCAGGTAGGTCGTCGGCTCGTGCATCTCGTTCACGAAGCCCACCGGCACGAGGACGAGCCCCGCCCGGAGGTTCACCTCGTCGCGAAGGAGTGCGTCGAGCGTCGCGAACTCCACCGAGACCTCGCCCCCCTTTCCGGTTGATGCGTGCTCGTACTCGAACTCCGAGTTCAGGACGAACGTCCTGTCGAACTTCCACCCGAGGTAGACGACGGCGCGGACGTAGTCCCACTCGTTCGTCCTTCCCGAGGGCGTGCCGTTCTCCCGGGTCGCGTCGAAGTTCTGGTAGAGCGACTCACCGTAGCCGCCGATCGACAGCCCGGAGGACTTCCCGTAGACCTTCGATGCGGCAGGTCCGAGTCCCCACTTTCCGGTCACGCCGGCGGGAGGGGCCGGATCGGAGGCGTCGCCGAGCTTTCGGGCTTCCAGCTCGCGGGCCAGGACCTCGATGCGCCGCGCGAGCTCCTCGTTCGATGGGGTAGCGTCAGATGCGCCCGCAGGGGCCGGTTTCGGCGGATCTTCGGAGCGGGCCGGGCCCGCGAGCAGGGTGAGCGCACACAACGGCAGAGCGAAGAGCGTTCTCGCCTTCGGGTTCATTCGTACTCTCCTGGAAGGTGGATTCAGGGCCGGTGAACGGAGGCGTCCGCGACGCGCGCCGGCGGCCGGAGCCGCTGGAAAGGTCGATCCGACAGGGTCTCGCAGCCGCCCTCGCGGCCGGCCAGAGCGAAGGCCACGGCTCCAGCGCGGCGTAGCCGTGAGCCGGGATCAGACCGGCGAAAGCCCGCCGGTCCCTCGACGGCCCATGCCGTCGAGAGGGCATCGGCCAGCGCGCCGCTGGCCGCGAGAACCGTGACAGATCCTGGGAGCGTCACGAGACTCCCCGTCCGGGGGTCGAGGAGGTGCCCGGCCTCCTTGCCGGCGATCATCCGCGCGCGTTCGGAGTTCGCCGACGTGGAGAGCGAGGCGTCCCGGATCCGGACTGTCAGGACTGGAGTGCCGGGGTCGAACGGAGAGGCAACGAGGGCCTCCCGCGCCGGAGTCCCGGGAGGAGGCCCGATGACGTAGAGCTGGCCTCCGAAGTTCAGGAGCGCATCGTCGACACCGCGGGCCCGGAGGGCTGCCGCAGCACGGTCGAGGGCAAATCCCTTCGCTATGCCGTCGAGGTCGAGCGAGACGCCCTCGTCGAGGCGGAGCATGCGGGTCCGAGGGTCGTAGAGCACGCCCTCGCGCCGGGCGAGCACCGCCGCGCGGCGTCTCTCGGCCCCGGAAGGCCAGCGCCCGTCCCCGCGGAGGTCATAGGCCGAGACGAGTGCCCCGATGGCTGGGGAGTAGGCCCCGCTCGACATTTCTGCTGCCCGGAGCGCCTCCTGGACCAGATCGCCCAGCGTCTCGGAAAGGACGACCGCCTCCCCGGCCCCGGCCCGGGCGTGGACTTCGCCGAGCTCCGTACGCGGCCTCCAGAGCGAAGCCGCCGCCTCCACCTTCGCCACCTCCGCGAAAGCGGCCTCGGCGAGCTCGTCCGTACGCCGCAGGGCCGCAGGGAGGCGCAACTCGAGCACCGTACCCATCAGCCACCGGGCGCGGACCACCTCGGGCTGGCCGACCGGCTGCGCCCCCTCTACCGCAACCGAGCGGCCCGGAAGAGCGAGAAGGCCGAGGAGCGCTACGCGACCGAGAGGACCTTTATTGAGAAAGCATCTCAACACGGTCTCAAGATACGGATCCCCGTCGAGTCTGTCAACACGGATCTCCACTCCACATGATTTCCGTCATGCCGGGCACTGGAGCCGCTCTTCGCTAGACTCGGGGCGAGGAGACTTTCATGGCGAAATGGGAGCGCCGGGACGTCGTCGTCAGAACCAACGCGACCGGGCACGAGCTGACCGCCCCGGTCTTCGTCGCACGCGGACGCCAGGAGCGGCCTCTCGCGTACGTCCAGGCCAACGTTCACGGAGGGGAGCTCCAGGGAAATGCCGCGATCCTCGCCCTGCTCGATCTCCTGGAACGTGAACCGCTTCGCGGCACCGTCATCCTCGTGCCCCGCGTCAACCCCGTGTCGGCGAACCAGCAGGTGGGTGACTACGTCGCCGGCGTCTACGACTTCCTGACGGGGAACAACTTCAACCGCGGCTACCTCTACCTCACCGGTCCGTCCCGCTCGGCGTCCGCGGCCTCGTACGTCGACGTCGACTCCTTCGCGGCCGCTCACCAGTCGTCACCTGTCGGCGAGATCCGCGAGGATTTCCGGGAGTCTCTCAAGGCGGCACTCGACGCGATCGAAGCGGAGACGCACACCTGGGGCACGGACTCCCGCCTGGAGTTCTCGCTCGCCATCCAGAAGATGGCGGTCGAGGCGGACCTCGTCCTCGACCTCCACACCGGCGATCGCGCCCCGCGTTACCTCTACGTTCCGGAAGGGGCCGTCGCCGCGGCGAGGGCCTTCGGCTTTCCATTCGTCCTCGAGGTACCGGCCCGGTTCGGCGGCGCGCTCGACGAGGCGTCCTTCGTGCCGTGGCAGGATCTCTCCGAGGCGTTCCGGCGCCTCGGCCGCAACGACGTCCCCCGTCTCGCCGACGGCTACACGGTCGAGCTCGGCTCGATGAACGCCTTCTCGCTCGAGGCGGGACGTGCGGACGCCCGCAGGATCGCGTCGGCTCTCCGTCACTACGGGATCCTCGAGGGAGAGCCCGAGGAGCCCCCTGTTCGCATCACTGCCTGCGCGATCGGCGACTACCGCTCGCTCCACGCCCCCGTGGGCGGCCTGGTCGACCTCGCCGTGGAGCCCGGGACGCCGGTGAAGGCCGGCGACGTCGTCGTCCGCCTCGTCGACCCCTCCCGCTGCCGGGCTCTCCCACCCCGGGCCGAGGATGCGATCGTCGAGGTGAAGGCCCCGGAAGACGGCGTCGTCCTCCTTTTCCACGCCTTCTCGTCGGTCCCGAAAGGGGCGCGCCTCTTCTCGATGATGACGAGGACGCGGACCCTCTGAGACCACGGACCGAAACGAAAAGCGGGGGGAAGGGATCGCTCCCCTCCCCCCGGGCGGCCCGAGCGGGCCTCTCCTCCCCGTGCGTCAGCCGTCGGACTTCAGGCTGACGTCGTCGATCCGGAAGTAGGTCAACGCGGACGAGTCGGTCGTTGCCGCGAAACGGACTTTCACGGTCTTGCCCTTGTAGGACGTGGCGTTGTAGCTCTTCAGCGCGTACGTCGTCGCGCTCCCGGTCTTGTTGAGGTTCGAGAGGGTCCCGAGCGTCGCCAGGACCGAGCCGGTCGAGGCGTCGACGAGCTGGATGCTCAGCTTGTCGTACGCGGTGACCGTGGACGTCTCGCTCGTCACGATGGAGACGTAGAAGGTGAGCGTGGCGCTCGTCGCCGCGGCCGGGATCACCACGTTACTGCTCGTCACGGTCTGCGAGGCCGAGTTGTAGACGCCCACGTACGCGTAGTCGGTTCCGGTTCGCGGGGCGCTGCCGTTCGCGATCAGCGTGTTGAAGCTCGTCCCGGTGTAGGCCGTCCGCGACCAGGAGCCGTCGGGCGCGGAGTTCGTGGAGGCCGTCAGGGTCTCGAAACCACCGTTTGACAGCCTCTCCACCTGACCCGTCGTCCCGCACGTGGCGGTGAAATTCTTCCCGGTGGCGCTCGGGCCGACCGTCACGGAGAGCGACGTCGGCGAGAACGTACATCCGGACTTCGACGGCGTCACCGTGTAGGTGCCGGCGGCGAGGCCCGTAATCGCGTAGTTGTTGCTCGCGTCCGACGTGGCCGACCTCGTCCCGGCCGTCACCGTCGCGCCGCTCGTACCGGCGCTGCCGCCGATCGAGTAGGTCACCGTCGCCGTCTGCACGGTGGCGGTCACCGAGTACGAAGCCGCCGCGTAGCCGTAGACGCCGAGCCACCAGCGCCCCGCGCCGGGGTTCGTCGCGGTGCAGGTCTCGTTGCCCGTCGCACCGTACGGACGGCAGATGTAGGACGAGGAGGTCGGCTTGGCGTTGAACTGGGTGTAGATGTCGGCGTCGGCCGTGGCGCTCGTCGTCGCGAACGTCAGGCTCGTGGCGCCGGACGGAACGTCGATGTAGTAGTACTTCCAGGCGCTCTTGGCGACGCTCTGGCCGGTCAGGGTCACGCCGCTCGTCAGGGCCGTGTCGCCGCTCGTGCAGGTCGCCGTGAAGTTCCTGCCGGTGGCGCTCGGGCCGACCGTCACGGAGAGCGACGTCGGCGAGAACGTGCAGCCCGACTTCGAGGCGACGACGGAGTACGTCCCCGCCGCGAGACCGGCGAGGGTGTAGTTGCCGCTCGCGTCGGCCGCCGTCGAAACCGTACCGGCCGCGACCGTCGCGCTGGCGGTCCCGGCGTTGCCGGCGATCGTGTACGTCGTCCCGCAGGTCCAGGTTCCCGGGACGCCGACGGCGTCCCACGCCTTGTGGACGGCCGTCCACTCCGCCGTACAGGTGCCGCCGTAGAGGTCCGAGGCGGCGTTCGCGGTGGCCGTGCGCGCCCCCTGGAACGTCGTCGAGGAGGTCATGTAGGCCGACAGAGCCCGGTACCAGACCTTTTCCGCCTTCGTGAGACCGATCCCCGTCACGGCGACGGTCGTCTTGCCGCGCGGATGGGTCCCGCCCTGCGAGAGGAGGTAGAAGAAGAGGTTTGCGATCCCGCTGTTCGTGTGGACGCCGCAGTAGTCGTTGCTGTCCGACGGCGTGCAGCCCGACGCGTAGTTCCGCGTCGGGTAGTAGTCGGCCGAGTCGCCGTCCCTGGCCGGGTCGTACATGTAACGGAGGGCGTCGCCGGAGGTCCCCGGCGTGTAGACGTCGGCGCCGACCGACCAGGCCGTCGTCGTCGCCGGGTTGCCGTTCCCGCCCCAGAAGGCCGCGGCGCGGCCGAGGATGTCGGAGTTCGCCTCGTTCAGCGCCCCCGAGTCGTTCTGGTAGGCGAGGTCCGCGGTCCGCGAGCAGACGGCGTGCGAGAACTCGTGCGTCGTCACGTCGACGCCGTTCGCGAGGTTCGAGAAGGTGCTCCCGTCGCCGTCCCCGAACACCATCTGGTTGTAGGGCGCGTCGATCCAGGCCGCGTTGCTCTTGGTGCAGCTGGAGCCGGTCGAGAACTGCCCGTGGACCGAGGACACGATCACCGAGCCGGAGCCGTCGTAGGAGTCCCGCCCGTGGATCGTCTTGTAGTAGTCGTAGGCGAGCCCGGTGTTGTTGTAGGCGCCCATGACCGCCGTGTCCGCCGAGGTGCCGCCTTCGGAGATGACGAGCGACCCGGGGAGCTCGCTGCCCGTCTCGAGGCAGTCCTGGTTCATGTTGTAGATCTTCCGGTTCTTCGCCGTGAAGATCTTCGGAAGGGAGCCGACGAAGGCGCCGGTCGCGGCGTCGACGTGGACGTCCTCGAACCGGAGCTCCTCGTTCTCGACCCACATCGCCCGGACCGGGACGACGAGGACCGGCTCGCCGGAGAAGCCCCAGACGACCGGCTCGAGGACGTCGACGATCTCGACGTTCACGCCGCCGCTCGCGTGGATCCGCTCGATCGCGGCCCCGGCCGCTTCGTTCGGCGTGAGGGCCGGGAACGCCGGGATGTCGAGGCCGCCGACGAAGCGGCCGTTGATCCCGAGCAGGCCGTCCCCGTCGAGGTGGACGATGAGCTCGCCGCCGAGAACGGCGATGCCGCGGTAGGTCTGCGACATCCTCACGTGCGACTGGCCGAGGGCGTCCTTCTCCTCGAGCCGGAAGGCAAATCCGTCCTGGGGACCACGGCCGAAGGCGCCGCGGTGCTCCTCGAGCGCGTCGGCGGCCGCAACGAGCGGGTCGACGTGGACGCGGATGCCGGCGCGCATCGCCTCGCCCGACCGGGCTTCGCGAATGACGAGCTCCACGTCGCGCGCCATGGCCGGCCGCTCGCCACGATCGACGGCGGCGTGCGCCGCGATCGGGAAGAGAAGCGCCGCCCCCGCGAACGCGATCGACAGAAGAAGGTCCCTCTTTCGGCTCATGCGTCTCCCTCCAGCCCCGGGCTCTCTTGTTGTCTGCGGTTTTCCCGGAGTGATCGAGCAACGATCGTGCCGTCGTGAGCGCTTCTGCCGGCGGCACGCCCCGCACCGGACACCGGACGGATCCTGGGCCCCGGAAGCCCCTGTTTACGGGCTTCTGGGAGGAACGGACGCATCGCGAGGCGTTCCCGGCCTCGGCGCCAGGTCCGCCCACCGGGTCCGCATCTGACCCTCGACCCGTGGTCCGTTTCTGCCGGCGGGTCAGCATCTGGACCTTTCCGGAACTCCTCGGACGCGGTTCGACCGGACGCCGCGGGCGGGTCGATAATCCAGCGCCCCCAACGAGACCGGAGGAAACGTGGCCAACGTAATCGAGTTCACCGGCAACTACCAGGACCTCTCTACCGAAAAGGGCTTCCAGTTCAAGTTCTACTGCGAGAAGTGCGGCAACGGGTACATGTCGAGCTTCAAGCCCAACAAGTTCGGGATGGCGGCCTCGGCCCTCCAGGCCGCCGGGAACGTCTTCGGCGGAGTGTTCGGGCGGGCGGCGTACGGCGCCTACGAGGTCCAGCGGGCGGTCGGCGGCACGGCGCACGACGCGGCGCTGAAGGAGGCCGTCACCGAGATCAAGCCGCTCTTCGTGCAATGCACGCGGTGCGGGAAGTGGATCTGCGGGCCCGTCTGCTTCAACAAGAAAGCCGGCCTCTGTGAAGGGTGCGCGCCGGACCTCGACGAGGAGATGGCCTCCGCGCAGGCCGAAGCCGCCCGCGAGCAGGTCCACCAGAAGGTCCGCGAGATCGACTGGATGAAGCAGCGCGACGTGGCGACCGTGACCGGAGCCGTCTGCCCGCACTGCGGCGCCAAGACCCAGGGAGGCAAGTTCTGCGGGGACTGCGGAAAGCCCACCTCCGCGAAGAGAAAGTGCGTCACCTGCGGCACCGAGGCGGAAGGCAGCCCGAAGTTCTGTCCCGAGTGCGGCGGCCGGTTCGCCTGAGGTCGCGGACGCGATGACCGGCGACGACGAGACCCGTCGCGCTCTGTGTACCTTCGAGACGGAGGGGCTCGAAGGCGCGCCCGCGGGCGGAGAAGGAGAGGCGTTCGTCGACGACGACGGCGTGAGTGTCGGCGGGGCCCGCGTCGCGTTTCTCGACGTGGACACGTTCACCGACGAGCAACGGGTCCTCACGCTCGGCCTCCACCCCTCGGGCCGGCTCCGGCTGTCGATGCTCGCCCGCCGTCACGCGACGTTCGCCAGGGCCCTCGCCGACGCCCGTGACGCGGCCCGCGTCCGCGGGCTCCTCGCCCACGGCCTCGGAAACCCCGAGCCGTTCGACGGCGCCCTGATCGAGCCCGGGCCCGCCCGGGACGCGAGGCTTCTCGTCTGGCCGACGCACGTGGCGGTCGTGCCCGCCGGCGGAGACCCCTTCCAGATTCCTCTCGGGTCCGTCGACGAGGTCCGCTTCGTCGAGGGGACCTGGGAGGTCGTCCTCGTTGCGAAAGCCGGGACCTTCCACTTCGGCCGGCTGGCGCTCAGGACCGACGCCTTCGCCCGCACGATCCGGGCGGCGCGCGCGAGCATGCTCGAGCGTTGCGCCCGCGTTTCCGGGACCCGGCACTTCTCGGACGGCCGTGCGGTGCCGGCGACAGTCCTCGGCTCCGATTTCGAACGCCTGATCGTCTCCTTCTCGGCTCCCGAGAGGCTCGACGGAGCCCGGGACATCGTGAAGCGAGCCGGCCGCGAGGGCTGTGCCCTCGGCCTCGTCGAGCTTCTCGATCCCGACGACGAGGGCCTCGCGGCGAAGGAGGAGCTGCCCGTGAACACGGCCGCCTTCCTGCTGGCGAGCATCCGCGGCCTCGTCGTTCTCGAGCTCCTCTCGGGCCCATCCGCCGCCACGTACGTCTTTCAGCTTCCGTTCGACGACGTCGCCCGTGACCTGGCCGGCATCCACTTCCGCCGCCGCGCTCTCGCCCTGACGGGCGCCGAGGTCCAGGGCCCCGCCGGCAGACCGTATCGCCTCGCGCTCCGCCGGCTCGAACCGCTCAAACGGCTGCGGGCCGCGACGGCGGCCCGCGTGATTCACGACGAGAGGTGGAGAGAAGGGCTCCTGAAGGCCCTCTAGCGAGCGGTCAGCTCTTCGCCCGCGGGACGTCCGCGAGGACCTTGTCGACGAGGCGGTCGACCTTGCTCGGGTCGTGCTGGGCGCCCACCTCCACCGGCCCGGCGGCCCAGCTCCGCCAGTAGAGCTTTCCCGCGCGCGGGTCGCCGATGTCGATGACGAACGTCACGTCCTTGCCGATGGACGAGGAGGCGTAGTAGCCGACGCCGATCGGCCCCCACGGGTACCAGGCGGCGACCGTCTGGTTCCAACGGATCGCGTCCACGTTCGCGACGCCGATCATGGCCTGCGTGGCGACGACGACGTCGGCCGTCTCCTCCGGTGCCGGGGAATAGCCCTTCTCCTTCAGGTGCCGCGTGATCGATGGGACGAAGCGCGTCGCGATGGTCTCGCGGAGCCCCGGGTCCATCGGGACCTTGTCCTGCGGCGCGACGAGGACGCAGAAGGTCTTCACCTTCGACGCGTCGCGCCCATCGATCCGCTGGGATCCAAACTTCATCGACGTGCATCCCACGGCGGCGAGCGTAAAGGCGAGGACGGGCGCGAGGGGGCGGGAGACACGCATCAGAGCTCCTTGGGACGGCACGAAGCGCCGCCGCGACGGGAAGTCTAAGCGACCCGTCGCCCGGCATCCCGAAGGGGGGCCGCCCGCTGCCCGCCACTTTTCCGCTTGACACGGACCCGGGCTCCTCCCTTACCCTGCACGGCCATGAGCAGCGCCTCAGCCCGCCGCCCGATTCAGGGCGCACCGTCCGGTGCCGCGGCGCTCTCGTCCGCCCTCGTCATTCGCCCGTCCATGCGCATGTCGATGAGCATGTGCAGCTCTTCCGCGCTCTCGCAGGAGGAGTCGGGGAACGAGGCGGGCTTGCGAATGTGACGCCCCCAGCGTAACCAGCCGAACGACGGCAACCCGACCGGCCCTCTCGCGAGAGAGGGCCGGTTTTCGTTTTCTCCCCCCTCGACGACGACGAAAGGAAGCGCCATGGCCACCTCGACCGACACCGCCACCCGCCCCGCCCTCCGCCCCGAGACGCTCGCCATCCACGCCGGCCAGGAAAAGGCCGACTCCGCCACGAACGCCCGCGCCGTTCCAATCTACGCGACGACGTCGTACGTGTTCGACAGTCCCGAGCACGCGGCCGACCTCTTCGGCCTGCGCAAGCCGGGCAACATCTACACGCGGATCATGAATCCCACGACCGACGTCTTCGAGCGGCGGGTCGCCGCGCTCGAAGGGGGCGTCGCCGCCGTCGCGACGTCGAGCGGCCAGGCCGCGGAGACGCTCGCGATCCTCAACCTCGCCCGCTCCGGAGAGTCCATCGTCTCCACGACGTCGCTCTACGGCGGGACCTGGGCCCTTTTCGCCCACACCCTGCCGCGCCTCGGCATCACCGTCCGGTTCGTCGACTCCTCCGGCCCGGAGGGGCCCGCGCGCGTCGCCGCCGCGATCGACGAAACGACGCGGGCGGTCTACGTCGAGACGGTGGGGAACCCGCGCCTCGACGTGCCGGACTTCCGCGCCCTCGCCGACGTCGCCCACGCGGCGGGGGTCCCGCTCGTCGTCGACAACACGTTCGCCACGCCGCTCCTCTGCCGCCCCATCGACCACGGCGCCGACGTCGTCCTCCACTCCGCCACGAAGTGGATCGGCGGGCACGGCACGGCGATCGGAGGCGTCGTCGTCGATTCGGGCCGATTCGACTGGAGCGGCTCGCCGCGCTTTCGGGAGTTCTACTCCGACCCCGAGCCGGCCTACCACGGGCTCTCCTTCTCCGCCCTCGCGCCGGCTGCGTACGCCGCTCGCCTCCGTGTCGTCCTCCTGCGCGACGTCGGTGCGGCCGTCTCCCCGTTCAACTCGTTCCTCTTCCTCCAGGGGCTCGAGACGCTCCCGCTCCGGATCCGCCGCCACTGTGAGAACGCCCTCGCCGTCGCGCGCCACCTCGAGGCGCACCCGGACGTCGCTTGGGTCCGTTACCCGGGTCTCGCGTCCCACCCGACGCACGAGACGGCGCGCCGTACGCTCACGGGAGGCTTTGGCGGGGTCCTGACCTTCGGCGTGAAACCCCCGGCCGGCGTTTCCGCCGAGCAGGCCGCGCGGAACCTGATCGCGCGCCTCAGGCTCTTCTCCCTCGTCGCCAACGTCGGCGACGCCAAGAGCCTCGTCATCCACCCCTGGTCGACGACCCACGAGCAGCTCACCGAGGAGGAGCGGCTCGCCGCGGGCGTCTCGCCCGACCTCGTCCGCCTCTCCGTCGGCCTCGAGGACCTCTCCGACCTCCTCACCGACCTCGACGCCTCCCTCGCGCGCCTCTCCGACGCGCCGGACGGCGCACGATGAGCGCCGCCCGCGAGACCCTCGTCGTCAAGTTCGGCGGGACGTCGCTCGGCACGCCGGCGCGGATCCGGCGCGCCGCGCGGCGGGTCGCCGCCCTCGTCTCGGGCGGGCGGAGCGTCGTCGCCGTCGTCAGCGCGATGGGGCACACGACCGACCACATCCTCGAAACGCTCGGCGCCCTCGAGACCGGGCGCGGAGCCGGCCCGGCGGCGCGGGAGGTCGACCGGGCGCTGGCGACCGGCGAGGACCTTTCCGCGGCCTTTCTCGCCGCGGCGCTGAACGCCGTCGGCGTCCCCGCCCGGAGCCTCCGGGGAGGCGAGGCGGGCGTGAGGGCCGACGGCGAGTTCGGCGCCGCCCGGGTCGCCCACGTCGACGTCCGTCGCCTCCGGTCGCTCCTGGCGCGCGGGGTCGTCCCGGTCGTCAGCGGATTCCAGGGAGAGCGGCGCGACCGGGAGACGGCCACCCTGGGGCGGGGCGGCTCCGACACGAGCGCCGTCGCCATCGCGGCGGCCCTCGGCGGGGGGGCCTGCCACATCGTCACCGACGTCGACGCCGTCTACGACCGCGACCCTCGCCTCCACGCGGACGCCCGCCCGCTGCGGCGCCTCTCCCACGACCAGCTCCTCGTCCTCTCCGGGACGGGCGCGCAGGTCGTTGCGGCCGAAGCGGCGCGCCTCGCGCAGGCCCACGGCGTGCCGCTCCGCGTCCTGGGCTGGGACGCGCCGGCTCGCGACGAGGAGAGCGGCACGTTCGTCGGGAGCGCCCCGTGAGCGGCCCTCCCGACGCCGCCGCGCTGAAGGAAGGGCTCTCGACGCACCGCGCGGGCGACTTCACGCTCGAGTCGGGCGAGACGCTGCGCGACGTGCGGCAGGCCTACCGGCTCGAAGGCGAGATCGACGCGGCCGGGGGCAACGTCGTGCTCCTCTTCCATTCCCTCACGGGCTCCCCCGCCGACCTCGGCGGGTGGAGCCCCTTCGTCGGAGAGGGTCTGCCGATCGACACGCGCCGCTTCGCCGTCCTCGCCCCGAACCTCCTCGGGTCGTGCTACGGCACCCGGTTCCTCCGCGGAGCAGGTCACGCGGGAACGCCGCTGGCCGTGACGACGCGCGACATGGCACGCCTCGCGGCGCTTCTCGTCGCGGATCTCGGCATCTCGCGTCTCGCCCTCGTCGCCGGGGGCTCGCTCGGCGGCATGGTCACCCTCGAGTACTGCGCGACTTTCCCGCAAGGATCGCAGGCGGCGATCGCGTTCGCCGCGCCCGCCTCTCCCACCGCGTGGGGTGCGGCGTGGAATCACGTTCACCGGACGGCGATCGAGGCCGCGCCCCGGTCGGGCCTCGCCCTCGCACGGATGGTCGGAATGCTCACCTACCGGACGCCGGGGGAGATCGAACGGCGCTTCCGCCCGCCCGCTCCGGCCACCCACCCCGTCCGCGACTATCTCGAGCACCACGGCGTGAAGCTCGTCCGCCGCTTCACGACGAAGAGCTACCTGACGCTCCTGGACGCCATCGACGCGCACGACGTCGCGAGGGGTCGCGGCAGCGTGGCGCGCGCGCTGTCTCCCGTCCGGGGATCGCTCTCGGGAGTCGGCATCCCGGGCGATCTCCTCTACCCGCCCGAGGAGGTGCTCCGGTGGACCCGAGCCACCGGTGCCCGCTACCGCGAGCTCGCTTCCCCGAGCGGCCACGACGCGTTCCTCCTCGAAACGGACTCGGTCGGGACGATCCTCGCCGAGGCTCTGGGCTCGGAGTCGGCCACGCCGGTTCCTCGACTTCCGCCCCGCACGCAGCCGAGCCCCTTCTCGGTGCTGGAGTAGCGCCTCCCGCTGATAACCTCCCCGGCGGATTTCGCCATGCGATCCGCTCGATCTTCCGTTCCCGCCCGGCGCGTGCCCCTCGGGCTTTTCGTTCTCCTCGCCGCGACCTCCTGCGGCCGAGGGGCATTCAATCCCGCGCCGGCCCCGCTCCCGGCGGGCGAAACGTGGGTCGCGCACCTCTCGCGCGATCTCGCCCCGTTCTGGCTGAGACCCGAGGCGCTCGGGTCGCCCGTCGGGGCGTTCCCCACGTTCCGCTGCGACGACGGGACTCTCGTCCAGCCCGACCTCCCGTGCGGCGAGATGCTCGTCGCCGGTCCGTGGGCCTCCTCGCAGCTCGGCAAGGAGTTCACGCGGATGCGGTCGCGTCAGACGTTCTTCTACGGCGTCGCCTTTCACCTGACCGGGGAAGAGAAGTACCTCGCCCTCGCGAAAGCCGGCGTCGACCACTTTCGCGCGCACGCCCTCGACAGGATGGACCGGAGCGCCGTGTCGTGGTGGAAGGACGGTGTTGCGCGCCCGCCCGTCGAGGCGAGGAACTCGCAGGATCTCGCCTACGCGAACCTCGGTCTCGCTTTCTACGCCTACCTGACCCGTGATCCGGCATCGCTCGCCGACGCGCTCCTCCTCTACGACGGCATCTTCGAGCGCTACGACGACCGGACCCGGGGTCTCATCCGCTGGGCTGCGGGAGGTGTCGGCGGAGAGACGGCCCGTGTCGAGCTCGTCGCGCAGCTCGACCAGGTGAACGCCTACGCCCTGCTCCTCGCCTCCGTCGCCCCCGAGCCGCACCGGACGAAGCTCCGCACGGACCTCGCGCGGATCGCCCGGATACTGATCGACCGGTTCTGGAGCGAGGAGCTGGGCCTCTTCCGCGGCTCGCTGCACGACCCGCTCGAATCGGGACTCGGCTCCCGGCACACCGACTTCGGCCACACGATCAAGGCGCTCTGGATGATCGAGCGGACGGGCGCCCTCCTCGGAGACGGGAAGCTCTCCACCTGGGCCCGGGAGCGGATGCCGGGGGTCTTCTCTCGCGCGTTCCTTCCGCGAGACGGCTGCTGGGCCTCGGGCCTGCGCCGCGACGGGTCGATCGACGCGGGCGTCACGTGGTGGATCGCCGCCGAGCTCGACCAGGCCGCCGCGACCCTCGCCCTCACCGACCGCCGGTACACGGGCTACCTCGAAAAGACGTACGCCTGCTGGCTCGACCGGCTCGTCGACCGGGAGAACGGAGAAGTCTGGAGCTGGATCGACCTCGACAACGCGGCGCGGCGCGGCGCCAAGCAGCACCTCTGGAAGAACGGGTACCACTCCGCCGAGCACGCGCTCGTCTCGTACCTCACGGCGCAGGAGCTCCACGGAAGACCCGCGAAGCTCCATTTCGCCTTCACGACGACGCCGCCGCTCGAGGAGCTGCGGCCCTACTTCTTCGCCGGCGAGGCGGTCTCCGTCGAGGAGAGCGTCATCGAGGACCACCCGGAGCGCAAGCGCGTCACCGTCTCCTTCCGCCGACTCCGCTGAATCCGCTGAATCCGCCGGCGGGATGAGAACATCCCGCGGTGACCTCCGACGCCGCACTCCTCGCATCCCGCATCTCGAACGCCACGCTCGCGGTCCACGACGTCCTCACGATCTACCTCGGCGAGAAGCTCGGCTTCTACGACGACCTCGCGCGGCACGGCCCCTCCACTGCGTCCGAGCTGGGCGCGCGCACCGGGACCCACGAAAGGTACGTCCGCGAGTGGCTCGAGCAGCAGGCGGCGGCGGAAATCCTGGGCTGCGAGGATCCGGCCGCACCCGCCGCCGAACGGCGCTTCTTTCTCCCGCCCGGCGCCGCCGAGGTCCTGACGGAGCGCGACAGCCTCCTCTGGTCCGCCGCGCGGCCCCGCAGCCTCGTCGCCCTCGCGCAGAAGCTGCCGGCGCTGCTGGAGGCGTTCCAGAGCGGCGAGGGCATTCCAGAAGGCACCGACGACGCGCGGACCGCCCAGGCCGACCTCGGCCGGGCCGCGTTCCTCGGGCTCCTCGCGACGGACTGGATCCCCCGCATCGCCGACGTGGACGCGCGCCTTCGCGAAGAGCCACCGGCGCGGGTCCTGGACGTCGGCTGCGGCGCCGGATGGGCCTCGATCGCGCTGGCGAAGGGCTACCCGCTCGCTCGCGTCGACGGCCTCGATCTCGACCCTATCGCCCTCGGCGCGGCCCGCGCGAACGCGGAGGAGCACGGCGTCGGATCGCGCACGGCTTTTCACGCCGTCGACGCCGCCTCGCCCGACCTGCCCGGAGGCTACGACCTCGTCGTCGCGTTCGAGTCGCTCCACGACATGCCACGCCCGGTCGAGGCCCTCGGCGCGATGCGCCACCTCGCGTCACCGGCCGGAACGGTCCTCGTCGTCGAGGAGAAGTCCGGCGAGGCCTTCTCCATACCGGCCACCCCGAACGACCGGCTCAACTACGGCTGGAGCGTCCTGACCTGCCTCTCGTCCGCGATGAACGGTCCCGGCGCGGCGGGAACGGGGACCGTCCTGCGCCGCGAAACCCTCGAACGCTATGCCCGCGAAGCCGGCTTCTCGTCGATCGAAGACGCGGGCGTTCCCCACGAGGCCTGGACGTTCTGGCGCATGCGGCCCTGAGGCCGGACCGGAGCCTACTTCAGCCGGTCGCGCAGGAACGTCAGCGTCGCGGCCCAGGCCTTCTCGGCGGCCTTCCGGTTCGCCCCGTCCCGCCCGGCCTGCTGCCTCAGAAACCCGTGCCCGGCCCCTTCGTAGACGTTCGCGGCGAACGGCTTTCCGAGCTTCTTCATCTCCGCCTCGGCCGTCGGGATCGTCGCGTTCACGCGCGCGTCGTCGGCCCCGTAGAGGCCGAGGACGGGCGCGGCGATCTTCGCGTACGCCGCCGCGTCCGCCGGCGACGAGCCGTAATAGACGACGGCGCCGTCCAGCTTCGGCTGCGCGGCGGCGTAGGCGAAGCTCATCGAGCCGCCCCAGCAGTAGCCGACCGAGGCGCTCTTCCCGTTCGCAGCCGGGAGCTTCAGGGCGTAGTCGCGGACGACGTCGAGCCGCGCGGCCACCTGCTCCGGCGTCAGCGTCCGGATCGTCTTCGTCACGTCCGCCCCGAGCCCCTCGGTGCCGCCCCCGTTCGGGCCGAGGCCCGAGAGGAGGTCGGGAGCGAGCGCGATGAAGCCGTCCTCGGCGAGCTGGTCCGCGACGCCACGAACCCAGTCGGTCAGCCCGTAGACCTCGTGGATGACGAGGACGACGCCGGCCTTCGCCTTGGACTCGGGATAGACGACCCAGGTCAGGAGCTTCGTCCCGTCGGCGAGCTTCAGGTCGACCCACTCGCCGTGTCGCGGGCTCTTCGCGAGCGCCGCCTTCGCGCCCTCGGCGTCGGGCGGGATCGCCTCGTTCGGCGGGAGCGGCGCCGCGGCCGGGGCGGACGTGGCAGTCGTGGCGGGCGCCGCGTGCGCGTGCCCGGCGTGCGGGTCGGCCTGCGCGAGGACGGGAGCGGTCGACAGAAGCAGGGTGAGGACGATTGCGACGGTCGATCTCGTCATGGGCTCCTCCGGTTTCCGCTCTCCGCGTCGGGACTGGCGGCCGGATTCTACGGTTGCCCGGGCGGCACTACACTCGGCTCCGGGGAGAGCGTCGTGAGAACTGTCCGGACCGGTCCGCTGGCGTTCACGGTGGAGTTCGACTCGGAGGAGGAGCTCGCCGCAGAGGCGCGGACGAACCTCTCGGCCGGAGGTCTCCGGCTCCCGACGGCGGAGAAGCTCGGGATCTTCTCGCGACTCTCCCTCGTCCTTCGGCTCGCCGGGGGCGGCGAGGCCGCAGCCAGCGCGACGGTCGTCGCCCCGCTGCCCGACGGCTTCGCCCTCGCAGTGGACGGCGACACCGCCGTGCTCGTCGAGGCCCTCCGCGCTCACCCGCAGGCCCCGGGGGATGCGGGGCTCGAGGAAGCCGTCGAGGAAGAAGACGAAGGCCAGGGTGCGCCCCGCGGAAACGTCTGGGACCGCCTCCGCTCGATCTCCCGAATGGAGAAGCTCCTCCTCGCCCCGAAGGCCGACCGGGTCGAGCGCGCGATCCTCGCCCAGGACTCCGACCCGCAGGTGCTCTACGCGCTCCTGAAGAATCCGCGACTGACCGCCGACGAGGTGATCCGGATCGCCAAGTCCCCGTTCCTCACGTTCCAGACGGCCGAGGCGATCATGAAGTCGACGCAGTGGCTTTCGAACCTCGAGGTGCGGGTCGCTCTCGTGCACAACGCGAAGACTCCACCCGCTTTCGCCATGCGCCTCCTGCACACTCTCCCCGAGTCGGAGGTCAGGACGATCTCCCACGGCGCCGCGACGAGCATGGCGCTGAAAGTCGCCGCGCTGAAGAAGCTCCAGGGCTATACGTAGCGGCACGGTCCCGCGCACGGACGTGCGTTCGAAGTCCGCGCTCCGTGGCAGAATCCGCCGCCAACTGCGAATGAAGAGGCCCCCGTCGACACGACGCCCTGCCGTCGAAGCGTTCCGTGCACCCTCCGGACAGGAGGCCCCCTGAGCAGCGCCCGGCGCTCGTCCGTCCTCGAGACGGTCCTGAGGATCCAGCCCGGCGAGGGGGCTCGCGTCGGGCTCATGCTCGCGTTCTCGCTTCTCGCGGTCGGGGGCGTCGTGATCACCGGGCAGGTCGTGGGCCGATCGCTCTTCCTGAGCGCGCTCCCGCCCTGGGCGATCCCGTTCCGGTTCCTCCTTCCGCCGCTCGCGCTCGTCGCGGCCGTGGCGCTCCACGGGCGCGCGGCCCGGCACCTGACTCCCCGGCAGCTCGTCACGGCGACGTTCGGGCCCATCGTCGCGTTCGTCGTCCTCGCGCGGATCCTCATGCCGACGCCGCTGGGCGAGACGCTCGCCTTCCTGCTGACCCTCGCGGTCATGCTCGACGCGGCGGGGAACGTCGTGATGATCGTCTTCTGGACGATCGCCGGCGACGTCTTCGACGCGCGCGAGGCCAAGCGCCTCTTCGGCATCATCTCCGGGGGCAGCGTCGTCGCCAACGTCGCCTTCGGCCTCTTCCTCGGCCGGCTCGCGGCCGCGGTTCGCGCCGCCGACCTGCTGCTGGTCGTCGTCCTCGCGGTCCTCGGCTGCTGGGCGATCGTCCAGCGCCTGACCACGCGGCACTCCCGGCAGGAACCCGCGCCCTCGCCTCAGGAGACCGCAGCCGGTGCGAACGCCGGCGAGGGATTCGTCGATGACCTGAGGGCCGTCCTCTCGTCACCCCTGACACGGACGCTCGGGGCCGCCCTCGTCGTCGTCGCCCTCGTCGGGACGATCGCCGACTACCAGCTCGACCTGACGCTCAAGGCGGCCTACGGCGCGGACGCGAAGGGGATGGTGGGATTCCTGTCGAACTTCCGCGTCGCGGCCGGCCTCGTCGGGCTCGTCGTCCAGTTCGCGGTCGCGGGGCGTCTCATGGAGCGGTGGGGCGTCCTCGCCGCCCTCCTGGTCCTCCCCGCCTCCGTCGCCCTCGGCGGCGTCGCGGGGCTCGTCACGGGTGGCGCCCTCTGGGCCATCTCCCTCCCGCGCGCAGCGGACATCTCCTTCAAGTACACGCTCAACGATTCCGCCTTCAACCTCCTGTACCTCCCGCTCACGTCACGCCAGCGCACCCGCGCCAAGGCGGTGGTGGACGGAACGCTCAAGCCCGTGCTCGCGGTCCTCCTCGGCCTCGCGTTCCTCGCGGTGAGCCGGACCGGGAGCACGCATGTCCTCCCGTGGACGGTACCGCTCCTGCTCCTCTCGGGGATCTGGATCGCGCTCCTCTTCCGAGCCACACGGCACTACGTGGACGCCCTCTCGGCGAGCCTCGTCATGAGGCGGCTCGACCTCGGGCGCGGCTCCGTCGACCTCTCGGACGAGACGAGCGCACGCGTCCTCAGGACGGCCCTCGGCGAGAGCGACGGCCTGCGCGTCCTCCACACGCTCTCGGTGGCGCGGAGCGCCACCGGGTCGGACTGGTCGGACCTCGTGGCCCCCCTGACGTCGCACCCCGATCCCGAGGTCCGCGCCGAGGCCGCGTCCTACCTCGCCGAGCGCGGGGCGTCCCGCCACGCGGAACGCCTCCGGACGCTGATGGCCGATCCTGCCGAGTCGACCCGCGCCGCGGCCATCGCGGCGTACTGCCGGCTCTCGGGGGCGGACGCCGTCCCCGTCGTCGTCCCCCTGCTCCAGGACGCGAGCCTCTCGACGCGAGGCTCGGCCATCGTTGCGCTCGTCCGGCACGGCGGTCTCGGCGGCCTCCTCCACGCCGGTCGGCCTCTCCAGGACCTCCTCGTCTCCCCGGACGCCGGAGAGCGGACACTGGGCGCCGGAATCCTCGGCGAGCTGGCCGTGCCCGGCTTCTTCCACCCGATCCAGGACCTGCTCGAGGACCCTGTGCCGTCCGTGCGTGCCGCAGCCCTCCGAGCGGCCCGGAGCGTCGCGGCGCCCGAGCTCGTCCCCGCGCTCCGGAAGGCGCTCGACGAGCCGTCTTCCCGCGCCGGTGCCGTGAGGGCCCTCATCGCGAGCACGGCGGCGGACCCGCAGCGCCTCGCCGGGATCGCGCTCGACCCGACGCTGGCGGCCCCGGCGCGCGTTGCGCTCGTGAGGGCTCTCGGCAAGGCAGGCCCCGCCGCGTCGGCGTTCCTCCCGGACTTCGCATTCGACGAGGAAGAGAGGGTCCGCGCGGCCGCGTACGCCTCGATGCTCGACCTGCGCGCGAACGGTCACTCGCCCGCGATCGAGCCGGAACGCCTTCGTGAGCAGCTGCGCTCGGAGGTCCGCTCGGCCTTCGAAAGGCGGGTGGCGCTCGCGGACCTCGAGAGGGACTCGGTGCATCCCCTCCTCCTCGATGCTCTCGCCGCCGGAGTCCAGCGGGACCAGGACCGGGTCCTCGCGCTCGTCGCTCTCCTCTACCCGCGCCTCGTCCTCGAGCCCCTCCGCCGGGCGATGAGCCAGACGGACGCGCGGCTCCGCGCGAACGCCATCGAGCTCATCGAGAACGTCGCCCAGGCGGAGAAGGACGTTCTCGTGCCGTACGTGGGCGGCTCGGCGGCCGAGCGGCAGGAAGCCGCGCGCCTCCTCGGCGTCACGAACCAGGATCCGGCCGCGCACGTCGAGAGGCTCCTCGGGAGCCGGGATTCGTGGGTCCGCCTCTGCGCCCTCGCCTCGGCGGGCGGCTCCTCCCACGCGGGGCTCAGGTCCCGGATCGAAGCCGAGCTCTCGTCGCCGGACCCTCTCTTCCGGGAAACGGCACGTCACGCTCTCGGGACGCCGGCTGCGGGGGCCGGCCAGGCAAGGGAAGGAGAAAACCGGATGCCGCTGGCGCCGCTCGAGAAGGTCCTGTTCCTCAAGCAGGTTTCGCTCTTCCGGGAGATCCCCGCGGAGGACGTGGCCGCCCTCCTGCCGATCGCCGAGGAGGTCTCCTTCCAGGCCGGCGACGTCGTCATCCGGGAGGGGGACAAGGGAGACGCCCTCTACCTCATCGTGGAAGGCTCGATCGGCATCTCTGCCGGCGGGGTCGCGACCGGCAAACGCCTCGGATCGCGCGACGTCATCGGCGAGCTCTCGATCCTGACGGGGGATCCCCGCTCCGTGACCTGCACGGCCGAGAGCGAGGTCCTCGCCCTCCGAATCGACCGCGAGCCTTTCTGGCAGCTCATGCGGGAGAGACCGGAAGTTCCCGTGGGGCTCGTCAAGATCCTCACCGGGTACATCAGGAAGTGACGAGTCCGGAGGTCACGCCCATGTCAGCCTCGAGCGTTCTCCCCCGCCTGCTGTCCGCCGTGGCCGCACTCGCCCTCGCGGGCTGCGTCACCCACGGCGCCCTCTCGAGCCGCGCCGTGGACTACAACACCGCCGCCGAGACCGCCCGCAACGAGATGCTCCTCATGAACATCCTGCGCGCGCGGGATCGCAGGCCCATGGTTTTCACGGGCCTCTCCCGCATCACCGGGAGCGTCCGGGCGGAGTCGCAGATCGGCGCGGCAGCGTCGACGGGCTCGGCGGCGCCGGACGTCCAGGCCTTCTCGCCCAGCTTCGGCTTCAGCGACTCGCCCACCTTCGACGTGGCGGTCCTCGATTCGCAGGAGTTCACGAGGGGCATCATGACCCCCGTCGGCACGGAGATCCTCGAGTACTTCTGGGACCAGGGCTACAACCGCGAGGTCCTCCTCTATCTCGTCGTCGACCGCTTCGAGGTGGACTGTGGAGCGGCGGTCGGAGCGCCTCTCAGGGTCCTCGAGAACGACCCGACAGAAAGTTCGTTCGGCGCCTTCTCCTCCCTCGTCGCCGACCTCGCGGACACCGGCCGCTGGCAGTTCGACGAACTCCTCACCGAGCGGATCGGCCCGCCGGTCGACGCGACCGAGGCCCGGCGTCTACCGACCCTCGTGCAGATGGCCTCCTCGCCCCTCCGGCTCCGGCCTCTCGCCGACGGCACGTTCCAGCTCGAGAAGACGTCCACGAAGCTGCGGCTCACGATCCCGGAGACGGGAGCCTGCGGGGGCGGGTCTCGCGACTCCGTTCGTCTCTACGACACCCGGGAGGCCGTCGAGGCCGCGGCTCGCCTGGCGCCGGGCGAGTCCCGGGCACGGATCGTCATGCGCTCCCCCCAGTCGATCCTCCATTACCTCGGGGAGCTGGCGCGTCCCGAGCGGGAGGTCGCCATCCGGGCGCGCCGGGCCGACCAGCCGGTTTCCGAGAGGCGCCTCTTCGCCGTCCGGCCGGGAGGTGCCTGCCCAGCGAGCGAGGTGTCGGTCCGGTACGACGGCTCGCGGTGGGCCATCCCGCGCGGAGCGGCCGAGTGCGACGGAGGACGATCGATGCAGTCGCTCGCCATCACGGCCCAGCTGATGTCTCTCCTCCAGTCGGCCAAGGATCTCCCGACGACTTCGACGGTCCGGATCGTCGGGCAGTAGAAGCGCGCCGGGACGTCGTCAGGCGGCCCCGGCGCCGGGTGGGCCGGGCGCGCGGCCTTCTTCCACCGCCTCCGACTCGGCGGCCAGGATCGCCCTCTCCTCGACGAACCGGACGAGCCCCTTCAGCGTGAGCGGAAGGGAGAAGTGGAACCCCTGGATCAGGTGGACGCCGCGGGCGACGAGGTAGTCGACCTGCTCCGGCCGCTCGACGCCTTCGGCGATGATCGTCATCTCGAGCTTCTGGCCGAGGTCGACGACGGCGTCGATGACGGTTTCCGCGACGGAGCCGGTCCCGATTCCCTCCACGAAGCTCTTGTCGATCTTCAGGTGGTCGAGGCGGAAGCGGCGGAGCGTGGCGATGTTCGAGAAGCCCGTCCCGAAGTCGTCGAGCGCGACCTTCGCGCCCCACGCCTGGATCGCCTCGAGGACGTTTCGCGCCGTCCCCCCCTCGTCCTCGATGAACTCCCTCTCCGTCACCTCGAAGACCAGGCACTCCGGCCGGAGGCTCGAGCCCTCGAACGCGCGCAGGATGCCCGCCACGGTCCCCGGGTCGCGGAGGTGGGCCCCGGCGAGGTTGATCGACACGTGGAAGCGATCCGGCTCGGGCAGGCCGTCGGGCAGGTCCCGGCCGACGCGCCGCATGAGCCAGTCGGTGATCGGCACGATCAGGCCCGTCTCCTCCGCCAGCGCGATGAAGAGGTCGGGCGAGAGGAGCCCCTCGCGCGCGTGGCGCCAGCGAAGCAGCGCCTCCGCGCCGACACAACGCCCCGAGCGGACGTCGACGACAGGCAGGTAGCGGACCTCCAGCTCGCCGCGGCGGGCGGCGCCCCGGAGCTGACGCTTGAGGGCCGCGCCGGGTGACCCGGCGAGGAGGACGAGCGCCGCTGCGCCCGCCCCGAATCCGAGGCCGATCGCGAGGAGGAGAGGAAGGGTCTCTCCCCACGCGGCGAGCTGGACGTCGGCGGTGGCCCGCACGCGGACGGAGATCCCCCCGCCCGTGCAGCGGGCCCTGGCCTCCTCGGCACGCACCCCGACGATCCGCCCGAGAAGCCGGAGCAGCGCGCCGGGGCGCGGCGAGGGCGTCTCGCCCGCGGCCGGCACCCGGAGCACGATTCCCGCTGCCCCGGCGACCTCCCCCACGAGGCGTCCGCCGTCCGCCACGGGCGCCAGGAAGCGCGACAGCCTCGCCGCGTCGAAGCTCACCTGTCCTGCGCCCCGCGGAAGGCGGACGGCGAACCGCACCGCGCCGGTCCCGAGGGCACCGTCCCAGAGGGCCCGTCCGTCGCGCTGCAGGGCGTTGCGCACCGCTTCCGGCAGGGGCAGGGGGACGGCTCCGACGCTGCAGACGAGCGAGAGGGACCCGTCGAGCAGCGAGGCGTCGCGCACGGCGAGGCCGACGTCGATGGCGGACTTCAGCGTCTCGGCGGTGTCGGGGCTGCAGCCGCCGTCCCACCGGTTTCCAAGGCGTGCCAGGAACGCCTCCGCGTGAGAGAGGAGCGCGTCGGTCAACGCAGCCGCCACCTGAGCGCGCGCCTCCAGGTCGTCGCGGAGCGCCCGCCTCTCCAGGCGCCACGAAAGCCAGACGAGGAGCGCCGGCGGGAGGAGCACGGCGAGGAGGACGGACGCGGCCAGCCGCGCCGGCCACCGCGTCAACACGCCCCCGACGGCCGATGTTCCGAATCCGGTGTCATCGAGACGGACATTGTACGGACGGTCGTCCCCTTCAGCGGAGGTAGCCGAGGGATCGGAGGTTCTCCACGTACTCCTCGGGGTCCAGCGCGGGACCGCCGCCCGGCCGCTTTCGGCCCCAGGAGGAGACCGTCGCGTCCGACGCGGCGCCCTCGCGCAGGAGACGCGTGTCGACCTTTCCCTCGGTCTGCCTCGAGGCAGGCACGCCGAGAGCGGCGAGGAGCGTCGGCGCGAGGTCGACGGGTCTCACCTCTCCGGCTACGGCCGCCGCCGCGAGGCGTCCGGAAAGGAGAAGCTCCCCGGTGACGGCCGACCGGCCACGGTCGACGACGACCGCGACGAGATCGGCGTCGCCTCCGAGGACGTCCGGTCCCGCGAGGAACGAGGCGATCGTGCGGGTCTCCTCGCCCAGGGCAGTGGCGAGAGCCACGCGATCGGCCACCGTCCGATCCGGCTCCGAAAGCGCCGCGCCGAGTATGTCGAGCCCCGGCAGGTAGAGAAGCGCCAGGCGCGGTCGCGCCCTCGCGACTTCCTGCCGGAAGGCGGCGATGGCGAACGCGTCGAGACCTCGCGCGTCCGCGACGAGCCGGCCGACGCCGGGCCTGGGTGCCGCCTCACGAACGGCCAGGCGGGCGGCCCGCGCAGCGGCCTCCGGCGGCCATCCCTCGCCCTCCAGCTTCGCTCCGGCCCGGGCGGCGAAGAAGAGGTGGTTTCCGAGGACGACGCCGCCGGCGTCGTCCGCCGGCCACGTCGTCCACCAGTTCACGACGAGCGATGCGAGACCTCCCCTGTGCGCGACCTCCCACAGCGACGGGACCCTTCGGGCCGCGGACGTGACGGACTCCTCGCGCGCCAGGCCGAGCTCGGGAAGGATGCGGCCGAGGTACCAGCCCGTCCCGGCCGTCAACCGGACCGGCGCGACGAGGCCGTCGAGACGCACGAGCTCGAGTGCACCGACGCCGTGCCGGCGCGCCGGCTCGCCCGTTGCGACGGTCGTCCAGAACGCCGCCGGATCCGACGTCTCCTTGCGGTACCCGAGGCGCACGCGTGCGCCGAGAGGTGCCACGTCCGTCACGACCTCCGGGGTCCAGCCGTCCACCGCGACGAGGACGGCCCTCGCCGCCGAGGAGCGGACGACGAGCGGCTCGTCGGTCGGTGGAGCGCGCCGCAGGAGAAGCCAGCCCCCGGCGGCGAGGGCGGCGGCGGCGAGCGCCGAGCCCACGGCGAACGCCGGGCGTGGCGCCCGTGAGAAAACGGCCCGACCGGAGGCCGCGAGGACCGTGAACGCCAGGCCTCGGGCCACCCGGACCGCAAGGACGACCGCGAACGCCGCCGCGCCGAGAGCGACGAGCGCCGCGAGCGGGCCGGCCGCATCGAGGACCGGCCGCGCCGCCAGCACGGCGCCGACCCCGGCGAGGACACCGAAGACGATCGCCAGCTCCGTCGAGACACCGGACGGGTCGCCGCGTCCCCGCATGCGCAGCCACGCGAGCGCGGCGAGAAGGAGTACGAGGACGCCCGCGGCGAGGAGCGCCCCTGCGCCGAGCCACGCGAAGAGGACGAGGGCGTCGCGCGGCGCGAGGGACGAGGCGAGGGCGACCGCGACGGTCTCGACGGTGGCGAGGGCGAGAGCGAGAAAGAGCGACGCGACCGCGGCGCCGAAGAGCAGCCCCAGCGTCCTGTTTCGGGCGGCGAGGGCCCCCTTCAGGACCGCTCCTTCGACGCCGCGATCGAGGTACCCGCGGGAACGGAGCCGCTCCCGTGCCTCCTCGAAGGTGACGGGATCCCGGCTCCCGGGGGGCTCGCTGGACGGTGCGCTCACCCGTGCGACGTTAGCAGGGCGCGCGTCTCGCCGCAGCGGCCCGATCAGACGGTCCGATCCCTGAGCAACGAGGCGAAGGCGCAGAGGTGCGCCGCCCTCGTCCCGAAGGGCTCGAGGGCCTCGATCGCGTGGAGCGTCAGCTCCTGGACCAGCCGGCGCGCACCCTCCTCGCCCACGTGCCGCGCGAAGGTGGGAGTCGGAGCCCGCCGGGCGTGCTTGCCGGTCCGCGCCGGGTCCTGCCTCTCGAGGAGATCGTCGACGATCTGGAACGCGAGGCCGACGTTCTTGGCGTAGGAGCGGACGGCCGCCAGCTCCTTCGGCCGCGCCCCGCCGAGGACCGCCCCGAACTCGGCGGCCGCCACGAAGAGGGCACCCGTCTTGCGTGCGTGGATCGTCTCGAGCCGGTCGAACGACGCTTCCGCCTCCCCGGTACGCAGGTCCAGGGACTGTCCCGACGCGAGGCCCCAGAGACCGGCGGCGTCCGCCAGGCGCGAGACGAGGTCGAGCGCCGGGGCGGGCCGGATGCTCGACAGCCCGGAGTCGGCGAGGACGCCGAACGCCCGGACGATCAGCGTCACGCCGGCGAGGATGGCGAGATCCTCGCCGTGGACCGTGTGGAGAGCGGGCCTTCCCCGACGCGTCGTGGCGTCGTCCATCGAGGGGAGGTCGTCGAGGGCGAGCGAGGCGGCGTGGACCATCTCCACGGCGCAGGCCGGGTCGAGGAGGCTCTCTTCCTTCGCGCCGAACAGCGCTCCGGAGAGAAAGACGAGGCCGGGCCTCACCCGCTTGCCGGGAGAGAGGAGCGCATCCCGGGCCGCAGGGGGCAGGGGATCCAGGACGTCGTCGAGGAGGCCGGCGGAAGGACCCCGCTCGAGCAGCTCCGGGAGCCGGGCGTCGACGGCGCTCCGAACGCGGGAAAGGGTCTGGGAAAGGTCGAGAGGCACGGTGCGTGGCTCCGTTTCCTGTCCGGACGGCACGGTCCGGAGGGCCGGGGAGTGTAGCATCGGGTTCGATGCCTGCCGCGTCGACGAAGGCGCCGTCCCGTGCGAAGACGTGGCTCCCCGCCGCGCTCGTTCCGGCGGTCGTCCTGCTCGGGTTCGCCTCCCTCGCCCTCACGCAATCGCCCTCCCCGCTCCGCACGCTCACGGCGGGCGTCCTGACCGCGGCGGCCGTGGCGGCCCTCGGCCGCCTGGCCGAGGGCCGCATCCTGCGCGCCCGCGAGGCGACGCGCGACGCGCTCCACCGCGCCTCTGCCGGAGACCTGACGCTCTCGCGCGCGGCGCTCTCCCGCTCCGGAGACGCGGCGCTCGCCGAGGCGTTCCACGGACTGATGGTCGCGATGGAGCGGATCCTCGCCTCGTTCGCGCGGCTCTCCGAGGCGGTCTCGGGTGTCGCACGCGACCTCACGACCCGGGGCCGCGACCTCTCCCTCGCCGCCACCGTCCAGAACGCGCGGGCGGAGGAGACCGCGGCGGCGATGCGCGGCACCGACGCGGCGATCGGCTCCCTCCGGGAGTCGATGGAGACGCTCGCGGGGGCCGCCGAGAACGCGGGCGCCTCGCTCCACGAGATGACCGCCTCGGTCATGCAGGTCTCCCGCAGCACCTCGGCGCTCCGCGCGTTCGTCGACGAGACGGCGGCGTCCCTCGGTGGCGTCGTCTCCGCCCTCCAGGAAGTCGCGTCGGCCGTCGAGAACCTCTCCGGCCTCGCGGGGGAAACGGCAGGAGCGACGGAGGCGATCCGTGCCTCCACCGCAGAGACGGACCGGCAGGCCCAGACGGCCGCACGGCTCTCCGAGCGGGTCTCGGCGGCCGTCGTCTCGGGCAAGGCGGCCGTCTCGGGCACGCTCGCCGGAATGCACGAGATCCGGGGCGCCGTTTCGGGAGCCTCCGACGCCGCGACGGCGCTCGCCGAACACTCCGCGCGGATCGGCGAGGTCCTCCACGTCATCGAGGAGATCGCCGGGGAGACGAACCTCCTCGCCCTGAACTCCTCCATCATCGCGGCGCAGGCCGGTGAGAGCGGCCGGACCTTCTCCGTCCTCGCCGACGACATCCGTGACCTCTCCGACCGGACGGCCGTCTCGACCGAAGAGGTGCGCGGCCTCGTCTCTTCCGTTCGCTCCGGCGTCGAGGACGTCAGGCGGCTCCTCGCCGAGGCGCGCCGCCGGACGGAAGACGGGGTCGACCTCGCGCAGACCTCCGACGCGACCCTCGACGAGATCGAGACGCTCGCCCTCGACTCGCGTCGCGCCTCGGAGGGGATCGCGAGCGCCGCGGACGAGCAGAGCCGCGAGTCGGCCCGCGTCTCGGAGGCGACCTCGCGCGTCTCGTCGGAGGTGGCGCGCATCTCGGAGGCGACCCGCGGCCAGCTCGAGTCGGCCAGAGCCGTCAACGCGAGGACCGACCGGGTCCGCGAGCTGACGGAGCAGCTCGCCCGCGCGATGGAGGAACAGGCCACGGGCGGTCAGGCGCTCCTCGGCTCCATGGAGAGGGTCACCTCGACGGTCGACGCCATCGCCGAGGCCACCGTGACGCTCGCGGACGGCTCGGCGGCCGTCGTGACGTCGATGGACGAGATCCGCAGGGCCGCCGAGAGGAACGCCTACGCCTCCACCTCGATGAACCAGGCGGCCCAGGCCCTCGAGCAGGAATCGCTCCTCCTGCGTTCCCGCTCATCGCTCTTCCGCCTGCCTTCGCCCGCACCCGGCGGGCGCGTGAGGGCTGCGCTGCGCTATCTCGACGAGGCGAACTTCGATCCGGCCTTCTGCCAGACCGTCCCGCAGGCCATCCTCGTACGGACCTGGGGCGAGGGCCTCGTCCGTTTCGGCGAGGGGACCCGGATCCTGCCGGAGCTGGCGGAGAGCTGGGAGATCGACCCGTCGGGAACGCTCTACACCTTCCACCTTCGGCGGGGCGTCCGCTGGCACGAGGGAGGGACCCTGGCGGCGGCCGACGTGAAGGCCTCGTTCGAGCGGTTCCTCTCCCCCGCGACGGCCGCGCCGCTGGCGACCCTCTTCGACGCGGTCGAAGGGTACGACGCCTTTCGCGCCGGGCACACCCCGGGCGTCGCCGGCCTGGAGGCACCGTCGAGCGCCCTCTTCCGGGTGCGCCTCGCGCGCGCCGTCCCCTTCTTCCTCCAGCTCCTGACGCTGCCCGACATCACCGTCCTGCCGCCTTCGCTCGTCGGCGACCGGGATCGCGCCCGGCGAGCCCCGTCCGGCACCGGACCGTTCGCGCCCCGGGAGATCACGTTCGGGAAGGTGGCCCGCTTCGACCGCTCCGACACCTACTGGGACCGGGGCCGGATCGCCCTCGACGGGGTCGACCTCGATCTCACGGAAGACTCCGAAGCCGGCGTCTTCCAGCGGTTCCTCGACGGGCAGCTCGACGTCGTCTGGGACATCCCGTATCCCGAAGCGGCCCGGCTCATGGCGGACCCCAGGTGGCGGCCGTACATCGACTCGTCGGTCCAGCTCCACACGTCGTTCCTCGTCCTGCGCTGCGACCGGGCGCCTCTCGACGACGTCCGCGTGCGCCGAGCGCTCAACCACGCCGTCGACAGGGCCGCGCTGAACGAGAAGACGTTCGCCGGACTGACGGTACCGGCCGCCTCGATCCTGCCGCCCCACCTCGTCGGCCACGACCCGAACCTGAGGCCCTACCGCCACGACCCGGAGAGGGCGAAGGCGCTCCTGCACGAGGCGGGCCACGGCGGCGGCCTCGCGCTCACGGCCTGGCTCAGCCCGAAGGACTCCCGCGACCCGCTGAACCCGCTCCCGGTCATCGCCACGCAGCTCGAGGCCGTCGGGGTGAAGCTGGCGCTCGAAGTCCTGCCCGGCGAGGAGATGTCCGCCCGCAAGCGGGGCGGCAGCTTTCCCGACGTGAGGCTCTCGCGCTGGTTCGCCGACTTTCCAGACCCCGATACGTTCTTCAGCTCCCTCCTCTACTCGAAGACGGAGGACGTCCTGGACGCGGGCTTCCGCGACGCCGAGGTGGACCGTCTCGTCGAGAAGGGGGCCCGGCTCCTCGACGCCGCCGAGCGCGAGGCGGTCTACCGGGAGCTGAACCGGCTCGTACAAGCCGAGGCGCCCCTCGTCTTCCTCTTCCACAACCGCGGTTTCGTGGTCCAGGCGCCGCGGCTGCGGGGCGTGCAGGCCCACCTCCTGCCTCCCCCCGTCCGCTGGAACGACCTCTGGCTCGAGCCCTGACAATGGATCGGGGAGACCCGCCACGGGCCTCCCCGCGGCGCCGGTGGCGCCTCCCCTGTGGCGCCTCCCCTCCAGCAGGGGCGCTGCCGTCGCGAGGCGGACGCAAAACGGCCCGGGCTCCCCGAAGGGCGGCCCGGGCCGCTGAGATCCGGCTTCTCGCCCGATCAGGAGGCGAAGCTGGCGACCGCCTCAGCTTCGTTCGGATAGACGTCGAAGACCGTAATGAGCTGGGTGACGGTCAGGACGTCGCTGATCTTGGCCGGGAGGTTCATCAGCTTCATCTTCGCCCCCTTGTGGGTGGCCGTCGTGAAGCAGCCGACGAGCTCGCCGACACCCGAGGAGTCGATCGTCGTGACACCCGACATGTCGACGAGGAGCTTGCGCGCCCCCTCGTTGAGGACGGCGTGGATCGCCTCCCTCATTTGAAGGTCGCCGGCGCCGATGGTGATCTTCCCCTTGAGCTCGACGACCGTGATTTCTCCGATCTTGCGGACGCTGGCATTCTTGTTCATTCGTTCTCTCCCTTCGCGATCCCGCGCTTGCTGAGGTCCTTGCGCATCGTCAGAACGGTCCCCCCGCTCTCACCGCGAGAGAAGGTGACGTCGTCCATGAACGTCCGGATGTAGAAGATCCCCCGTCCGGAGGTCTTCATCTGGTTCTCTGGGGCGAGTGGGTCGGAGACGCGCTCCGGGTCGAAGCCCCCGCCCTCGTCTCCGATGACGATCGAGAGGTCGTTCCCGACACCGTCGAACTTCACCAGGACGCGCTTGTCGGGATCGAGCCGGTTCCCGTGCTTCACGGCATTCGCGACGGCCTCCCGGAGGGCCATTCCGATCCAGTGCTCCATCTCGGCGTCGATTTCCCGCTGCCGGCAGACGTGCGCGAGCGCCGCCTGCACGAGCTCGATGTTCTCGTAGCGGCTCGCCAGCCAGAGGACGATGGGACCAGGTGAAGTTACAGTCATCTTTTCCGTCGGCTCTCGCGCCTCACGGGGACCGGAGACCACCGGGAGAGAAGCGAATCGCCCTGCTAAGCTGCGCTCCAATGTGTACGGCCGGACCCTGCGACGAGGTCCCTGAAATCATACGTCAACGCCGCTCGTCTCGTCCAGAGTGGTCCGCGACCGTCGCGCTCCTCGGGGTCCTGGCCATGGGCACCGTCCGGGCGGACGAAGGGACCCTCCTTGCCGGCCGGGTCGCCACGGCGCAGGCACTCGTCGAGAAGGTTCGAGGCGTCGCCTTCCGGGCGCCGGTGGCCTCGGCGCTCCTTCCCGAGAAGGAGCTCGACGAGGTGCTCGGGAAGAAGCTCGTCGAGGACCTCCCCGCGTCCTTCGAGACCTACACCGCGTCCCTGTCCGCCATCGGCCTGATCGATCCGACGCCCGACCTGCTCCTGCGCCTCACCCGCCTCTACTCCCGCCAGGTCGTCGGCTTCTACGACCCGGCCGAGACGAGGTTCTACGTCGTCCCGGAAAGGTCGCGCGACACCGCCGGCCCCTCTGGCGACCTGATGGAGCAGCTCCTCCTGGCGCACGAGCTGACCCACGCTCTCCAGGACCAGCGCCTCGGGCTGCACGCGCGGATGAAGGCCCTTCGCGACTCCACGGACGCTCTCCTGGCTCTCCAGGCCGTTCTCGAGGGCGAGGCCACGATCCTCATGACCGAGGCCCTGATGGAGAGCGTTCCTGGCGACGCCCGCGAGGCCCTGGGCAGCGACCCGGTCGACCAGATCCTCGACGGGCTCGACGACCCTTCTGCCGTCGAGGGGGCGGAGGGCGTTCCGGACTTCTTCGTGAAGGAGCTCGTGTTTCCGTACGCCGCCGGGACCGCCTGGGTGCGGCAGAAGAAGGCGAACGGGGGCTGGGCCGCAATCGACGCCGCCTACCGGGACCTTCCCTCGACGACGAGCCAGATCCTCCGTCCCGGGATCGTGCTCGCGGCCCGAAAACGCCTTTCCCGTTCCGACCGACCGGTGCCCGGCCCGGTGCCGGGAGGCTCGGCCACGACCTGGTACGACACCTTGGGCGAGTGGGTCCTCGGAAGCCTCCTGGAGCGAGCGGGGGCAGGCGACGCCGCGAAGGACGCGGCGGCCGGCTGGCAGGACGACCGGGTCGTCTTCTTCTCGCCGAAGTCTGGTCCGGCGGAAGGCCGGGTCGGCTTTCTCTGGAGGATTCGGGCGACGAGCCCCGCCGCGGCGAAACGGATCGCGGCGCTTCTCTCCCCGCTCTACTCGGGCCGGCCGGCCGGCGCGAGGCCCCGCGTCACCACGCGCGGAGACGTCGTCGAGGTTTCCCTCGCCGCGGTTCGACCCCCGGCCGCCTGAGCATCAGCCGGGGATCAGCCGGACGACCGAAGGAAGGATCAGGAGGAGCTGGACCGCGTCGAAGACGCCGTGGGCGACCATCGATGCGACGACGGACCCGGTCTTCTCGAACGTCGCGGAGAGGACCGCGGTGATCGCGAGGAGGCCGACGAAGAAGAGCGGGTCTCCGTAGCCGCCGTGGGAGACGAGGAAGAGGATCGACGCCGCCACGGCGCCGAACCGCCTCTGCAGGAAGCTCCGAAAGAAGACCTCCTCTACCGTCATCGCCGCCACGACCAGCACGAGCCGGCTGCCGAAGGGCTGGCTCGCGAGCCATCGCACGAGCGGCGGGATCGGGCGGACCTCTTCGAGTCCCGCGAAGCGGAGCGCCCCGAGGACGACCAGCCCCGCGGCGACCGTCAGGCCCCAGCCGGCGAGCCCGACGACGAGCCCGACGCGAACCTGCCGTCCGGGATCGGGCGTCGCGAGCGCCAGGAACTCCCGCACCGGCGGACGCCCCGCGAGCAGCCACCACGCGAGGAGGAAGAGGGCGAGGAGCTGCTGCAGCGCGAGGATCGAGGGAAGGCTGAGACGCTCGGGATCGATCGGCCTGCCGAGGGAGAAGGCGGGCAGGATCGTCGTCGCGGCCAGCGTCACACCGAGCGCGACGAGCGCCCCCGCGCGCCGCCGGCCGCTCGGGAAAGCGTCGCGCCGGAAAGCGCCCTTGCGGGCCGCGACGACGACGATCGCCGCGACGATGGGCAAAGCGACGCCGAGCAGGAGGAACGAGTCGACGGACTTCATCCGGGCCTCACGGGCGGGAGGCCCGCACGGGGCGGCGAGGCGGACGGGATGACGATGGGTCGGAAGGAGCGTTCATTCCGCGGGCGGAAGAGTCTAGCAGGCGGGCCCGTACGCCCGGCCGACAGTCCCGGATAGTCGAACAGCCCGCCCGGGCGAGAAGCCCCGGCGGGCTGTAAGTGATTGAGGGTAAATGGCGGGGCCGACGGGGCTCGAACCCGCGACCTCAGGCGTGACAGGCCTGCGCTCTAACCAACTGAGCTACGACCCCGCATGGAAAGACCAGCCCTCGCGGGCGGAGGCGAATTATACGCAGGAGAGGCACCGACGCAAGCGGCAGCGTCAGAACGGGTAGCCGATGCTGAAGCTGAGCGCCCCTGTGTCCTCGTCCTGCTTGCGGTCCAGCCGGAACCCGTACTCCAGGCGGAACGGACCCACGGGGGTCAGGTAGTGAACGCCGAGCCCGGCGCCCCACCGGCCTTCGGCCAGCTTCACGTAAGAGGGCCCCGCCCAGACGTTGCCCCAGTCGGCGAAGAACACGAGACCGAGCCCTCCCGTGATCGCCAGCCGCCACTCGACGTTCGCGATGAGGAGCGCGTTGCCTCCGATCCCGCCGCCGTCCTGCAGCGTCTGGCCCTCGACGCCGAGGTCGTCGAGCGGGAAGGCGCGGTGCGTCGTCCGGCCCCCGGCGAAGAACCGCTCGACGATCGGCGTGTCGAGGTTCGGAAGGCAACCGGGGTTCACCTCCGGGGAGCACTGCACGAGCGACTTCAGGAGCCCGGCCCTGATCCCCGCGGCGAGGATCCCGCCGGAGAGGGGCCGATAGAACGTGTACTGCGCGAACCCTCTCAGGAAGTGTGCGTCCGCGGACGCGGCCGGGAAGGCCCACTTCCCCTCGAGCGCCGCGAAGTACCCCTTGCCGGGCACGATGGGATCGTCGCGGGCATCGATGGCGGCGCTCGCGCCGACGGAGTTGATGAAGATTCTCTGGTCCTGCCGCTCGATCTCCGAGAGGATGTCGGGCGGGGCGCTGGGCTCGACGATCTCGTACTGGTAGCGCAGGGCCCCCTTGAGCGGACCGACGATCGGCCGGCCGACCTCGAGGAACGCGCCTCCCCGTCGCACGGAATACGCCTCCCGGATCTCGTCGGCGACGTATCCCGTGATCGCGCCGGCAAGCCCCGAGTCGAATATCGAACGGTCGGCCAACCGGACGAGGACCCGCGTGTCCCGCCGCGAGTACCGCGCTTCGACGACACCGGCAATGGCCCGGCCGAAGAGGTTCGAATGCGCCAGGGCGAGCGAGAGCCTGGGGTTCAGCGCCCGCTCGGCCTTGGCGTCGTACTCGAGGCCGAGGCCGTAGAGAAGACTCCACGGCTTCGCTTCCTCGACCGTCACGAGGACCGAACGCGCCTCGCTCCCGGCATCGGGCGAAAGGCCGGACACGTCCACCCGCGAAAAGACGCCGAGCCGATCGAGGTTCTGCTGCGTCCGTATGAGCCGGGCCATCGAGAAGGGAGTCCCTTCCCGGTACGCCAGCTCCCTCTGGAGGACCGAGAGGTGCGTGGCGCGGGCGCCTCGCAGGATCGTCTTTCCGAAGACCGCGTGCTCCCCCTCGCGCACCTCGTAGGTCACGTCGACGACGACCGGTGCACCCGGCTCGGCGGCGGTCGGCGTCGTCCGTGCCTCGACGCGGGCGTCGGGAAAGCCGCCGTCACCCAGGGCGGACCGGAGCGTCGCGAGGTCGGTTTCGACGTCGTCCTGAAGATACGCTCCGCCGCGCCGGGCGCGCAGCTTCCTGACCGCCGCCTCGACGTCGAGGGAGCGGAGCCCCTCGACCGAGACCCGGCCGAACCAGGCGGCCGCCCCCTCGTCGACGCGAAACCTCACGTCGAGCTCGAACGGAAGGTCCCCCGCGACCACCTCGACCGACGTCACCCGGGCCTCGGGAAAACCGCGAGCGCGGTAGATCGCAGAGATGTCCGCCCGATCGGCCGCGAGGTCCGCGTCGACGAGCCGCCCCTTCTCGAAGAGGCCCCTGGGCCGGGTTCTGAGGGCGGACAGGAGCGTCTTCTCCCTCACCGCGCAGGTCCCTTCGACGGCGACGGCGCCCACGACCCAGCGTTCCCCCGTCTCGGCGTGCAGCCGGACTTCCTCCCGATCCGCGGTCGCCTCCACCTCCAGCTCGACGCCGGCCCGTGCATAGCCCTTCCTCTGCAGGCCCTCCCGGAGGACGCCGCGGAGGCGGTCGAGAGCCTCGCCGTCGGGCGGGTCCCCCTTGGCCCACGGGGACGCCGGGTTGCGACGAACGTCCTTCTCCTTCATCCCGGTGACGTCGAGAACGACGTCGGGACCGGCGAATACCGCGTACCGTGCCGTCGCCTGTCCCGTGCCGCGGTCGTACACGGCGCCGTCGTAGCGCACTTCACCCCGGGAGCGGCCCAGCGACCTGTAGTGCGCGGTGTACCGCTCGGCGTCGTCCCGCGCGACGGCCTCGCGGAAGACGCGCTGCCGCCGGAGCTTCCCTTTTCGACGGAGGTCCTCCGGCGAAAGCGGGCCGAGATCGCCCGAGAAGGCCGCCGGCGCCGGCGCCGCGGGGCGGCCGGGCGTCACTTCGAACGTGACGTTCACCGACGTGTCGTCGGGACCCGGCTCGACCCGCGGCGTCACCCCGGCCTCGAAGTAGCCACGCTCCTCCAGGACGCGAAGGGCCGCCCGGGTCGCCGCGACACCGCGATCCGGACTCCAGGGATCGCGAGGCCTCGTTCCGATCGCGTCGACGACCCGTCCCTTCGCGGGGATGCCCCGACCGGACACGGTGATCTTCGCGACCCGGGTCGCAGCCGAGAAGACGATCGTGACGGCGACCCCGTCCTGCGTCGGCGCGGCCTCCACCGAGAGGTCGGCGAACCGTCCCGTCGCGAAGAGGTTGCGGAGCGACGTATGGACGGCACGCTCGGTCAGGCGAGCGCCGGGCCCGAGGTCGACGAGCCGCCCGAACGACTCCTCCTCGATCGGGGCATCGCCCCGGAACGTCAGGCCTTCGATCGTGCGTCCCCAGAGGCTCTCCGCGGCCGCGGCCGGTACGGCAGGAAGCACGAGCAGGAGAGCGAGGACGACGGCCGCCTTCAACGGAGCCTCTGGCGGATCTTCACCTCCGCCGAGTACACGCCGTTCTCGTCGCGCAGCAGCTGGAGGAAGGCGCTCGGGGAGATCTGGTACTCGACGAGGATGACCTGCTCCTGGTCCGTGGAGGCCTTGTACGAATAGGTGACGGTCAGATCGTTCGAAAGGCGCTTGGCGACGGTGAGGCGCGGCGCATCGAACGTCGAGCCGATGAAGACGGGGTCAATCTGGAGGCGGTCGAGGCGAAGGAACTCCTTCGTCCGGCTCGCGGCCGCGTCGGTGGCGAGGCCCGCGATGAGCTCCCTGGCGGCCGCGACGATGTCCTGGTCGGTCGAGACGGGCGAGACCGAGCCGATGCTCCCGGCCGAGGTACTCGGGATCTCCCCCGTGGCGAGGATCGAGACGATCTGCGCCTCCGGGAGCTGCGGGTAGGAGGTGAAACGGGGCACCACGCGCGAGGAGGTGCCCGAGACGCCGAGCGTGATGGCGTACTCCTTCACCTGCGTCCGCGCTTCGAGCTCGAAGTAGGGGTCGTTGCTGGCCGGATTGGCGAAGACCACCTTTGCCTTCGTGACGTCGTACCGGAGGCCGCGCAGCTCGAGGCGCCCCCCTTCCGACGCCTCGACCGAGCCGAGGAGAAGAGGTCTTCCGAACGTACCGCGGACCGTCAGGTCGCCCGATCCACGCATCCGCGCCACGTTGTTGCGCACCTCGAAGGCCCCTGGCGGAATCGCGATCCGCACTTCCAGCGCCACGTCGTCGAACCGGGTCGGCTCGGAGAGGGTCCCGCCGGCGCCACGCCGGCCCCCGAGGAGCGCCTGGATCGACAGGTCGAGGTCCTCGGCGTAGATCCCCCGGATCAGCCGCAGCTCTCCTCGGGCGGAGCGGACCTCTTCGTCCCCGAGCAGGACGAGGTCTCCCGACACGGTCGTCCTGAGCCCGGCAAACGGCTCGCTTTTCAGATCCTCGACGTGGACGTTGAGCCTCAGCCCCGACATCCGGAGTCCGTCGAGGGTGAGGACACCGGCCACGGCGACGCTTCCGTTCCACCGCAGCGAGAGGTCGTCGGTCGTGATCCGGCCGGGTGTCAGCTGCAGCGTTCCGGTGATCCCCTCGATCGGCTTCTCCCCGGGCGACGTGACGAGCTCGAGGCCGTCGAGGCCCACGCGCCCCTCGAAGACGGGCCGTTCGAGCGTTCCGGACGCCGTCGCCGACACGGACATCCTTCCTTCCAGGGTCGCACCGTCTAGGAACGGCGTCAGGATCGCTGCTTCGATCGTTCCGACGGCCCGCGCGGAGACTGCGCCTCCGCCTCCGGTCTCGAGGCTCCCGCTCAGGGTCACCTCACCTTCCGGAAGAGACCCGGCGGAACCCGCCGCCCGGTGCGCGGCGAGGCGGACGTCCTCCCAGGAGAACCGGCCGTCCACCCACGTGAACGCCGCCGGAGCCGGGAGAGAGAGACGGTGCGGACCGACGACGGCGTCGAGCTGCACGAACCGGCCCCGGGCCGAGGTCACGTTCCCGGCCGCGTCCCGCGAGAGGCTGGCGGCGACCCGTGCCGTCCCGTCGAGGTCGGTTCCGGCGGGAACCCCGAGGAGGGCCGCGTAGGCGGCGATCGAGCGAACCTCGAGGCCGACCTCCAGCCCGCCTCCGCTCCCCGCCGCAGTGAGGCGCGCCGCCCCTGGCGCATCGACCTCCGCCTCGACCTTTCCGCCGTCGAGAGTCAACCGGAGAGACACCTCCTTGCCGGGCAGTGAGAGCGGCGTCTGCTGCCAGGCCGCCTCCACGATCTTCCCCTCCATTTCGAGGTTCGGGACGTCGAGCGTTCCGCGGCCCGCGAGGGAGCCCGTGAGCCGGCCCGTCAGGCCGGGCGCCCCTTCGGAGAACGCTCCGAGTCTCTCGAGGGGAAGGTCCTGCGCCTCGGCCTCCATCTCGAATCCGTCGTCGGCGTACCGGTAGAAGCCGTCCAGGCGGGCCGCCCCCTTCCCCAGTGCGCCGCGAACCGCCGAGAGCCGGAGACGGTCTTCTTCGAAACCGAGCGTCCCCTCGACGCGGTCGAAGGGCTGACCCCAGAGGCGCGACTCGTCGAAGGCGAGGCTCCCCTCGCCGAGGACGCGGGGCGTCACGCCGTCGAGAGGGAGACGGCCGGTGACGAGACCCGTGATCGGAAGGTCGAGCGAGAGGAACGAGAAGATCCGTTCCACCGGCCACCGCTCGGTCTGGGTCGTGAAGCCGGTCAGGCGGTACTCACCTCCGAGCGCCCCGCCCCACGCGATCTGTCCGCTCGCCACGAGCCGGCCGCCCCCGTCGCGCGCCTCGAGCGGCTGCAGCGTCAGGACGTTTCTGTCGACGAGGAAGTCGGCGGTCGTCTCGCCGAACGGCACGCCGCGCAGGACGAAGGACGAGGCCTCCAGCCGCCCCGTGATGCGCGGATCGGAGAAGCTCCGTGTCAGCGACGCGACGAGCCGCCCCGAGCCGCCGAGCTTCAGCGGCGGGGAGAGCGGCTCTCCCTGTATGGCCGGATAGAAGTTCGCGGCGAGCCGTTCGGCCTCGACGAGGTCCGGGGCCTCGATCGTCAGCGCCCAGTCGGGTTCCCAGGAACCGATCTGAAGCGTCCCGTCCAGCGTCGCGCGGAGCCCGCCTGCCGTGAGGAACGCCACGCGCGGAAAGAGAATCGCACCGTCCTTCACGAAGAGCGGTCCCCCTCCGGAGACGGGGAGCGCGTGCCTCCCGCGAACGGCCGAGGGGACGCCCGGGGCCGCGGCGAGGCGGATCGCTCCCGATCCGTCCGCGCGCGCAGCCCCGCCCGGCCCGAACGTGAGCGTCATGTCCAGGTCCGCCCGGGCCATCAGGCCCGTCCCCGGAAGCCCGAGGTCCGAGAAGAAGCTCTCGAAATCGATCCCCTTCCCCGACACCGCGATCCGCACCGGGAGCGGTGGTCCTTTCAGCCTCCCGAGCTGGACGAGGGCCTCGAGCGTCCCGCCCGCGTACTCGGCGCGGGAGACGTGGGCGAGAAGACCGTCGGGGTCGACGCGGATCGATCCCTCCCCGGTCATCGGAAACGGACCGAAACGCCCGCCCTCCCCGATCTCGAACTCCCCCCTCACCCGGAACCCTCCACCCTTCGGGACCCTCACGCTCGCCACGGCCGACACCGGCCCGGTCAGCGGGATCCCCGCACCGAAGTAGCGATCGAGATCCTCTCCGCGCATCCGCGCCCGGGCGAGGATGTTCACCTCCGGATTCGTCAGGTCGTCGATCCCGCCGAGGGCGTCGAGGGCGAACCCCTCTCCCCGGAGCCGGATCCCCCGGAAGCGAACCCTGCCGGGAGACAGGACGACGTCGGCCCCGATCTCGAGGTCGAGGACGTCGCCGTCGTCGAGCTTGAGGCGGGCCTGCCGGCAGCCGAGGGAAACCCGGGTCGTCTTCGAGAACCTCCCGGAACGCGCCGTCAGCGCCGCCTCGGTCAGGATGACGTCGAGCTTCGCCTTCCACTCGCGAAAGCGAATCGTCCCCTTCTGGAGGATCGCCTCCCGGATCCGGACGTCCTTCCCGCCGCCTTCCCCTTTCGGCAGGGCCGCGACGATGGAGGAGAAGTTGTTCGTACCGTCGGCGAAGACCTCGAAAACCACGTGCGGCCCCATGAGCCGCACCTTGGGCAGGTCGATCCGGGTGGCGGAGATCTGCGGGATTCCCCGCAGGCTCACCTCCTCCGCGGAAAAGCAGGAGCCGGCGAGCCCTCTCGGGTCGTTCGAGACGGACACGTCCTTCACGAGGAACGCTGGCGGGACGAGGGCGAGGTCGAAGCCACCGATCGTCACCTTCCTCTTCAGCGCCTCGGAGAGGAGCGTCTCGGCCCGGCGCCTCATCAGGTCCTGGAAGCGCGCCGAGCGGAAGACGGCGTAGAGGACGAGGAGGGAAAAGAGGAAGAGGAGCACGAAGAGCCGGAGGACCCGGACGTGCTCCAGGACGAGGTGCGGGATGTGGGGGTGGGGGATCCGGCCGCCGAGCCCCTTCTTCACCCCCATCGCGGCGGTCGCCTACTTCTTCTCGCCGCCGAAGGACAGCTTCTTGGCGAGGACGTCGAAGAACGTGCTGCCGTGGGCGCGGACGAGAAGGGCCGTCTCGCGCGCCCGGGCGATCGTGACCCGCGTCGCCGGTCCGATAGGGAAGCCCTCCTGCCCGTCCATCGTCAGGTAGACGTCCGACGGATCGCCCTCGACCGCCAGGCCGAGGGTCACGTCGTCCGGGAGGACGACCGGCCGGAGGCTGAGCGTGTGAGGACAGATGGGGGTCAGGATGATGGCCGGCATCGTCGGCATCAGGATCGGCCCGCCGGCCGAGAGGTTGTAGGCCGTCGAGCCCGTCGGTGTGGCGACGATGAGGCCGTCCCCGCGATAGCGCGACACCGGCCGTCCGTCGACCTCGACGCGGATCGTCGCGATGCGCGACAGGGCCGACTTGCCGATGACGGCGTCGTTGATGATCCGGATCCGCCGCCGGGGCCTCCCGGCCTCGACGACGTCCACGTTCAGCATCCGTCGCGACTCCAGCGGAGCCGTCCCGGCCAGCGCGTCCGTCAGGAGCGGCTCCCAGGCGTCGGGAGGGCACGAGGTCAGGAAGCCGAACGTCCCGATGTCGATGCCGAGGATGGCGACGCCCGGCGAGGGGTGCCGCGCGACGGAGAGGAGCGTCCCGTCGCCTCCGAGCGTCACGAGGAGGTCGACGTGCTTCGAGATCTCCGCCCGCGGAACGCCCCCCATCGCATGCCGCGCCCCCATCGACTCGGCGTCGTGGAGGACCTCGATGCCGCGCCTGCGCAGCCACGCCTCGAGGCGTCGGGTGAGGTGGATGGCGTCGCCGCTCGTGGTGCGCGTGACGAGACCGACCCTCCGGATGGCCTTTCTTCGCGCCCTCGGTCGCGTCGACATGGAGCGATTCTAGCCGCTGGCGGCGCTCTGACCGCCGAGGAGGAACGCCGCGAGGAGCTCGACGTTGCCATCGGCGCCGGTGATCGGCGACTCGATCGTCCCGCGGTGGGCCAGCCCGAGCGCTTCGGCCGAAGCGACGACGCGCTCCAGCGCGCGGCGGCGGACCTCGGCGTCACGGACGATTCCTCCCCTGCCGACCTCGCCGCGCTCCGATTCGAACTGCGGCTTGACGAGGAGAACGGAGTCGGCGCCCGTGGAGAGGAGGGGGACTGCCGCGGGCAGGATCAGCCGAAGCGAGATGAACGACACGTCGGCCACGAGGAGCGAGCAGGCCTCCGGCACGTCCGCGCGAGAGAGGAGCCGCGCGTTGACCCCTTCGCGCAGAACGACGCGCGGGTCGTTCCTGAGCCTGGCGTGGAGCTGGCCGTGCCCGACGTCGATCGCGAAGACCCGCGCCGCCCCCCGCGAGAGGAGAACGTCCGTGAAGCCTCCCGTGGACGCGCCGATATCCAGACAGCATCGACCCGCAGGGTCGACACCGAATGCGTCGAGCCCTGCCGCGAGCTTGACCCCGCCGCGAGAGACCCAGGGATGCTCCGGCCCCTGGATCTCGATCAGGACGTCGGGACCGACGGACGTCCCGGGCTTCGGCCGCTCGACCCCCTTCACCTTCACGCGCCCCGCCAGGACGAGCGCCTCGGCCCTCGTCCTCGACTCGGCCAGCCCCCGGGCGACCAGGAGCACGTCGAGGCGCGTCTTCGGCGCGGCCATCAGATCTCGACGACGACCTTCAGCGCTTCGCCCGCGGCCTCGGCGAGGGCGAAGGCCTCGGCGGCGCGGTCGAGCGGCAGACGGTGCGTGACGAGACTCTCGACGGGGAGGTCGCCCGAGGCGATCAGGTCGAGCGAACGCCGCGTCTCGAGGGGGCCGGAGGAATAGCTGAAGCAGAGCGTCAGGTCCTTGAAGTAGGGCGTGTGCGGCGCGATCGGCCAGACGGTGTCGGGCGCGACCGGCGAGAAGAAGACGACGCGGGCCGCGGGCGCGGCCGCTTCCATCGCCGGGAGGACCGCGGCGGCCGCCGTCGGGATGATCCAGACGACGTCCGCTCCGCCGGGGGCCGCGGACGTCACCCACTCGACGAGGCTCTCGGCGGATGGGTCGACGACGGCGTCGAACCCGAGCTCCCGGGCGAAGCGGCGCCGGGCGGGGTCGGGGTCGCTCCCGAGGAGTAGGCGCGCCCCGGCGAGCCGCGCGAGCCAGCCGAGGAGGAGGCCGTTCGATCCGAGGCCGACCACGAGAGCCGTGTCGCCCCGGCGGACGGCGGCCCGGTCCACGGCCTTCAGCGCGCACGCGACGGGCTCGACGAACGCGCCGCCGGTGAAGGAGACGTGCGGCGGAAGGAGGAGCGCATCGCGCGAGACGGACGGGGCCGCCACCCTCACGTACTCGGCGAGGCCTCCGGGGTGGAGGCGGGAGGGCTTCCATTCCGGGCACATGACGGACTCCCCCGCGGCGCAGAAACGGCAGACGCCGCACGGGGCGTGGTGGTGGACGAAGACCCGGTCCCCCGGCCTCAGGTGCGTCACGCCGACGCCCGTCTCGACGACGACGCCCGCGGTTTCGTGCCCGAGGACAGCCGGGGCCTTCGTCGCCACGTACCACGGGTGGACGTCGCTCCCGCAGAGGCCGACGGCCTTCATCGCCACGAGGATCTCGCCGGGACCGGGCCGGGGCGTCTCCATCTCGACGATCTCGATCCGCCCCGGGGCGCGGGCGAGCGCCGCTTTCATCCTGGAAGGGATCACGGGAGGAACGCCACCTTCATCTCCATCCCGCGGGAAAGCCGTTCCAGCACGAACGGGTACTGCTCGAGCGGGCTCTCGGCCGTCACGAGGCGGTCGATCGGGACCTCGCCCCGGGCGAGGAGGTCGAGCGATGCGCGCGCGTCGTCTGCGGTGTAGTGGAACGAGCCGACGAGCGAGACCTCGTCGTAGTGGATGCGGTGTGCGAGGACGGCGAGACGGGCCTCCCGCACGAGCCCGGCAAAGAGGAGGACCGTTCCCCCTCGTGCCGCCAGACCCGGCGCCTCGTCCGCGATCGACGGGGCTCCGGTCGTTTCGATGACGAGGTCCGCTCCCTGCCCTTCCGTCAGGTCCCAGAGCCGCGCCGTGAGGCTCTCGCGTGTCGAGATCGTCTCCACCCCCAGCGCCGCGTGGGCGGCCAGACGCCCCGGGCTCCGCCCCGCCACGAAGACGCGCGACGCGCCCCGCTTCAGGAGCTGGGACGTGAAGAGGAGGGCGATCGGGCCGGCTCCCAGGACGAGAACCGTCCGGCCCGCGGCGTCGGGGACCCGGCCCAGCCCGCGAAGCACCGACGCAAGGGGGTCCAGGAGCGCGGCGGCGGCCGGCGCGAGCCCGTCGGGGACGCGCAGGAGGCCGTAGCGGACGATCCGGGCGGGCACCTTCACGAGCTCGGCCCATGTCCCCCAGACCCGGTGGTCGAACGCGGTGCCGCAGAGGTTCGGATGTCCGTTGTGGCACTCGCGACACGCGCCGCAAGGCGCGCTGACCGCCGACGTCACCCTCTCTCCCTCTGAGAACGGGGCCCCCGCGCCGACACGCAGTACGCGCCCACAGAACTCGTGCCCGAGGACCGTCGGGAACGGGACCTTCGGGTGCCCTCTCTTCACGAGCTTCAGGTCGGTGCCGCAGGTGAGCGTCGCCTCCACCCGGACGACGACCTCACCCGGGCCGGGCTCGGGATCCGGGAGCTCCCGGAGCACGACGTGTCCGGGGGACTCGCAGACGAGCGCGCGCATCGGGCGGCCCGCCCGGTCAGCTCGCGGCGCGCGTACGGATCGGGACGACGCCGCCGCCGGCGGTCTTCGCCCGGAAGGTCCCGAGGAGGCCCTCCTCGTCGATCCCCATCTCGGCCCGCTGCTCGGCCTGAGTGGCGTGCGGGATGAACCGGTCGGGGATCCCGATCCGGTGGACCGGCGCCACGATGCCGAGGGCGTCGAGCGCCTCGGAGACGGCGGAACCGAACCCGCCGGCGATGGCGTTTTCCTCCACGGTGAAGACCGTCGTTCCGTTCTTGACGAACTGCGCCAGCAGCTCGGTGTCGAGGGGCTTCACCCAACGGGCGTTGATCACGGTGAGCGACGCTCCCCCCTCCGCCGAAAGCCGCTCGGCCGCACCGAGGGACGGGAGGACCGGGTCGCCGATCGCCACGACGACGCCGTCCTTTCCGACGCGCAGGACCTCTCCCTTTCCGACGGGGAGGATCCTCGGCTCGGCGTCGAGCGCGACGCCGTAACCCGCGCCGCGCGGATACCGGACGGCGGTGGGGTGGCCGGTCGTGAAGGCCGTCGCGACGAGCTGCCGCAGCTCGTTCTCGTCCTTCGGCGCTGCGACCATCATGTTCGGGAAGATGCGCAGGTACGAGAGGTCGTAGGCCCCGTGGTGGGTCGGCCCGTCGGACCCGACGACGCCGCCCCGGTCGAGGGCGAAGACCACCGGCAGGTCCATCAGGCAGACGTCGTGGAAGATCTGGTCGTAGGCGCGCTGCAGGAACGTCGAGTAGATCGCGCAGACGGGCTTCATCCCCTGCGTCGCCATGCCGGCGGCGAAGAGAACGGCGTGCTGCTCGCAGATGCCGACGTCGAACGTCCGGTCCGGGAACTTCTTCGCGAAGCGGTCGAGGCCGGTGCCGTCCGGCATCGCCGCCGTGATCGCCACGATCCGCTCGTCCTTCGCCGCGAGATCGGAGAGCGTGTCGGCGAATACCGTGGTGTAGCTCGGCGGTGCGGCCTTCTTCGCGATCTCGCCCGTCTCCACCTTGAACGGCGAGGGCCCGTGCCAGAAGACCGGGTCCTGCTCGGCGAGGGCGTATCCCTTCCCCTTCGTGGTCCGGACGTGGATCAGGAGGGGGCCGTCGTACTCCTTCGCTTCGCGGAGGGTCCTCACGAGCACGGGGATGTTGTGGCCGTCGATGGGTCCGACGTACTTGAACCCCAGCTCCTCGAACAGGGTGCCGGGGACGAGGGCCTTCTTCAGGCCGTCCTCGAGGTGTTCGGCCATCTCGGCGAGGCGCTCCCCCTTCGGGAGCTTCTTCAGGACGCTGGCCACCTCTCCGCGCACCCTGTTGTAGATCTGCCCGCGCGCGATCCGGAGGAGGTAGCCCGACATCGCCCCGACGTTCGGGGCGATCGACATCTCGTTGTCGTTCAGGATGACGATGAGCCGGCGCTTCAGGTAGCCGCCCTGGTTCAGCCCTTCCATCGCGACGCCACCGGTCAGGCCGCCGTCGCCGATGATCGCGACGACGTCGTAGTCGTCCCCCTTGGCGTCCCGCGCCGCGGCCATCCCCAGGGCGGCGGAGATCGACGTCGAGGCGTGAGCCGCCCCGAAGACGTCGTACTCCGACTCCGCCCGGCTGGTGAAGCCCGAGAGCCCGCCCTTCTGCCGGATCGTGTGGAGCCGGTCCCGGCGCCCCGTCAGGACCTTGTGCGGGTAGCACTGGTGGCTGACGTCCCACACCAGGAGGTCCCTGGGGGTGTCGAAGACGTGGTGGAGGGCGACCGTCAGCTCGACCATACCGAGGCCCGAGGCGAAATGGCCTCCCGTCTTCGACACCGAGTTGATCAGGAAGGAGCGAAGCTCGTCGGAGAGCGTCGCCAGCTCCTCGAGGGTCAGGATCTTCAGGTCCCGGGGCCAGAGGACCCGGTCGAGGAGCGGGGTCGGACGGCTGGTCATAGAACCATCAATGATATCCGGTCAACGGTCCCGGTGTCCGGCGTACTCGGCCACCGCCGCCAGGAGCCCCGGGGCACCCTCCAGCACCCGGGCCAGGGAGAGTGTCTGGGCCAGGGTCCTCTCCCGCTCGACGACCGCGCCGTCGACACCGAAGACGGAGACGTAGGTGAGCTTCTCCTGCGCGACGTCCTTGCCGACGCTCTTGCCGAGAACCGCGGCCGTCGCGGTGACGTCGAGGAGGTCGTCGGCGATCTGGAAGAGGACGCCCAGGGAGTCGCCGAACCGCGCGGCGGCCTCCCGCCGCTCTCCGGTCGCCCCCGCCAGGACGGCCCCGAGCTCGCACGAGGCCGACAGGAGGCGCCCCGTCTTCTTCTCGTGGATCTCCTTCAGACGCCCCGCCGTCCGAAGGTCCTCCCGTCCGTGCCCGGACGCGGCCAGGTCGAGCGCCTGCCCGCCCGCCATCCCTCCGGAGCCGATCGCCCGCGCCAGGAGGAGGACCGCCTCCGCGCGGCGGGCCGCCAGGGCCTCGCCGCGCGGCCGGGAGGCGAGGACCTCGAAGCCGAGCGACTGGAGGGCGTCGCCCGCCAGGAGGGCCATCGCCTCGCCGTGCACGACGTGGCAGGTCGGCTTGCCCCGGCGCAGGGCGTCGTCGTCCATGCAGGGGAGGTCGTCGTGGATCAGCGAGTAGGTGTGGACCAGCTCGAGCGCCGCCGCGGCCTCCGCGACCTCGTCGCGTGGCGCGGCGCTCCCTCCGAGGACGTCGTGAACGGCGAGCGCGAGGGCGGGACGCAGGCGCTTTCCTCCCGCGAGCGTGCTGTAGCGCATCGCGTCGGCGAGACCCTCGCCGGCCGGGGGGAGGATCCGTTCGAGGGCAGCTTCGGCCTCTCCTCTCGCCGCGGCGAGGAACGCCCCGAGGCTCACGCCTCGTCCTCCCCCGCTGCGTCGTCTGCGCCGGGCGCGTCGAGGGGCTCCGTCTCGAGACCCTCGGGCGTCTCCTTCAGGACGACGTCGACCCGCTTCTGGATCTCCTCGAGCTTGCCGCGGCAGAAACGCGACAGCGCGACGCCTTCCTCGAAGAGCTCCAGCGACGCCTCGAGGCCCCTCTCGGGGTCCTCCAGCTCCGCGACGATCTTCTCCAGCCTCTCGAGCGCCTTCTCGAACGTGAGCCCTTTCGGGAGCTTCGCCTTCGCCGTCATCACGCACCGTCCTTCGAAATGTCCGTCACGCGCGCTCTCACGGTCCCGCGCGCCAGGACGATCCGGAGGGCGTCGCCCGGTGCGACGCCTTCCGCGTCGACGAGGGGAGCCGTCGCCCCCTCGACGTACGTCACAGAGTAGCCTCGTGCCAGCACGCGGAGCGGGTCGAGCGCCGAGAGCGAGGCGGCGAGCGCTCCGAGCCGCTCGCGCGAGGCGCCGAGACGCCGCTCCAGCCGCTCCGACGCCGCCCGCTCGGCCGCCGCCGTGCGCGCGAGACCGAGAGGCAGGGCGGCCCGGGACGGCCATGCCGCCACCGCCCCTTCGGCCCGCAGGAGGCGCTCGCGGTATGCCGCCGGCAGGCGCCGGACTGCCGAGAGGAGCTCCCGGGCCGCCGAGGACGCCCGCGCGGAGAGCGACGCCGCCCGCGCCGGGAAGCCGGCGAGCGCAGGGGCGTTCAGCAGGCGGGCCGCGTCGGCGTGGGCCGCCAGGAGGCGGCCCTTCAGGGTCCGCGTCAGCTCGCGCCCGAGGCCCTCGATTCGGCCCTCGAAGTCGTCCCGGCGGGCTACGACGAGCTCGGCCGCCTGCGACGGCGTGGCGGCGCGCAGGTCGGCCGCGAGGTCGGTCAGCGTCACGTCGATCTCGTGGCCGACGGCCGAGATCGTCGGAATGCGGCTGGCCGCCACGGCGCGGACGACCCTCTCGTCGTTGAAGGCCGACAGGTCGTCGCGCGACCCGCCCCCGCGCGCCACGATGACGACGTCCGCGGCCGAGTGGCGCGAGAACCCCTCGACGGCGCGCGCGATCTCGTCCGGGGCCGCGGCGCCCTGAACCGCCACCGGCCAGACCGTCACGTGCGCGTTCGGAAAGCGCGCCGACAGGACCTTCAGGACGTCGCGCACGGCGGCGCCGTGCCGCGACGTCACGACCCCGATCCGGCGCGGGAGGAGGGGAAGCTTCCGCTTCCGGGACGGATCGAACAGCCCCTCCGCAGCGAGCCTCGCCTTCAGCTGCTCGAAGGCGAGCTGCAGCGCGCCGGCCCCGACGGGCTGGATCTCGGAAACGACGAAGGAGAGCTTGCCGCTGCGGGCGTAGACGTCGGGCCGTCCCCGGGCCAGGACCTCCATCCCCTCTTCGGGGCGGAACGGAACCCGTGCGACGTCCGACGACCACATCACGGCCGGTAGCGCGGCCGAGGCGTCCTTGAGCGTGAAGTAGGCGTGCCCCGACGACCAGATCCGCCAATCCCCGATCTCACCCTTCACCCACGTGTCGGGGAGCGAGGCACGCAGGACGCCGTTGAGCCTCGCCACGAAGAGCGAGACCGTGATCGCCGACGCCCCTGGAGGTCCGTCGCCAAACGGGAGGGTCGGCTCCGTGGAACCGGCCAGCGGTCGCCGCGGCACCCTGTAGCGGAACGACATCTCCCTCATTCTATTGGCGTGGAAGAGAAGTCTCGACACCGGGCCGGGGCGGCGGCGCCCCCGGCGAGCCTAGGAGACCGGTGGGGCCGGCGCTCCGGCGCCGCGAGCCGCGGCGAACGGGAGCGCGAGGACGACGAGCATCAGCCGGAGGATCTCCACGTCGCCGAAGTTGTACTCGAACATCCCGGCCACGAAGAGCGCGACGTTCGCCGCGAGCGCCCCGCGGGCCAGGGAGCGCACGGCGGGGCGCGACCGGTCCCGCGAGAGGGGCCATCCGGCCGCGAGGACGGCGACGACGATCGCGAGGTAGGCGATGGCCGAGGGAACGCCCGTCTCCGCGGAGACGTTCACCAGGTTGTTGTGGAGGTGACCGACGTTCGCCTCCACGAATTCCGGCTGGCGGTAGACCGGGTAAAGCTCGGTTATCCGTCCCGGACCGACCCCGAAGAACGGTCGCTCCGAGATCATCGTGGCCCCGGACGACCACATCGCGAGCCGGTCGCGCGCGGCGGCGTCGGTCCGGTCGAACGTCGAGGCCGCCCTCTCCCGCACGCCCGCAGGCAGGACGAGAACGAGCAGGACGGCGAGCGGGGGGACGGCGAGAACGAGCCGGGGACGGGCCGTGAGGACGAGGACGACGACCCCGGCGGCCAGTCCGAGGTAGGCGCTCCTCGTGAAGGTGAGGCCCACGAGGAGGATCGCGGCCAGCGCGAGGGCTCCGTCGGCGACGCGCTGCGGACGCGGCCGCCCCGCCGTCAGCGCGCGCGCCGCCAGGACGAGCGAGAGAACCATCAGGAGCCCGGCGTACGTCATGTAGATCGAGAGCCCGCCGGAGGGCCTCTCCCAGACGTTGTCGTAGCCGAGGATGAAGTAGTCGACGAGGCCCCTCAGGACGAGGTACAGGGTGGTGAGCCGGAGGGCGTCCACGACGAGGTGGGCGTCCTCGACACCGTCGACGAGCGCCGCCACGAGGACGACGAGCAGGAACGTGACGAGGCCCTTGACCTCCCGGGCCGAGCGGATCGCGTCGGTCGAGAAGAAGACTGCGAGGATCGACAGCAATAGGAACGGCGCGACGGGACCGTGAAGCGGCGACGTCCTTCGGAAGGGCCCGAGGGTTCTCTCCCGGCCCGCCGGACCGCCAGGCGCCAGAGCAGCGAGGCGAGGAGCGCCAGGGCGAGCGCGATGTTCGCGACCGCCATCACGTGACTCAGCGCCACGCACAGGACGAGCACAGCGAACGCCGCACGCGGGAGCGGAGCCCGGTGGGAAAGTGAGCCTGGGAGCAGGTTCAGGACGCGCGGGCCCCGGCGGGGAGGGCCTCTTCGACCAGCATGACCGGGATGTCCGAGACGATCGGGTAGACCCGGCCGCAGGCGCCGCAGTGGAGGCCCTCGGTCACGACGGGTTCCTCGTCGCGGAACCTGTCGCGGTACTTCTCGACGACCTGCGCGGCGGCCCCGGCCTCGAGGGGGCAGAGGGTCACGGCCGGTCGGGCGTCACATGCCGGGCAGGCGAGGATGGCGAGGAGCTCGGGATCTACGGCCATGTCCGAATGCTAGCAGGAGGTGCGGCCGCCCTGACGGATCAGGAACCGAGCTTCTCCTGGATCGGCGTGATCGACCGGGCCTTCCCCGTCGCCTCGTCCACGTCGACGATGGCGCCGCAGAGGCGGACGTCGCGCGTGGCCGTCTCCATGCCGCGGGGCGTCTGGAACCGGAAACGCTCGAGGATGTTCTTCGGGTCGAATCCGATGATCCCCTCGTAGGCCCCGGTCATACCGGCGTCGCCCTGGTAGGCCGTCCCCTTCGGCAGGACCCGGGCATCCGCGGTCGGGACGTGGGTGTGCGTCCCGATGACGAGCGAGGCGCGCCCGTCGAACCACCACCCCGTCGCCTGCTTCTCGGAGGTCGCCTCGGCATGGATGTCGATAACGACCACCTTCAGCTCCGGGCAGGCCGCCTTCATCTCCTCGAGGCAGACGTCGCCGACGCGGAACGGCGAGTCGGTCGCGGCCATGAAGACCTGCCCCTGCAGGTTCAGGACACCGACCGGTATTCCCGCGGGCGTCGACTGGATCGACCAGCCCCGCCCCGGGTTGCCCGGCGGGTAGTTCGCGGGACGGATGAGGTTCGGGATGTCGTCGAGGAGGGGAACGAAGTCCTTCTTGTCCCAGATGTGGTTGCCCGACGTGAAGACGTCGATGGGGAGCTTCGAGAGGTCCGCGAAGATCTCCGCGGTCACGCCGAACCCTCCCGCCGCGTTCTCGACGTTGACCACGGTGAAGTCGATCGCCTCGCGGGCGATGACCTTCTCCAGCAGCCCGAGGGCCTTGCGGCCCGGCTTTCCGACGACGTCTCCGACGAACAGGAGCTTCACGACCTGGTCCTTTCCGGGGCTGGGGACGACGCCGCCCCGGGGAGGCCCCGGGGCGGCGGGCGTACGTGGGATTTCGCGAGCCTACTTGGCGTACTCGACCGCGCGGGTCTCGCGGATGACGGTGATCCGGATCTGGCCGGGGTACTGGAGCTCGGACTGGATCCGCTTGGCGAGGTCCTTCGACATCCAGAAGCAGTCGGCGTCGTTGACCTGCTTGGCGTCGACGATGACGCGCAGCTCGCGTCCCGCCTGGATGGCGAAGGTCTTCTCGACCCCCTTCATCCCCTGCGTCATCTGCTCGAGCTTCTCGAGGCGCTTGACGTACGTCTCGATGATCTCGCGTCGCGCGCCGGGGCGGGCGGCCGAGATGGCGTCGGCGGCGTTCACGAGGACCGCCTCGATCGTCCGCGGCTCGTAGTCGCCGTGGTGGCACTCCATGCCGTGGATGACGGCCTCGCTCTCGCCGTACTTCTTGAGGAGCTGCCGGCCGAGCTCGAGGTGCGTCCCCTCCTGCTCGCGGTCGATCGCCTTGCCGATGTCGTGGAGGATGCCGGCGCGCTTGGCGACGGCGACGTCGACCTTCAGCTCGCTCGCCATGTGGCAGGCGGCCCAGGCGACTTCCTTCGAGTGCTGCAGGACGCTCTGCCCGTAGCTCGTCCGGTACTTCAGGCGCCCGAGGAGCTTCACGAGCTCCGGGTGGAGGTCGGCGATGCCGAACTCGTAGGCGGCGGCCTCACCGGTCTTCTTGAGGTCTTCCCAGAGCTCGGCGCGGACCTTCTCGACGACTTCCTCGATCCGGGCCGGGTGAATCCGCCCGTCCTGGATCAGCCGCTCGAGCGCCCGCCGGGCGACCTCGCGCCGGATCGGGTCGAACGAGGAGAGCAGGACGGCCTCCGGCGTGTCGTCGATGATGATGTCGACCCCGGTGGCCGCCTCGACGGCGCGGATGTTCCGCCCCTCGCGGCCGATGATGCGACCCTTCATCTCGTCGCTCGGCAGGTCGAGGACGGTCACCGTCGTCTCCGCGACGTAGTCGGAAGCCATCCGCTGGGTCGTCATCGCCAGGAGGCGCTTCGCCTTCATCTGGGCGTTGTCGACGGCGTCCTCCTCGATGCGACGGATGAGTCCGGTCGCCTCGAGCCGGGCCTCGTTCTCGAGGTCCCGGATCAGGTCCTTCTTCGCCTGCTCCGTCGTCAGCCCCGCGATCTGCTCGAGCTTGGCGCGCTGCGCGACCACCAGCGACTCGGCTTCCTTCTGGGCCTCGGCCTCGATCTCGTCGACGTGCTTCTCGCGCTTGTCGAGGTTCTTCGACCGGTTCTCCGCGTCCTGCTCGCGCTTCTCGGCGGTGCCGATCTTCCGGTCGAGCGACTCCTCCTTCGTCAGGAGCCTCTTCTCGAGGTCGACGAGCTCGTTGCGCCGGCGCGCCACCTCCTCGTCGACGGCCTCGCGGGCCTTGAGAAGATGCTCCTTGGCGTCGAGCTCGGCCTTCTGCGCGGTGGACTGGGCGCGACGGACCTCGGCCTCGGCCTGGAGCTTCGCCGTCTCCAGGACCTTTCGCGCCTCGAGGTCGGCGAGGGCCCGGGCCTGATCGGCATTCGCCCTCGCCTTCGTCGCACGGACGAAGAAAACCACCGCCGCCACAAAGAGGATCGCGGCTACGGCGATGGCGATGTAACTAGCTGGATTCACCTGTAGTCCCCCTCGTCTCGCATGTCGTCGAGGGTGACCCTGTGCCGGGAAGCGGAAACGAGAGACCGGGGGAATGCTGCCGCTAGGAAGCCCTCGCGGGAAAAAGGCCCCCGCCTCGGCCGTGTGAGCCTGAGTCTTTGAACCCTCGGTAAACCAGGGCGAACGACCCGGGGCGACCCGTCAGTTCCCCGGCCGGAGCCGGGGCGTCACAGGGTGGCCGGGCTTCGGGACGTTCAGGGTTCAAATATCGGTTCAAGGACATTTGCTCAATCACGCACCGCGCAGGGTGCCAGATATATCCGTTCCGGCTCGCGCCGGGACATCCGCAGGCAGTATCCCGAGGATCTCGTCCAGTTTCTCGACGAGGCGGCCCGCCACCGGCAGGAGCCGCCCCGGATCACCCATCCGGGTCTTCAATCGGTACTGATGGAACTCGTCGGAGACGTTCAGGGCCGTCAGGATGGCGATTTTCGTCGAGTCCACGGTCGGGGCGTGTGCCGCCACTTCCCGCATCTTCCGGTCCACGAACGCGGCGAGGTCGAGGATGTACTCCGCCTCTCCGGCCGCGCGGACCGAATAAGTCTGTCCGAAGATCTCCACCTGGATGACGGTAGGCCTGTTCTCCATCCCGGCAGCTCTCCTTCTTTGCTGCCGCCGGAGAGGATATCACGCGGCGCCTCAGACTTCGGCGGCCGGCTCCTCCAAGCTCTTGACCAGACGCTCGATACGGGCACGGACCTCTTCCCGCTCGACGGACATCCTCGAGAGCCTCTCGTTCAGTTCGGCCACGTGGACGGCCCCTTCACGGCTGTCGGTCAGCTCGGCCTTGAGGCGGTCCCGTTCGGCGGCCGTCTCCTCGAGAGCGGCGCGGAGGCGGCCGTTCTCGGCGGCGCTTCCCTGCACCGCGGACAGGAGCCTGGCGACCCGCTCTTCCATGGCGGAGAGAAGCTGCTCGAGCTCTGCAACCGCCGGAACCTGCTCCTCGGCGGGGGCCTTTTCCTTCTTTCCGCTCATCTCGTTCTCCTTCAAGCAATTCCATCCACGGCCGCGCCCGGCACGAGGAGGAGCCGCCGGGCGGCTTCGTCGCGCCAGCGGTTGATCTCGTCCCTTCCGAGGGAGCGTTCCTGGGAGCCGTAGGCGACCGTGAGGGTCGTCTTCACGAATCCCTCGGGAACACCTGCTCCACGCCAGAGGTACTTCGTATCGACCCGGAGGAGCTCGCCGGGGGCGTCCCGCCGGACGGCCGACTCGAGCGCCTCCCAGGCGACCGACAAGGGATGCGTCACGGTCAGGTCGACTTCGCTTCCCGGAAAGCGAGACGGCATCTCCACGGTCGACGGGGGCGGCGAAGCCGGGATCGCCGCGACGTCGACGTCCGCCACGACCGCCTCGCCGAGATCCCACGAGGAGGCGAGAGGCCCGGCGAGCACGCCGACCCAGCCGACGACCGTTCCGCCGGCCACGACCTCGGCCGACCGGCCGGGGGCGAGGAACGGGAACGACGCGGGCCGGATCTGGGGCGCCCCGGCGCCGAAGCCGGCGTAAAGCGCGGCCACGGCACCCGATCCGTCGTAGAAGTCCGCGGGGCGCGACGCGGCGGCCCAGTGGGTTCCCCGGCGCCCGTGCAGGAGCACCGCCGCGCGCCGGCTTTCGACCGGCCTCCCCTCGACGAGAGCGTACGAACGGCCGACCTCGAACAGGGCGAGATCGGCGTGGCCGCGGCGAACGTTGTGCCGTGCGGAGCGGAGCAGGCCGATGACCGGGGTCGCCCTCATCGTCGTGAAAGGCTCGCCGAGGGCGTTGGCGATCACCGGGGCGGAGCCGGAGACGGCGGACGCGAACGGGGCGTTCTCCTCGGCCGAGACGAACGAATAGCTGCACGCCTCGACGAAGCCGGCCGCCGCGAGAACGTCGCGGGCGCGATCCTCCCGGGCGAGGATCGGCTCGGACCAGGTCGGGTTGAACGGCGGCGGGAGCGCCTCCGGGAGGGCACCGTACCCGACGACCCGGATGACCTCCTCGATGAGATCGCACTCCTGCTCGACGTCGATCCGCCAGCTCGGGACCGTCACCGCGAGGACACCCGGCTCCGTCTCCTTCACGCCGAAGGCGAGAGCCGAGAGGATCTCGACGGCGCGCGCGAACGGAACGTCCATCCCGAGGAACGAGACGAGGCGCGCGTGCCGGAGCTTCACGACCTTCGGCGGGATCGCGCGGGCGAGGACGTCGATCACGCCGTGCGCCACCGTGCCGCCGCAGCCGGCGACGAGGAGCGCCGTGACCCTGTTCAGCCCTTCGACCGTCGTCGCCGGGTCGGCGCCGCGTTCGAAGCGGTGAGAGGCGTCGGTGTGCATCCCGAGGAGCCGCGCCGTCTTCCTCACCGCCGTGGCGCTGAAGTGGGCCGACTCGATGAGGACGCGCGTCGTCGACGGCGTGATCGCGGTGTGCAGGCCGCCCATGACGCCCGCGAGGGCGACGGGCCTTTCGGCGTCGGCGATGACGAGGTGCTCGGGCGAGAGCGTCCGCTCGACGCCGTCGAGCGTGACGAGGGTCTCCCCGGACCGTGCCCGCCGCACGACGATCGCGGGGCGGCCATCCGGGCCCTTCGCGAGCGTGTCGAGGTCGAAGGCGTGCGTCGGCTGCCCGATGTCCCAGAGGACGTGGTTCGTGGCGTCGACCGGCGCGCTGATCGGGTTCATCCCGAGCGCCCGGAGACGCTCCTGGAGCGCAGGCGAGGCTTCGCGGACCCGAATCCCCTCGACGATCCTCGCCGAGTAGCGCGAGCAGAGCGCCGGCTCCTCGATCGCGACGGTCGCGAGCGCGGCGGCGTCGACCGGGCCTTCGGCGGGGGTGGGCGCGGGCACGTCGCGGAACTCCCGCCCGAGGGCGCAGGCGGCCTCCCGCGCGAGGCCGCGGTGGTTCATCCCGTCGGGCCGGTTCGCCGTCAGCTCGACGTCGAGGACGGCCTCGCGGCCCTCGCCTTCCGTCCCCTCGACGATGAATCCGACGTCGGTCAGCCGGCGGCGGAGCGTCTCGAGATCGGGGAGCTCGCCGGGCAGGTACTGCCCGATCCATTCGAGGCGGAACTTCATGGCGTCATGTCCACGTCCGGTCGAGGAACCGGACGTCGTTCTCGAAGAGGAGCCGCAGGTCTGGGATGCCGTGAAGGAGCATTGCGATCCGGTCGATTCCCATTCCGAACGCGAAGCCGGTGTAGCGCTCCGGGTCGATGCCGGCGTTCGCCAGGACGTTCGGGTGGACCATCCCGGCTCCCATGATCTCGATCCAGCCCGAGAAGGAGCAGATGCGGCAGCCCTTCTCGCAGAAGGCGCAGCTCACCGCGCAGTCGACGCCGGGCTCGACGAACGGGAAGAACGTGGGCGCGAGGCGCACCTCGGCGCGCCCCCCGAAGAAGCTCTTCGCAAAGGCCGCGAGCGTCCCGCGCAGGTGGGCGAACGTGATCCCCTCGTCGACCACGAGCCCTTCCATCTGGTGGAAGACCGGCGAGTGACGCGGGTCGATGTCGTCCTTGCGGTAGACGCGCCCGGGACAGAGGACCCGGATGGGGGGCTTGCGGCTCTCCATCGTCCGCATCTGGACCGGGGACGTGTGCGTCCGGAGCAGCAGCGCGTCGCGCCCCGTCCCGCCCCCTCGACGAAGAACGTGTCCACCGCATCCCGCGCAGGATGGTCGGGCGGGAAGTTCAGCGATTCGAAGTTGTACCAGTCGGTCTCGATCTCGGGACCGTCGGCGACCTCGTATCCCAGGCCGCGGAACGACGCCTCGATCCGGCGCCTCACGATCGTCAGCGGGTGAAGGCGCCCCACCGTCGGCGTCCGCGGCGGGAGCGTGACGTCCACGGCCTTCGCCGCTTCGGCGAGAGCCGCTGCGCGGTCGGCCGACTCCGTCTCGAGAGCGTCGAGGCGGGCCTCGACCTCCTGCTTGAGGGCGTTCACGCCGGCACCGAAGGCGGACTTCTCCTCCTTCGGCACCTCCTTGAGGCGCGCCAGGAGCGCCGTGACGACGCCCTGCTTCTTGCCGAGCCAGCGGACCTTCAGCGCCGCCACGTCCGCCGGCAAGAGGCCGCCGCGAGAGATCGCGGCGGCCTCCGACTCGGACAATTCGACAGCGAAAAGGCCGCGGGCCTCCTCGACGGAGACCGGGCTCCCGGGGGGCGCTGCTTGCGGCCCCCCGGGCCCCCCGGCCTCGGGGCGAATGCCGCTCATCCCCGCCCGCCTCAGGCGGCGGCGAGGGCGCTCTTGGCGGACGAGACGAGCGCCGTGAAGCCCTTCGGGTCCTGGAAGGCGATCTCGGCGAGGACCTTGCGGTTCACGTCCGAGCCGGCCTTCTTCAGCCCCGCCACCAGCTGCGAGTAGCTGATGTCGTTCATACGGGCGGCGGCGTTGATACGGGTGATCCAGAGCCCCCGGAACTCGCGCTTCTTCTGCTTGCGGTCGCGCGTGGCGTAGGCGAGCGAACGCTCGACCTGCAGCTCGGCGATGCGGAAGCAGTTGTGCTTGGTTCCGTAGTAGCCCTTTGCCAGATCCAGGATCCTCTTCCGGCGATCCTTCCTCTTTGTTCCGCGCTTGACGCGAGGCATGGCCTTATCTCCTCTTCCTTCTTACGCGTAGGGAAGCATCTTGCGGACGGTGTGCTCGTCGGCCTTGGCGACGAGGCCCGACTTGGCGAGCTGGCGCTTCCGGCCGGAGGCCTTCTTCGTCAGGATGTGCCGCGCCATCGCGTGGCCGCGCTTGAACTTTCCCTTGGCAGTGATCGTGAAGCGCTTCGCGGCGCCGCGGTGGGTCTTCCTCTTGTGGGTGGCCATGGGCCGGGTTCTCCTTGCTCCAACGTGGTCCCAGGTTCGGTTCTGAGGCCGGGAATGATCAGTGCTTCTTCGGCGGTCCGAAGATCATGTGCATCCGGTTGCCGAGCATCTCGGGGTTGCCCTCGGCGTGGGCCTTCCCCTCGAGGTCCTTGCTGAGACGCTGGAGGACCTTGCGCCCGTTGTCGAGGCGGGACATCTCGCGGCCGCGGAACTGGATCGTGGCCTTGACCTTGTCCCCTTCCTCGAGGAACCGGACGATGTTCTTGATCTTGAAGTCGTAGTCGTGGTCGTCGATGTTCGGGCGGAACTTGACCTCCTTGACCTGGGTCACCTTCTGCTTCTTCTTCGACTCGTGCTCCTTCTTCTTCTTCTCGAAGGTGAACTTGCCGAAGTCCATGATCTTGCAGACCGGAGGCTGGGCCTGCTCCGCGATGATCACGACGTCGAGGGCCACCTCACGCGCCTTCGCGAGCGCGTCCTGTGGCGTGACGACCCCGAGCTGCTCGCCGTCCTCGGCGATGAGGCGCACCTCGGGAAAACGAAGGATGTACTCGTTGATCGGGGAGTTCTTCTGGGGGGGGATCCGTGGACCGCCTCGAAAGAAAATGGCGCTTCCTCCTGTTCGTTACGACGACGCGTTTACGTTCTGGCGGGCGCCGGGGCGCCCCACGTCGCCGCACGCGCGACGACGGCCTGTTTCATCTCTGACACGACGTCTTCGAGCGGGCGCGACCCGAGGTCCCCCTCGTGCCGCTTGCGCAGCGAAACCGCTCCCGCCTCGCGCTCCTTCTCGCCGACGACGAGGAGGACGGGGACCTTCTCCAGCTCCCCGTGGCGGATCTTGGCACCCAGCTTCTCGTTCCGCTCGTCGATCGTCACCCGGAGCCCCGCCTCGCGCAGCGCGGCGGCGACGTTCCGGGAGTACTCGAGGAGCTTGTCGGAGACCGGGATGACGCGCGCCTGCTCGGGCGCGAGCCAGAGCGGGAAGTCGCCCCCCGTGTGCTCGACGAGGATCCCGAAGAACCGCTCGAGCGAGCCGAGGACCGCCCGGTGGAGGACCACCGGCCTCTTCTTCGACCCGTCCTCGGCCGTGTAGTCGAGGTCGAACTGCTCGGGGTTGGAGAAATCGACCTGCAGCGTCCCGAGCTGCCAGGGACGGCCGATCGCGTCGGTCACCTGGAAGTCGAGCTTCGGACCGTAGAAGGCGCCGTCTCCCGGGTTGATCTCGTACGCCCGGCCGCGCCGCTCGAACGTCGCGGCGAGCGCCTTCTCGGCGATTTCCCAGTTCTCGACCGTCCCCATGAACTTCTCGGGGCGCGTCGCCAGGGCGACCTTCACCTCGGGGAAGCCGAAGGCCCCGTAGACCTCGTCGATCAGGTCGATGAAGCGGTCCATCTCCGCCGGCAGCTGCTCCATGGTCACGAAGAGGTGGGCGTCGTCCTGGCAGAACGTCCGGACGCGCGTCAGCCCCTGGGTCACGCCCGAGCGCTCGTAGCGGTGGAGCCGCCCGAAGTCGGCGTAGCGGACCGGCAGGTCGCGGTAGGAGAAGGCCTGCTGCGAGAACATCAGGAAGTGACCCGGGCAGTTCATCGGCTTGATGCCGTACTCCCGCTCGTCCGCCACCGTGAAGAACATGTTCTCGTGGTAGTTCTGGTAGTGCCCCGACTTCTTGAAGAGCTCGACGTCGTAGACCTGCGGGGTCACGACCTCCGTGTACCCGTACTTCGGGTAGAGGCTCCGCATGTAGTCGACGAGGAGCGTGTAGACCGTCGCCCCCTTCGGGAGGAAGAACGGCGAGGCCGGCGCCCAGGGGTGGAAGAGGTAGAGCCCCAGCTCCTTGCCGAGCTTGCGGTGGTCGCGGGCCCGGGCCTGCTCCATCCGGTGCAGGTGCTCGTCCAGCTCCTTCTGGGAGAGGAACGCCGCCCCGTAGATCCGCTGGAGCATCGGCTTCGTCTCGTCGCCCTTCCAGTAGGCGCCGGCGGCGTGCGTCAGCTTGAAGACGCCGAGCTTCCCCGTCGCCGGGACGTGCGGCCCGCGGCAGAGGTCGATGAAGTCGGCCTGCCGGTAGCAGGAGAGGGAGCCCTCGGGGATGCCGGAGACGATCTCCACCTTGAGGTGGTCGCCCTGCTCCTCGAAGATCTTCACGGCCTCGGCCTTCGACATCTCGAGCCGCTCGACCGGGGCGTTCTCCGACACGATCTTCCGCATCTCGGCCTCGATGCTCTCGAGGTCCTCGGGCGTGAAGGGCCGGCCCGGGTCGAAGTCGTAGTAGAAGCCGTGCTCGATGGCCGGTCCGATTCCGATCTTCACGCCCGGGAAGAGGCGCTTCACGGCGTGGGCGGTCAGGTGGGCCGTCGAGTGCCGGTAGACCTCGAGGGCGTCGGGGTGCTTCGGGGTGATGACCTCGAAGGCGCCGGAGGCCGTCAGCGGCCTCTTCAGGTCGAGTATCCGGCCGTCCACCTTCACCGCGAGGGCGTCCTTGGCGAGACGCGCCCCGATGGAAGCCGCCACGGCCTCGCCGGTCGTACCCGTAGCCACCTCCCGGACGGAACCGTCGGGAAGGGTCAGGCGGACGACTTGTTCGGCGATGGCAGACATGGCGACGACCTCCTCCAATCGAGCTGGTGGGGATTCGAGATCGAATTTCGGGAGGAGGGGGGAGCGGGATGGTAGGCGCTAGCGGACTCGAACCGCTGACCCCTTCCGTGTGAAGGAAGTGCTCTACCGGCTGAGCTAAGCGCCTGCGAACGCAGTGGGAAGCGAGATGGTAGGCGCGAGCAGGATCGAACTGCTGACCCCTACCGTGTCAAGGTAGTGCTCTCCCACTGAGCTACGCGCCTAAAAGCTTCCCAGGGCTACCGGCAGGAGACCTCGTGGAGGTACTTTGAACCCCGCCCTCGACCCGGAACTGATTCTCAAAAGACCCGCTCCGACCAATGGGCCGGAGCCGCGGAGGATACGGGGACCGGCGGGAAGCGTCAAGCGGGCGTGGGGCGCGGGCCTCAGGGCCCGAGGAGCGCCTCCCGCAACCGCCGGACGTTCGTCGCGACGTCGCCCCTGAAGACGGCCGAGCCGGCGACGAGGACGGTGGCGCCGGCTTCGACGACCTCGCGCGCGTTGCCAGGCTTGATGCCGCCGTCGATCTCGAGCTCGGCCTTCGAGCCGATTGCGTCGAGCATCGCGCGGAGGCGGAGGACCCGCTGGGTGGCTCCGGGGATGAACGACTGGCCTCCGAAGCCGGGGTTCACGGACATGACGAGGACCTGGTCGACGTCCGGAAGGATCTCCTCGAGGGCGGAAAGGGGGGTCGCGGGGTTGAGCGTCACGCCCGCCTTCACACCCAGCTCCCTGATCTGCTGGATCGTCCGGTGGAGGTGGGGGCAGGTCTCGACGTGGACCGTCAGGACGTCGGCCCCGGCCTTCGCGAAGTCGGCGAGGTACCGCTCGGGCTCGACGATCATCAGGTGGACGTCGAGGAGGGCGCCGGTCTCCTCGCGGAGGGGCCGGAGCGCCTCGACGACGAGCGGCCCGATCGTGATGTTCGGGACGAACCGGCCGTCCATGACGTCCACGTGGAGCCAGTCGGCGCCGGCGGCGACGGCTTCGCGGGCGTGGGCGGCGAGTCGGCCGAAGTCGGCGGAGAGGATGGAGGCGGCGAGCTTCGCCATGGCGCCATCTTCTCCGAGAAACGGCCCGGCGTCGAAGCTCAGGCGACAGGCTCGCCGGGAGAAGCGCAGACCAGGCGATATCCGGCCATACGACGAGCCGCTCGCGCCTGAGATCGAGCCGGACCTCGGCTATGCTCGCCGTTCGTGAAGCTCGTCATCCAGATTCCCGCGTGGGACGAGGAGGGGCAGATCGCGGCCGCCGTCCGCGAGCTGCCCCGGCAGGTGCCCGGCTTCTCGACGGTGGAGGTCCTCGTCGTCGACGACGGCTCGACCGACGCCACGTCGCGCGTGGCGAAGGAGGCCGGGGCCGACCACGTCCTCCGGCTCGGTATTCACAGGGGGCTGGCCGTCGCGTGGCGGGCGGGCCTCGACCGCGCCCTCGCCCTCGGGGCCGACGTCATCGTCTCGACCGACGCCGACCGGCAGTACGCCGCCTCCGATGTCGTCACGCTCGTCGGGCCGATCCTGCGTGGAGAGGCCGAGATCGTCGTCGGCGACCGCGGCGTCGCGACGAAAGCCGATTTCTCGCCCGGCAAGCGGCTCGTCCAGCGGCTCGGCTCCTGGGTGGTGCGGCGTGCCTCGGGCACCGACGTCCCCGACGCCACGTCGGGTTTTCGGGCATTGACGCGGGAGGCGGCGCTGCGGCTCAACGTCTACACCCGGATGACCTACACGACCGAGACGCTGATCCAGGCGGGGCACAAGAACATGGCGGTCCGCTCCGTCCGCGTCGGGACGAACCCGCCGGTCCGGCCCTCGCGGCTCTTCCGGCGGACGTCGCGTTACGTCCTCGTCCAGGGAGCGAACATCCTGCGGATGTCGGCCCTCTACAAGCCGCTTCCCGTCTTCCTCGGGCTGTCGGCGATCCTGTTCCTCCTCGGGACGGGGCTTTTCGCGCGTTACGTCTGGTTCCTCGCCACGCGGGAGACCCCCGGCGCGCACATCCAGTCGCTCCTTCTCGCCACGGTCTTCCTCGTCGGCTCCTTCCTCTCGTTCCTGACGGGCCTCCTCGCCGACCTGATCTCGATCAACCGGACGCTCATGGAGGAGATCCTGCTTCGCCTGCGCCGCCAGGAGGCGGCCCGGGGCGCCGAGGACCGTGACGACGCCCGAGGGTGAGCCGGGGGATCGGACTCCCCCGACCCTCTCGCCGCCCTCGCCCATCCTGCCCCTTCTGCGCCGTATCGCGCTGACGCTCCTCTGGCTCGTCCTCCTCACCCTCCTCGCCCGGCAGGTCGCGCACGCCCCCGCCGACGTTCTCGACCGTCTCGGGAAGGCCCGGCCAGGGCTGATCGCGGCCGGAGTCGTCATCTACGCGCTGGGATTCGCCGCCCGCGCGGCGCGGCTCAACCTCCTCCTCCCGCCGGCCGACCGGATTCCGTTCGGCCGCGCCTGGGCCGTCTCCGGCGCGACGACGTTCCTCCTCCAGGTCCTCCCTTTCCGCGGAGGCGAGGTCGCGAGCTGGGCGCTCTACAGGCGCGTCCTCGGGACGGGCTGGGCACGCGCCGGCGCGGTCTTCGTCCTCGTGAAGACCCTCGACAGCGCCGCGTTCCTTCTCGCCGGCCTCGCCGGCGCCGCGGCGCTCGCCCTCAGGAGCGGCGTCCCGGTCCTCGGCGGGGCAACGGCCGTGGCGGTCGCCGCGGGAACGGTTCTCCTCGTCCTGATGCCGCGCCTCGGCGTCCCGGTCGTCGAGGCCGCCGCCCGCCGCTTCGCGGCGCGGCCGCGGCTCGCCCGGGGGCTCGGCGAGCTGGCCGAGGGGCTGCGCGTCGCCCGGGAGGCGCCGGGCGCCTACCTGCTCGCGTTCGCCGGGGCGGTCGCGTTCCTCGCGGGCCACTTCGCCGCGCTCACGCTCCTCTTCTCCGCCCTCGGCCTGACGCCGTCGCTCCCCGCGCTCGCGTTCGCCTCGCTCGCCTCGGTCCTCTCGGCCGCCGTCCTCCCCTCCCCCGCCGGGACGTTCGGGCCGATGGAATCGGGCTTTGCGGCAGGGCTCGCGCTCGAGGGCGTGCCGCTGGCGCTCGGCGCCACCGTGACGGGCGCGGTCCACCTGCTGACGACGATCGCCTGCGGCGTCGTCGGCCTGCCGCTCCTGGGCCGGCGCGGCGCGCGGGATCTCAGCCCGCGGCCTTGACCGACGAGAGACGCCGAGAGCCGGGGGAGACGATCTCCTGGCCGCGCTGGCAGTAGGGGCAGGAGGCCTCGTCCCACGTCGGGACCTCCATCCTGAGGACCGACCGGAACGGCAGCCCTTCGAGGCTCTGGGTGCCGCCGCCGGCCGACGGGCCCCTGCGGTCGACGACCGCGGCGCAGGCGACCGGCTCGGCCCCGAGGCTCCTCACGAGCGCGAGGACCTCGCGCGTCGAGCCTCCCGTCGTCACGACGTCCTCGACGACGACGACCTTCTCGCCCGGCTCGAGGCCCAGGCCGCGCCGGAAGGCGAAGGACCCCTCGACCCGCTCGGCGAAGATCGCCCGGCGCGCGAGAGCGCGCCCCACCTCGTGGCCGATGATGAGCCCCCCCATCGCCGGGGAGACGACCGCGTCGATCCCGAGCGGCGCGAGGGCCTCCCCGAGCGCGGCGCCGAGGGCGCTGGCGCGAGCGGGCCACTGGAGGACCTTCGCGCACTGGAGGTACTTGTCGGAATGGAGGCCGGAGGAGAGCTTGAAGTGGCCCGTGAGAAGGGCTTCGGTCTCCTCGAAGTGACGGAGCGCTTCGCTGGCGTTCATGCCGTTGCTTCCTCGCGTTTCTTCAGGCCGTAGCGGTCCATCTTCTTGTAGAGATTCGACCGCGGGGTCTCGACGGCCTCGGCCGTCCGCGTCACGTTCCCGCCGTTCTCGGCGAGCTTGGCGACGATGTAGAGCTTCTCGGCCTCGTCCTGGAAATCCTGGAGAGTCTTCACGCCCAGGAGGCGGAGCCAGACCTCGTCCGGGGCCGCTGCACCGGCTCCCGTGGACGCCGGAGCTTCGGATGCCGCCTCCGCCATGGCCTCCGGCTCACCTTCGCGAACGACGCGTCCTCCCCGGACGACGACCGGCCCCTCGGGCCGCACCTCGCCCGGGACCTCGACGTCGACCGAGTCGACGACGTCGCCGTCCGTCATGATCATGAGCCGCTCCACGTGGTTCTTCAGCTCGCGGACGTTTCCCGGCCAGGGGCGCGCGGCGAGCGCCATGAGCGCGTCGTCGGTGAAGCGCTTCGGCCGGTAGTTGTTCGTCCGCGCGAAGAGCTCGGCGAAGTGGAGGACGAGGGCCGGGACGTCCTCGGGGTGCTCGCCGAGGGCGGGGGTCTTCAGCGGGATGACGTTCAGCCGGTAGAACAGGTCCTCGCGGAACTTCCCCTGCCGGATCATCTCCGTCAGGTCGCGGTTCGTCGCGGCGATGACGCGCACCTTGACGCGGACGACCCGCGGGCTCCCGACCGGCTCGACCTCGCCCTCCTGCAGGACCCGGAGGACCTTCGCCTGCGCCGAGAGGGACATGTCGCCGATCTCGTCGAGGAAGATCGACCCGCCGTCGGCCTCGACGAACTTCCCCACCTGCTTGCGCTCTGCCCCGGTGAACGACCCCTTCTCGTGCCCGAAGAGCTCGGACTCGATGAGCGTCTCGGGAATCGCCGCGCAGTTCACCTGGATGAACGGCCCGTTCCTCACCGCCGATCCCTCGTGGATCGACCGGGCGACGAGCTCCTTGCCCGTCCCGCTCGGACCGACGATGAGGATCGTCGCGGGAGTCGGCGCGGCGCGGGCCACGTCGGAGAGGAGCTTCTTCACGGCGGGAGCGTCGCCGACGAGGCGCGTCAGGCCGAGGCGGCTGCGCAGCTCGAGGTTCTCGCGGGTGAGGCGGGAGGCATCGAGGACCCGGCGCAGGGCGTTGAGGACGTGCTCGGTGGCGAGCGGTTTCTCGAGGAAGTCGTTCGCGCCGGCCCGGATCGCCTCCATCGCCGTCCGCACGTCGCCGTGCCCCGAGATCATCACGACGGGCGTCGTGAGGCCGCGCTTGCGGATCTGCGCGAGCGTCTCGAGGCCGTCCTGGCCCGGCATCTTGATGTCGAGGAGGAGGGCGTCGTGATCGGGCGCCTCGGCCACCGCGTTCGGCCCCGCGGAGACGGCCGTCACGTCGTAGCCCTCGTCGAGCAGTATTTCCCGGAGCGACTCGCGGATGTCGCCCTCGTCGTCGCAGATGAGAATCCTCTGGGCCATCGCCGCGGAGGATACGACGGCGTCAGGGAGTTTTCGTGACGGGCGGCGTCCCTGGCCGGCCGAGCTTCTCGAACGGCACGTCGAGGAGCGGGTAGTCGCGCCAGTCCTTGAAGTCGAAGTGCCACCACTCCCACGGGTAGACGAAGAACCCCTCGCGTTCCATCGCGCCCCGGAGGAGGTCCCGCCGGTCGACCTGCTCCTTCGTTCCCCCCTCCCACGTCGCGTACGAGCGCGGGCTCATCTCGTCGTACCCGGCTCCCATGTCGGCGGCCTTGCCCGTGTCGAGGTGGTAGAGCGTGAGGTCGACCGAGCAGCCCCGGTTGTGGCGCGAGCCGCGCGCGGGGTTGGCGACGAAGAGCTTCTTGTCTTCGGGCGTCGCGTCCCAGAACGCCTTCGTCACCGCCCAGGGCCGGTAGCCGTCGAAGACCATCAGGCCGTAGCCCTTCCCGGCCAGGCTCCGGTGGACCCTCGCGACCGCCTCGGCGGCAGGACGCTGCAGGAACGCCCGGGCCTCCCCGTAAACCGGCCGCCCGAGGAAGTTGTCGCTCCGCGCGTAGCGGACGTCGAGCCGGACCCCGGGCTCGAGGGCCGTCAGCTCGACGAGGTCGGAGGCTCGAAAAGGCCCCGCCTCCACCGGAGGACCGGTCTGCGCGAGAACGGGAGCCGCGACGGCGAGCAGGAGCGCGGAAAGGAGGCGTCTCATCCTGCCGTCGATCCTAGCCCCGGATCGGGGTCACCGAGGACCGGGATCAGGTCTCGATTCTCCACTCCGGCCAGGTGTCGTCAGCCCTGCCCGAGCCTCTTCAGGACGAGGACCGTGAAGTCGTCGGCGTACTCGGCGGAGCCGCAGAACTCCGCCGTCGCCCTCACGACCTCCTCGATCAGCCTCCCGCTCGGCAGGTGACGCGACGCGCAGACGACCTCGGCGAGACGGTCGACGCCGAACTCGTTCCCTCCCGGCGCTTCCGCTTCCACGACCCCGTCCGTGAAGAGAACCAGCAGGTCGCCCGGCTCCACCGTGACCTCGCCGGCGAGGTACCGGGCTCCCGCGAGAAGGCCGAGGGGTGGCCCGCCGGTCGTCAGCTTCGAATAGCGTCCGTCCGCGCGGACGAGGAGCGGCGACGTGTGCCCGCAGTTGGCGTAGTCGAGAAGGCCGCTGGCCGCGTCGAGGACGCCGTAGACCGCCGTGACGTACTCCGTCGGCCCGACCCTCTCCCGCAGGAGGCGGTTTGCGGCGGCCGCCGTCCTCACCGGCTCGGGCTCCCCCTCTACCTGGGTCCGCAGGATGGCCCGGAACGTCGTGAGGGTCATCGCCGCGAGGCTCCCCTTCCCGGAGACGTCCGCGACGACGAGCCCCAGCTTCCCGTCGGCGAGCGGGATGTGGTCGTAGTAGTCGCCGCCGATCTCGTAGCGCGGCCGGGAGAAGCCCGCGGCGTCCCAGCCGGTGATGCCGGGCCAGGCCGCGGCGCCCGAAAGCTCGCGGGTCTCGAGCGCGAGCCTGAGCTGCTCTTCGAGCCGCTCCTTCTGGACGAAGAGCCGGTAGAGGATCGCCTTCTCGACGGCGATGGCGGCCGCGTCCGCGAAGAGGCGCAGCGTTTCCGCGTCCTCGTCGCCGTAGGCACCGGTCTCGTCGCTCTCGAGGTTCATCGCGCCGACGAGCCTTCCCCCCGCGTAGACCGGCACCGCCAGCTCCGACCGCGTCGCGGGGCGCCCCATCACGTACCTCGGGTCGAGGCGGACGTCGGGCGCCACGGCGGCCTCGCCCGTCTGGAGGGCGTGCCCGACGAGCCCCTGGCCCAGCGCGAGAAGCCGGTCGATGTCCGGAAGCGGCCCGTCGAAACCCCGCCGGACCGTCGCCGCGATCGTCCTCCACGAGAGTCCGTAGCCCGGAAAGACCTCCTCGCGGTTCAGGACGAAGATCCCGGCGGCGTCGTATCCGACGGCGGAGCGGAGCGTGTCCAGGAGCCGGCCGAGCACGTCGTCGAGATTGAGGGTCCCGTCGAGCTCGTGCGCAATCCGCACGAGGAGCCGGTTTCGCGCCTCCCCCGTCATCCCCCGCCCGGATCGGACCCCGCCGCTGGCCGCCGAGTCCACCGAAGGAGGCTATCACGGCAGGGGTCAGGTCTTGATTCTCGGTTCCTGAGATCCCGCGGGGCCCGGCGTCGTCGTAATCTCACGGTCCAGAGACACCATGCTCGCGCTCACACTCGCCCTCCTCCTCCCACACGCTGCGGCTCCGGCGACGGCTCCCCCCCCGACTCCCGTCCCCACGGCACGCCCGGCACCCGCACTCGGCCGGTCCACCGAGCCGGCCAGGGAGAAGACGCTGGCCGAGCACGCCGCGGAGATGAAGGCGAAGGGGACGCCGGCGAAGCAGGTCTCGTTCGACGACGTTCAGACCGTCGACCCGGCCGAAGCTGCGGAGCCGCCCGCCTCGCGCGGAGCCAGCACCTCGGGCGCGGCCTCCTCGAAGAAAGGTGGCAGAGCCGGGGACGGCGACGCTACGGCCGCCCAGGCCCAGCGCCGCATGGACCGCGCCGTCTCGAAGGGCCTCGCCGTACCCGAACGCACGACCAGCTCCCGTCGGGACAACGCACGCCGCGAGTGGGACGACGCCGCCGAGGCCTGCCGCAAGACGCCCGGCTGCGTCCCGCAGCACCGCGACGACGTCCGCTACGGCGAGAACAAGCCCCTGAAGACGGACCGCGAGCTGATCGACGACATCCGCAAGCGCGGCTTCTCCGAGCCGCACCCGCTCCCGAAATAGCCACGGGGTCAGGTCTTGATTTTCTATTCTACGAACGACGACCCTCTACGTTCCGGAACGCTCGATGCCGCGCCTCGACGGAAGACGAATGGCGGAAGCGTGTGGGAGTCGAACCCACCCGCCGCCCCTCGCGGAGCGTGCACGCTGGTTTTGAAGACCAGGGAGGCCACCGGACCCCTTGCGCTTCCGCGCCGGATTCTACGCGGAGAGGGGACGGCCGGCCGGTGACGCGCGTCCTGTTCGTCGAGGGGAAGGACGAAGCCGCGCTCCGGGCGTTCGCTCGGAGGCTCACGCTCCCCTGGCGACTCCTCGCCCGTCCCGAGCAGGGCCTGTTCCTCCTCGAGACGACCGATCCAGGCCGGGAGAACGAGCGCGCTGCGGCCGAGCTGGCGAACGCCCACGCCTGGACCTTCGACATCCTCGACGAGGAGTCCGGCGGCTAGACTCCGCTTCATGGCCGCAAACATTCCGCGCCGCGTCGTCGTCGGGGTCTCGGGCGCTTCGGGGATTCCCTACGCAAAGGACGTCCTCGAGACCCTCCGCCGCACGCCGGACGTCGAGGTCCACCTCGTCGCGACCGAGGGGGCACGGCGGGTGGCCGCGGACGAGCTCGGGATTCCGTTCGACGAGCTCGCCTCCCTCGCCGACGTCGTCCACCCGAACAAGGACATCGGCGCGGCGATCGCGTCCGGCTCCTTCCGCACGACGGGAATGGTCGTCGTCCCGTGCAGCGCGACGACCCTCTCGAAGGTGGCCTACGGCGTCTGCGACAACCTCCTGACCCGCGCGGCCTACGTCCACCTGAAGGAGCGGCGACCTCTCGTCCTCGTTCCGCGCGAGGCACCGCTGCCCCTCCCGACGCTCGAGGCGATGGTGAAGGCCGCCCAGGCCGGGGCGACGATCCTGCCCGCGTGCCCCGGCTTCTACACCCGGCCGAAGACGATCGACGACCTCCTCGGCTTCGTCACCCAGCGGATCCTCGATCTCCTCGGGATCGAAGCCGCCCGCGCCCCCCGCTGGAAAGAGGGCTGACCGGGCGGGATGGCGGCGCCCTCCGGCCACACCCTCCACGTCGGCGACTTCGCCGCGCTCGAGGTGCGGTTTCTCGACGAGATCAGATCCCTCAAGGCGGCCGACCCGCTTCGCCCCGTCGACGTCCTCGTCGGCTCCAATCTCCTGGGCGTCTACCTGAGGCGCCGAGCGGCTGAGGCGTTCGGCGGCATCGCCAACCTCCGCTTCCTCACGTTCCTCGACCTCGCCCGCGAGCGGCTCCGGGATCCCGACCCGCGGCCGCAGCTGCCGGCCCTCGGCGAAGCGCTCCTCACGCGCCGGGCGCTCCTCGACACGCCCGAAGGAGACGTCTTCGACGTCCTGCGCGAGCGCCCCTCGACCGCAGCCCTGCTCGCGCGGACGGCCGCCGACCTGCGCGGCGCCGGAATCGCCGCATCGGTCCTCAGGGACCTCGCCCCGAAGATCGCGCGCACCGGCGACCGTGCCGCATTCCTCGGAAAGGTCGCTCTGGTCCTCTGCCGCCTCGAGAGCCTCCGCAGCGCCTTCGCCGACGCAGACTCCGCGCTCGAGCGAGGTGCGCTCGAACGCGGACCGATCAATTCCGACCCCCTGCTCGTCTACGGCCTTTACGACCTGGGAGGCGTTCGCGAGGCGCTGCTGTCCGTCATCGCCAGGGAGCGGCCCGTCCTCGCTTTCGTTCCTTCGGACGGGGCCCCTGAAGAGGAGGGCGACGGCATCCCGCCGGTCCGGGCGGCCCTCTTCTCGGGGCTCCTGGGCGCAACCGCCCTGGACGCGGGCCCGACACCCGCGTCCTTCGAGACGGATGTCGTCGTCGCGCCGTCCGATCTCTCCGAGGCGCGCGAGGTCGTTCGCGAGATCCTGAGGGCCGTCGACGACGGCGTCCCGCTCTACCGGATTGCCGTCCTCGTCCGCGACCCGGTGCGGCAGGAACCCGCGATCGTGGCCGAGCTCACGCAGAGGAGGATCCCGTTCTTCCGGCCCGCCGGGATCGGCTTCTCCCGAACCCCGATGGGGCGCGCCGCCCTCGGCCTTCTCGAGCTTCAGGCAGGCGGCGTCGCATCCGAGCCCCTCCTCGCGCTCGTCGACGTCCTCGAGGCGCTCGGCCTTGCGGCTGCGGGCTCCCGCGCACGCGTCGCCCGTGCCCTCGTCGAGCTGCGCGCCCGCGGGGGCTGGGTTGACCTTCGGAAACGTCTTGGCGCTCGGCTCGCACGCCTCGCGCCGGAAGAGCCCGCCGAGGCCGAGGGGCGCCTCTCGCGGCGGGAAGCCCGTCTGCGGCTCGACCTCGCCGCCCTCGGCGCGGTGATCGACCTGCTCGATCCCGTCCTGCCCGACGCAACCCCGGCCTCGTGGGCCGCGTGGGGGCAGAGGCTGGCCGCGTCCTTCCAGACCCTTCTCGGAGGACTGCCCTCCATAGAGGAGCTGGCGAGTGCCGCCGCGCATCTCGAGAATCTCGAGAGGGTCGAGCCGGGCGCACTCGTCGCCGCGTCCGAGGTCCTTCCTCTTCTCGGACGAGCTCTCGAAGAGACTCCCGTCCGGCAGGGCCGGTTCGAGCGCGACGGTCTCGCCCTCCTCGCCCCCGTCTCCGCCCGCGGTCTCGCCTTCGACGTCGTCCTCGTCCCCGGGCTCGTCGAGCAGTCGTTCCCCCGCGTCGGACGGCCCGATCCGCTCCTCTTCGACGCGGAGCGTGCCGAGCTGTCGCGCCTCACGAGGCGGCCGCTCGCTCCGCGCACGGGCCCGCGCCACGCCAGGGAGGAGCGCTTTCTCTTCCACCTCGCCACGGGTGCCGCGCGACGCCGGCTCGTCCTCCTCGCCGCACGGCGCGAAGCCGCCACGGACCGGCCGCGCCTCCTCTCACCGTTCCTCGTCGACCTTCTCGAGGAGCGCGCCGGGCACCCCGTCTCCGAGCCGGATCTCGCCGACCCCGCCCTCGCGGACCGCCTCTCGGTGCGGTGGATCCGCCTGGGACGGCCGGCCACGGCCGAACCTCCGGTCGACAGCGAAGAGGCGCTCCGCCGCGCACTGGCGTTCTCTCCGCGGCTCGCCGCCGCCCTCCCCCCTGGCCTCGAGCCGCTCGAGCGGGCGCTCCGTCGGGGACGGGCCCGCGCCGAGCGCCGCTTCACGGAATACGAGGGGCGGCTCTCCCGCGCGCCGCGTCGGCTCCTCTTCGACGATCGCCCTCTCTCACCGAGCCGCCTCGAGCGGCTCGCCTCCTGCGCCTACCGGGCCTTCCTGATGGACGCCCTCGGCCTCTCCGCGCCCCAGGAGCCTCCCGACGAGCTCGTCCTGGACGGCCGGACCGTGGGCGAGCGCGCCCACGCGGCGCTGGAAACCCTGGCCACCGACGCGATGCGCACCGGCTCGTCCCTGGCGGACGTCCTGTCGTCGCGCGCGGACGACGAAGCAGGGCGGCAGATGAGACGCTTCTTCGCCGACTGGGAGTTGGACCTCCCGCCCGTCCTCGTGGAAGTGGCGACGGCACGGCTCGCCGGCCTCCTGCGCGCCGTCGCCGAGCTCGAAGGCCGAAGGAAGGACCCGCTCCCGCTCGCCGGGACCGAGGTCCGCTTCGGCCCTTCCGCGGTTGTCGAAGCCTCTGAGGGGGACGACCTCACCCCTGTCTCCCTCACCGGCCGAATCGACCGGCTCGACCGGGACGGCGCCGTGGCACGCGTCGTCGACTACAAGTTCAGCCGCCCGTCGCCCTTCGGAACGACGAACCGGAAGCGCTACCGGATCGCGGGAGGAGAGAAGGTCCAGCTCGCCGCGTACGCCCTGGCCGCACGGGCTCTGGGCGCTTCCTCCATCTCGTCCGAGTACCTCTTCGTCTACCCAGAGAAGGCCGGCGGCGAGCCCACGGCCGTCTCCGTCGCCTTCGACGCCGCCGCCACCGATGAGGCGGTCGGGTCCCTCGGCCGCGCGGTCGCCCTCCTCGACGCCACGATCCGGGCCGGGGACCTCCTTCCGCGCACCGCGTCGCTCTCGGCAGGCGACAGCCTCTGTTCCCAGTGCGACGTCGCGGCCGTCTGCGGCCCCGGTCACCGGCGGGTCTACGACTCCAAGCGCGCGGGCGAGTCCGCGTCCGACCCCGGCGCGCCCCTCCTCGCGCTCGAGGCGATCCCGTGACGCCGCTCGCGGACGCTGCCGCGCGGGCGACCGCCGTCACCGACGTCGAGCGGTCGCTCCTCGTCGAGGCCTCCGCGGGGACCGGCAAGACGAAGACCCTCATCGACCGGATCCTCCAGCTCGTCCTCGACGCCGGGGAGCCGCTCTCCTCGATCGCCGCGATGACCTTCACGGAGAAGGCCGCCGGCGAGATGAAGGAGCGGCTGAGGAAACGCATCGACGAGGAAGCGCAGGATGCGCGGGACCCGGTCCGCCGGGACCGCGCCGAGCGCGCGCGCCGAGACCTCGACAGTGCCGAGGTCTCCACGATCCACTCCTTCTGCTCGCGCCTCCTCCGCGAGAGGCCTGTCGAGTCGCGCGTCGACCCGGAGTTCGTCACTCCCGAGGACGGGGTCGCGCGGGAGCTCTTCGAGGAGGTCTTCTCGGCCTGGATCGACGAGGAGGCCCGCGCGAACGGCCCGGTCACCGAGGCCCTCCGCCTCGGCCTCGGCCCCGGGGCGCTCGGCGAGCTCGCCACGACGCTTCACGAGGAGAGGACGCTCGTCCTCTCCTGCCGGATCCCCGACGACCCTGTCCCGTACGTTCAGGTGGAGATCGAGAGCCTCGTTCGCGACGGCGATCGCCTCGTCGAAGAAGTCCCTTCCGACTTTCGCGATGACCCGAAGGTCCTCCTCCTCCGGTCGGCCCTGGACGAGGTCCGGTCGCTCCTCTCTCTCGGCCTCGAGGAGCTCGCGGCCTTCCGGCCCGTCACGACGATCGACTTCCGGCCCGGGAAGAAGGCGTTCTTCACGGGAGACTTCAAGACGGCCGCGAACGCGTTCCGCGACGAGTGGAAAGCCCTCTCGGCCCGCCTCGCATTCCTCCCAGCCGAGAGGCTTCTCGCGGCCGTCGCCGTCTCCGTGAGGGACGGCTTCCTGCCGCGCCTGGCGGCCGAGAAGGAGAGACGCGGCCTCCTCGACTTCGACGACCTGCTCCTGGCGGCGCGCAAGCTCCTCCGCGACTCCCGCGCGGCGCGCGAGCACTTCCAGGAGCGCTTTCCCCATCTCGTCGTCGACGAGTTCCAGGACACCGACCCCGTCCAGGCCGAGATCGTCCTGCGCCTCGCGGCGCCGCCGGGCGAGCAGGACCCCGAGAAATGGGACGACCTCGAGCCGGCACCGGGGGCACTCTTCCTCGTCGGCGACCCGAAACAGTCCATCTACCGGTTCCGACGGGCCGACGTCGAGACCTACCGCCGCGTCGCGGACGGGCTCGGCGCGAGCGCCCGCCTCTCCCTCGTGACGAACTTCCGTTCCGCACCTCGCATCCTCGACTTCGTGAACGGCATCTTCGACACGGTATTCGAGGGCGCCCAGGACGAGCCCTGGGAGGTCGCGAACGCGCCGCTCGTGCCGCGCCCCGAACCGGTCGACGACGCTCGGCCCGGGCAGGTCCTCTACCTCGCGACACCCGAGCTCCCGGCGAAGAGCGACGAGGAGGCGCCCGGGGCCGCCGGAAACGACGGCGACGAGGACGACTCCGCGGACGCGAAGGCCACGATCCAGGAGGCCCGGGCCGTGGCGAATCTCCTCCTCTCGCGCTTCTCTGCCGGGGGCTACCGGGGCGCGGCGGTCCTCCTCGGCTCCAACGACGCGATCGACCTCTTCCAGGACGTCTTCCGCGATGCGGGAATCCCGGCCGTACTCGACGGCGGCGTCAGCTTCTACAGGCGCGAGGAGACGGCCGCCGTCGTCGCCGCGCTCCGGGCCGTCGACGATCCGTCGGACTCCGTCGCCACCGTCGCGGCCCTCAAGTCCTTCCTCTTCGGCCTGACCGACGTCGAGCTCCTCGACGCTTCCGAGGCCGGCACGCGCTTCGACGAACCGGCAACGGCTCCGGCCGAAGGGCCCGTCGCCGCGGCGCTCGCGTGCCTCGGCTCGCTCCGTGCGCGCCGGCTCCACCGCCCCCTCGCCGAGACGCTCCTCGACCTGCTCACGACGCGCCGGGTCCTCGCCGCCGTCGAGAACGGAGCCGTCGTCAACGGCCTCCAGGCCTCGGCGAACCTCGACCGGCTCCTCGTCCTCGCCCGCGCCCTCGACGCCGAAGGGCTCCCCTTCCGGGAGGCCGTCGCGCGCCTCGGCCTTCGCCTCGAGGAGAAGGTCCCCGAGCCGCGGGCCTTCGAGGAGGACGACGACGCGGTGCGGCTCCTGACCCTCCACAAGGCCAAGGGGCTCGAGTTCGACACCGTCGTCGTCGCGGGACTCGGATTCCGGGACCGTGAGAAGGTCGCGTCCCGCCGAAGCCTCTTCTACGACCGGGCGGGAGGCACCCTCGCGCTCCGCCTCCCGGTTGCCGGACTTGTCGTCGGAACGCCCGGGCTGCGTTTCGTCGCGGCCGCGGACGAGCTGAGGCTGAGGGCGGAAGAGAAGCGGCTCCTCTACGTCGCACTCACCCGCGCGAAGAAGAACCTCGTGCTCTCCTGGTTTCGCCGGCGGCGGACGCTCAAGAGCGGCGACGTCTCGGACCCGATCGGCAAGAGCCTCCTCCGGCCGATCGCGTTCGCGGAGGGCCTTCCCGCCCGACTCGCGCCGCTCGTCGAGGTCGTCTCCCCCGACGTTTCCATCCCGCCCGCTCCTGCTGTCACCGCACCGTTGGACGCCGCCGTCGACCTCTCCGCCGTGATGGCCGCTGCCGAAGCGCGCCTCGGGCGGGCCCGTGCCACCGCCTCCCGCCCTCTCCGCCGGTCGGGCGAGAAGGACGGGCTCTGGCGACCCGGAGCGTCGCCCGGACCGGCCTCTCCCGAGGACCTCCCCTCCATCGAACGCAGCGAGGAGGTCCAGGCCCGCGCCGTGAGGCTCGGCTCGGCCGTGCACGAAGCGATGGAGCTCCTCCTCGACCCGGAGCGCGTCCCTCCCTCCTCCGCCGAGGATGCGGTCGCCGCCACGTTGCCCGCCCTCGATCCGGCCGGAGTGGCCGAGGCCGTCTCGCTCGTGGAGCGCCTCCTCGCCCACCCCGTCGTGGCCCGCGCCCGCGCCTCGCGCCGCCGCTTCGTCGAGCTGCCGGTCCTCTTCCGGGACGATGCGCTCGAGGGCTCACCCCTCGTCGAGGGAAAGATCGACCTCCTCTTCGAGGAAGACGACGGCTGGGTGGTCGTCGACTGGAAGACCGACAGGGTCTCGACGGCCGCCGCGCGCGCCGAGCGGGAAGCTCTCTACACCCCGCAGCTCGCGAGCTACGCCCGGGCCCTCACCGCCGTCCTCGGACCAGGCACGATCGTCAAGGAGATGGTCCTCGCCTTCGCCCGGGGCTGAAGGGCCTGAGAGCCTCAGCGGCCCGACGTCTCCTCCGGGAGCTTGCCCTGGTGCTTGATGACGAGCCCTTCGGCGATGAAGATCGTCTCCTCTGCGACGTTCGTCGCCAGGTCCGCGACGCGCTCGAGGTTCTTCGAGATCGACATGATCTCGATCGACCGGCTGATGAGCGCCGGGTTCTCGGCCATGTAGGTCAGGAGCTCGCGGATGAGCGAGAGGTTCTTGGCGTCGACGATGTCGTCGCGCAGGACGACGTCCTTGGCCAGCGCCGTGTCGCGCCGCACGAAGGCGTCGAGAGCGTCGCGCAGCATTCCGCGGACGACCTCGGCCATGTGCGGGATGTCGATCCACGGCTTGAAGGGCTTCGCCCCCGCGAGCCGCTCGGCCGCCTCTGCGATGTTCACCGCGTGGTCGCCGATCCGTTCGAGGTCCGCGTTGATCCGGACCGACGCGACGAGGAGCCGCAGGTCGCTCGCGACGGGCTGCTGCGTGGCGAGGAGGTGGATCATCGCCTCCTCGTTCTTCACCTCGAGGTCGTCTATGACCGCGTCCCGCTCGCAGACGCCGCGTGCCTTGCCGGCGTCACCTTCGATCAGGGCCTCGACGGCGACGCGAATCTGGCTCTCGACCTCCGCGCCCATGCCGATGAGCTGGCGGCGGAGCTGCTCGAGAAGCTCGGTGAAGTGCTCTTTCATGAGGCCTCCTTCAAGGCGGCGTCTGCGGCGGCGGGGAGCACGACCGTGAATCGGCTCCCGCGCAGCGGCTCGGATTCCACGCGGATCGCACCGCCGTGGAGGATGAGAAGGTGCTTCACGATGGCGAGCCCCAGCCCGGTCCCGGGCGTCGTCTTCGAGCGGGACGGGTCGACCCGGTAGAAACGCTGGAAGACCTTCGCCTGCTCGCTGGCGGGGATCCCGATGCCACGGTCGATCACGTGAACGAGGATCTCGGCGCCTGCCGACCCCTTCCGCTCCTCGGAGACCACCTCGACCCGGGCGCCGATCGGCGAGAACTTGACGGCGTTGTCGACGAGGTTCCGGAAGACCTGCGCGAGGCGCCGCCGGTCGCCCCTCACGCTCCGCCCGGTCCGCGCCTCGAGCGCCACCTCGACCTGCCGCGCGCGCGCGGGGCCCTCGAGGTCCTTCACGACGCCCGCGAGAAGCCCCTGAAGGGGGACGTCCTCGAGCTGGAGCGTGACCGCGCCCGATTCGATCTGCGAGAGGTCGGTGAGATCCGACACGAGGTCCTGCATCTGCCCCGCCTGCCGCTCGAGGATCGCGGCGAGGTGGTTCGCGGCCTCGTCCAGCGACTTCTCCTCGACGAGCGTCTCGGCCGCGGCCCGAATCGTGGCGAGGGGCGTCCTCAGCTCGTGGGAGACGTCGGAGACGAACTGCCGGCGCATCTGCTCGGTCCGCTCGCGCTCGGTCACGTCCCGCGCGACTCCGATCGCCGCCGGCTCCCCGTCGGCGTGCGTTCCGGGCACCGCCCGCGCCGCCACCTCCAGGAGCCGCTCGCCTCCTTCGCGCCCCTCCACCTTGAGGACGATCGGCGACGACACCTCGTCTCCTGCGCCTCCCGCGCTGATCAGCGAGCGGAAGAGCCCGAGGACCTGAGGGTCCCGTACGACATCGTGCAGAGCGGGGCACGAGGCGTCCGGCGGAACGCCGAAAAGGAGGCGGGCCGCAGGGTTGACGTCGAGGAGGGCCAGCGAGCGGTCGACGACGACGAGCCCGACCGGTACCTCCTCGAAGACGGAGCGGGCCAGGACGCGTGCCTTCTCGCTCCCCTCCCGCTCCCGGGCCACGAGGTCGGCGAAGCGGTGGAGCGCGTGGAACACCGACTCCGTCTCCGGGGAAAGCCCGCGCCATTCCTGGGGCCGCGTCCCGGTGGCCGCCGTGGCGACGCCTTCGCGCACCCGGTCCAGCTCCCGCATCCTCCGCAGCCGGATCACGAAGAAGACCGTCGCCACGAGCGCCCCTGCGAGGAACGCGCGGGGCTCCAGCCCCACCACCCCGACCGTGATGACGCCGAGGACGAGGGCCTCGAGCGCCGGGCGGGCCCGCCTCGGAACGGCCGGCTTCACGTGGGGAACCTGTACCCGACTCCGACGACCGTTTCCACGACGTCGTCCCCGATCTTCTTCCGCAGGGAACGGATGTGGACGTCGACCGTGCGCGTCTCGACGTCGGCGGCGTAGTCCCACAGGCGCGAGAGGATCGTCTCGCGGCTCACGACCCGGCCGCCGCTCTTGATGAGGAGCCAGAGGAGATCGAATTCCTTCTTCGTGAGGTGGATCGCGCGACCCTCTCTCTCCACGAGATGGCGCGACCGGTCGACGCGGAGCCGCCCGTCGTCGAACGCGTCGTCGGCCGTTGCCCCGGCGCCCCCCGCGCGCCGCAGGTGGGCGACGATCCGGGCGACGAGCTCCTTCATCGAGAAGGGCTTCGTGACGTAGTCGTCGGCCCCCAGGTCGAAGCCGAGGAGCTTGTCGCGCTCCTCCGCCCGGGCCGTCAGCATCAGGATCGGCACGCGGCGCGTCGTCTCGTGGCGCCGCAGCTCGCGGCAGATCGTCAGGCCGTCGACGTCGGGAAGGTTGAGGTCGAGGAGGACGAGGTCCGGAGGCCGTTCCGTCATCTCGTCGAGGGCGACGAGCCCGCCGGCGTACCGCACCGGGTCGAACCGGCCGTCCTTCCGGAGGCTGTAGAGGAGGGTGAACGCGAGGTCCTCGTCGTCCTCGACGAGGGCGATCCGCCAGCGGGCCGGAGTTGCTCCAGCCGCATCCGTCCCCTTCACCTCCGGGGCGCTCGCCATTAACCGAACCTCCCCGTAATGTAGTCCTCGGTCATCTTCTGCTTCGGGCGCGTGAAGATCACGTCGGTCTTGTCGAACTCGACGAGCTTGCCGAGCATGAAGAAGCCGGTCTCTTCCGAGACGCGCGCGGCCTGCTGCATGTTGTGCGTCACGATGACGATCGTGAACCGTTCCTTGAGGCTGAAGATCAGCTCCTCGATCTTCGCGGTCGCGATCGGGTCGAGAGCCGAGCAGGGCTCGTCCATCAGGACGACCTCGGGCTCGACGGCGAGAGCCCGCGCGATGCAGAGGCGCTGCATCTGGCCGCCGGAGAGCGAGAGGGCGCTGTCGTCCAGCCGGTCCTTCACCTCGTCCCAGAGCGCGGCCCCCTTGAGCGCCACCTCGCACGCATCGCGCAGGCGCGTCCGGTTCCTCTCCCCCTGGATCCTCAGGCCGTAGACGACGTTCTCGAAGATCGACTTCGGGAACGGGTTCGACTTCTGGAAGACCATCCCGAGGCGCTTGCGAACGTCCACGACGTCCACGTCGGAGCCGTAGAGGTCCTCCCCGTTCACCCGGAGCGATCCCTCGACACGGACGCCGTCGATCAGGTCGTTCATCCGGTTCAGGCACCTGAGCAGCGTCGACTTCCCGCACCCGGACGGCCCGATGAAGGCCGTCACCGACCGCTCCCTCACCTTGAGGTCGATGTCGAACAGGGCCTGCTTGGCGCCGTACCAGAAGTTGAACTTCCGGAGTTCGATGAGGGCCGGATCTCCGGTCGCAGCGGTCTCGGGCTGCGGGGAGGTCCGGGTCTCGATCGCGAGGGCGGGCGTCGGTGCGGTCATGATCTGCGCTTCCATGATGACGGATCTCAGATTCCCGACGAACGGAGCTTCCTGCGAAGCCGGCCGCGGATGACGATTGCCGTGAGGTTGAGGGCGACGACGAGGACGATCAGGAGGATCGTCGTGGTGAAGACCATGGGCCGTGCCGCGTCGACGTTCGGGGACTGGAAGCCGACGTCGTAGATGTGGAACCCGAGGTGCATGAACTTGCGGTCGAGGTGGAAGAACGGCGCGAAACCGTCGATCGGCAGGGCCGGCGCGAGCTTGACGACACCCGTGATCATGAGCGGCGCCACTTCCCCGGCGGCCCGGGCCATGGCGAGGATGAGGCCGGTGAGGATCGACGGCATGACGGCCGGGAGGACGACCCGCCACATCGTCTCGAACTTCGTCGCCCCGAGCGCGAGGGAGGCCTCGCGCATGCCGCGCGGAATCGCCGCGAGGCCCTCCTCCGCCGAGACGATGACGACCGGGACGGTCAGGAGCGACAGGGTCAGCGAGGCCCAGAGAATTCCCCCGGTGCCCCAGGTCGGCGTCGGCAGCGCCTCGGAGAAGAAGAGGCGGTCGATCGACCCGCCGAGGAAGTAGATGAAGAAGCCGAGGCCGAAGACGCCGTAGACGATGGACGGGACGCCCGCGAGGTTGTTCACGGCGATCCGCACGGCGCTGACGACCGGCCCCTGCTTCGCGTACTCGCGCAGGTAGAAAGCCGTGAGGACCCCGAGCGGCGTCACGACGATGCTCATGAGGAGGACCATCAGGACCGTGCCGAAGATGGCCGGGAAGACCCCCCCTTCGGTGTTCGACTCGCGCGGGTCCTCCGAGACGAAGGCCCAGACGTTCGCGGCGTAGCGCCCCGCCTTCGTGAACCAGCCCATCTCGTTGGGGCGGTCGGCCCTGACGACCTGGACGAGGGGCAGCTCCTTCTCCTGGCCTCCCGCCGTCTCGAGGACGAGGACCGCCGTGACCCGGGCCCGCACGGCCTGCAGCTGGGTCAGGAGCCGGTCGTACTCGCCCTGGAGCTTCGACTCCTTCGCCGCGAGCGCCTCGACGTCCGGCCCCGATGAGACGCCCTTCAGCTCGAGCTTCTTCCGGTCCAGGCGGAGCTTCTCCTTCTCGAAGTTCACCGCTCCGATCCGGTCCTTCTCGAGCGTGAGCGCCTCCTCGTAGACGTCGAGCGCCTTCGGAAGGAGGGCGCTCAGCGCCTTCCACGACGCGTCGCGCCCCGAGGCGACGACGTTGCCGCCGTCGCGGACTTCCTTCACCCAGCCGTAGAAGGCGCCCCACTCCCGCCGCTCGAAGGCGATGACGTCGGCAGGCTTTGTGGTCGACCGGATCGCCGACTCGTCGATCCAGACGAAATCCTCGCCGGTGACGTCCCGGTTCCCCTGCTTCACCTTGATCCGCCAGCGGGGCACGGTGCCGGCGGTCGCCCCCGGATCCGGGACCCTCTCCCGCGCCGCGAGCGGGCCGGCTACGGTCCGGCCGTCGGCCAGCGCGTACTGGGAGACATCCGCGGGCCAGAAGAAGCCGAGGCCGTTGGCCAGGATGAGCCAGAGGAGGCCCGCGACCATCAGCACCGCGGCGGCCAGGCCGCTGCCGGTGATCCAGATGAACGGCTCGCCGCTCTGGAAGAGTCCGGCCTTTCGCGCCGAGGCGAGGCGGGGGGTCGCGCTGCTCATTCGAACGTCCTGTACTTCTTCCGGAGGCGCAGGCGCACCAGCTCGGCCGCCGTGTTGACGACGAACGTCATCAGGAAGAGGAGGAGGGCCGCCAGGAAGAGCACTCGGAAGAGCGTCCCGCCTTCCGGGGCCTCTGGCAGCTCCACGGCGATGTTGGCCGAGAGGGCGCGGAAGCCGTTGAAGATCGACGCTTCCATGACGGGCGTGTTCCCGGTGGCCATCAGGACGATCATCGTCTCGCCCACGGCCCGCCCGAACCCGATCATCACGGCGGAGAAGATCCCGGGCGAGGCGGTCGGAAGGACGGTTCTGAGGGCCGTCTGCCAGCGCGTGGCGCCGAGGGCGAGCGAGCCTGCCGCCAGGCCCGTCGGGACGCTCGAGAGGGAATCCTCGGCGACCGTGAAGATGATCGGGATGACCGCGAACCCCATCGCGATGCCGACGACGAGGGAGTTGCGCTGGTCGTAGGTCAGCCCGAGGGCCGTCAGGAGGAAGTGCCGGTAGTCGCTCGCGAGGAAGAACCGCTCGACCTCGAATCCCAGCCAGATCGAGAGCGCCCCGCCCCCCACGACGAGCGGAACCAGGAGCACGGCCTCCCAGCCGTTGGGAATCCGCACCCGGATGCGCGAGGGCAGCTTCGCCCACGCCGCCGCGCCCAGGACGGCGAGGACCGTGATGACCACGGGCATGAGGAGGACGCCCGGGACGATCCTCTCGAGCATCGGTGCGAGCCAGAGCCCGGCGATGAAGCCGAGGACGACGCTCGGGAGCGCGGCCATCACCTCGACGACCGGCTTCACGACCGACCGCAGGTTCGGATGCATGAACTGCGCGGTATAGAGGGCGCCGGCGAGGGCGATCGGGATCGCGAGGATCAGGGCGTAGAACGTCCCCTTGAGCGTCCCGTAGATGAGAGGTGTCAGGCTGAACTTGGCTTCGAAGTCGTCGGTCCCGCCGGTCGACTGCCAGACGTAGTCGGGCTGGGCGTACCCCTCGTACCAGACCCTCCCGAAGAGCGCGTTCCAGGACACCTCGGGGTGAGGATTCCGGAGCGTGAACTGGTGCAGCCGCCCGTCCACCGAGGCCGCCAGGACGGCGTCGGCCTTCGGCGCGAAGACGACGGCGCCGAGAGGCGCCTTCCCCGCTTCGAGCGACAGGAGGGACTTGCCGGTCGTGGCGTAATGCACCTCGACGCCTCCCGCGGCGTCTCCCGTCACGAAGCCCTTGTCCCGCCGCGAGGCCGAGAACCCCGTGACGGCTGCCCCGTGGGGGCGGAACTCGTGGATCCTCGCGAGCCGACGCGAGTCGCCGGATTCCGCCTGGATCACCTGCCAGGAAAAGACGCGTCCTGCGGCGTCTCCGGATACCAGGGTGCGGTCCCCGTTCAGGAAGCCGAGGACCCCGAGTGCATCTCCGGATGAGCTGGCGGAGACGGTCTCCTCCTGCTTCGGGTTTGCCTCGTCGCGGAGGTCGAACCGGACGATCTCCCCGCCCGACGTACCGGCGAAGATGTCCTGTCCGCGGACGTCGAGGGCCAGCGACGTCACCTCGCCCTTCGCCTCGACGGGAAGCAGAATGCGCACTTCCTCCCGCGTCGTCTCGCCCATCATGTTCGTCTTCTCGACGACCCGGACGAGAGTCAGCTGACGGGGGCCGGTCGCGACGAGGGCGATCGGGCCGTCGGGGCCACGGACGTACTTGAAGACCCCGGCTGGCTTTCCTTCCGATCCAACCGTCACCGGCGACCCGGGACGGACGGATGGAGTCACGCGCCGCTTCCCCTCTTCGTACACCACCTCGGTCGAGACGCCGACCGGATAGAGGCGGCCGTCGGAGAGTCCGAGGACGATCAGCTCCGGCTCCGGCGCGACGGCCTTGACGACCGTGGCCTCGCCGAGCTCGGGCAGCTCCACGACCGTGGCCTCGCCGCCGGACACCGGCAGGATCAGGAGACCGCCCTTCGTGGCGACGAACGCCTCCTCCCGGTACTCGTCGACGGCCAGGGCCAGCGGAACCGTACCGGCCGGCAGCGCGCCGGCCGGTACGGAGGCGGCCGAAGGCGACCTGAGAAGTGGCCACACCACCGCGACGATGACGAAGAGGATCGCCAGGATGGCGGCGATGATGACGACGCCCGAGAGCGTGACGAACCGGGCTGCGAGCCGGTCGGCGAGGAACCGGCGGCTGAGCGGCCGGGCGGCGGCCTTTCGGGCCGGCGGCGCCACCGGGTCGCCCGGGGACGCGCTCTCGAGCGTGGAGGACATGGCGTCCGCGTCCTACTTGAGGAGCTTGGCGAGCTCTTCCTGCTCGATCTTCGACGGCAGGGGGAAGTAGCCGTCCTTGACGACGACTTCCTGGCCGTCCTTCGAGAGGACCAGCTTGAGGAACTCACCCACGATCGGGTCGAGCGGCTTTCCGGGGGCGCGGTTCACGTACACGTAGAGGAAGCGGGCCAGGGGGTAGTTGCCGGAGTAGGCCTCAGCGGGGGACGCCGGGTAGCACTTGTCTCCCTGCTTGGCCGCGAGCGGCAGCGCCTTGACGCCGGCCGTCGCGTAGCCGATGCCGGAGTAGCCCATCGCGAACCGGTCGACGGTGACGCCCTGGACGACGGACGCCGAGCCGGGCTGCTCCTTCACCTCGTCCTTGTAGTCCCCGTTCTTCAGGACGTGCTCCTTGAAGAAGCCGTAGGTGCCGGAAGCCGAGTTGCGGCCGAAGAGGCTGACGGGGCGGCTCGCCCAGTCGCCCGTGAGGCCGAGCTGGCCCCAGGTCTTCACGTTCTCCTTGTAGCCGGCCCGGCGCGACTTGGAGAAGGCGCCGTCGACCTGCTGCATCGTCAAGCAGGCTACGGGATTGTCCTTGTTCACGAAGACGGCGAGGGCGTCCACGGCGACCCGCACCTGGGTCGGCTTGTAGCCGTACTTCTTCTCGAACTCGTCGATCTCGCTCCCCTTCATGGCGCGCGACATCGGGCCGAGCTGGGCGGTGGCCGAGATCAGCGCCGGGGGGGCCGTCGAGGAGCCCTTCCCCTCGATCTGGATCTTCACGTTCGGGTACATCTTGTTGAACTTCTCGGCCCAGAGGGTCATGAGGTTGTTCAGCGAGTCGGAGCCGATCGAGCTCAGGTTTCCGGAGACGCCGGAGACGGGCTTGTACGGCTGGATGGCCGGATCCACCTGGACGGTCTGGCCGACAGCCGGGCCGGCAAGCAGCACGGCTGCGACGAGTGCGGGAGCGATTCTCTTCATTCTGTTCCTCCTTCGGGAATCCAATACGGCGGCGAGTCTTCCCTCAGGACGGGCGGAACACTGTTAGGTCCAGGTTAAATCTGTATGAAGCGTCGTCCCGGACGCGCATGCGGGGTCGCTCTCTTTACATCTCCTTCATACCGTCTGAACTGCGCCCTCCGGCGGCTCTCCGAGACTCCCCCCGGTTTGTAACGATCTGAAAGGAGAGACGGAATGCACCCCATCAAGCTTCGACACATCATGGGAGTCGCCCTCGCGGGCCTCCTGCTTCTCGCCGGCGCCGCCCAGGCCCAGGTCAACCTCCTCTGGTACAAGGAGGTCGCCAAGGAAGGCCGGATCTACGTCTTCAACGACCCGAACGAGTTCAAGGCGTGGGAAGGCTCCGGGGAGCTCGGCAAGTCGATCACGAAGATCGGCTACGGGCCGAACGGCGAGACGATGGTCTTCGACAACGAGGTCGCCCTCGACCTCTACAACTTCAAGCACGGCAAGGACGCCGAGGTCCGGAAGTACACCGCCCCGAAGGCGCCCACCTTCCCGCCCCCGACGTCACTCAAGGTCGGTGACGGCGACCTGAAGTTCGGCCTCCTCCTCCAGGGCTGGTTCTACGGCGACGACTCCGTGCAGGCCACCGGGACTTCGTACCTCGGCAACCCGACCGGCGTGAACACGTTCCGCCTGCGCCGCGCCGAGATCAAGCTCTCCGGCAAGGTCACCAAGGACTGGGGCTACGAGGTCATGATCGACCCGACGAAGAACCCGACCGTCACGGCCGGTAGCGACGGGAAGGTCATCCAGGACTTCGGCATCACCTACCTCGGCCTGACGGGGCACCAGTTCACGCTCGGCCAGAAGAAGATCGCCCTCACCGAAGAAGGGCTGCGGTCCTCCTCCGAGATCGACTTCATCGAGCGCTCCCGGATCGCCCGGATCATCGGTGACCAGCGCCAGATGGGCCTCTTCTACAAGGGCGACTACGGCTCGATGTTCGGCGCGCAGGCCTCGATCACGAGCGGCCTCCCGTCGAACGTGGACGGCACCTCCGACCGCCTCTTCTACGCCGGCCGCTTCGACGTGAAGCCCGCGAAGGGGATGGTCGCCGGCGTCTCCGGCGGCACGGGCAACCAGGGGACGGCCGCCCTGAAGCGCGACCGCCTCGGCGCCCACTTCCGCTGGGACGGCACCGAGACGCTGCCGCTCATGCTCCGGGCCGAGTACGGCATGGCGACCGACGGCCAGACGAACGGAACCGAGATCGACCGCGAGGGCTTCTACGCCTCGGCCCTCTACACCTTTGCGAAGAAGTACCGTGTCGGCGTCCGCTACGAGGAGTACGACCCGAACAACGACGTCGCCAATGACGACCTCTCGATCGTCACGGCCGGCTTCCACTACATGATCATGGGCAAGACCGTGAACCTGAAGGCCGAGTGGTACGGCGTCGAGCAGAAGGGCCGCAAGGTCAACAACGTCGCCGACGAGAAGTACAACCAGTTCGTCCTCGGAGCCCAGATCTCCTTCTAGTCCCCGGTCCCGGAATCCTGCGAGGGCCCCCGGCGCCTGCGGCGCCGGGGGCCTCACGTCTTCCCCAGGACCGCGATTGCTCCTGTGCGGGCCGGTCCGCCGGTCAGGCCGCCTCGTCGACGAGGCGGCGCGACGGGAGCGATTCGGGGGCCAGATCGTTCAGAAATGACGAGAGGTGGAAGGCAAACACCGAGGGGCGATCGACCATCGGGAGGTGGCCGGCCTCCAGGATGAAGAGGAGGCGTGCCTGGGGCAGGGCGGTCCGAAGGCGCCTTCCGACCGCGGGCGGCGTGACTGGATCCTCGGTCCCCCAGAGGAGGAGGACGGGCGTGTCGGCCCTCCCGAATCCGTCCCTGGGGTCGTCGGAACAGCCCGAGAGAACCACACCCCGAACGCGCCCCCGCATGCGACGGGCGAGCTCGAGCGCCACGATACCGCCGTCCGAGCTCGCCACGAGGACGAGGGGCCGCGTCTCGTCGCGAAGCTCGTCCTCGACCCGTTCCGCGAGCTGAATCGGAGATCCCGCGTCGGCGCGACCGTACGGCAGGTGCGGGGCGATGGCCGAGAACCTCTCCGGCAGCCTGCCGAGGACGCGGTCGAAGTCGGAGGGCCGTCCCAACGGCCCGTGGATAAAGACGACCAGGGGGCTCCGTGAATCCATCATCCCTTTGTCCTCAGGCCGGTTCCGCCAAGGCGCGCCGCGGAATGCCCATCGCGCGGCCGTCAGGCATCGCTCATGCGTTTGCGAACGACTCCGGTCGCTCGACCGCGACGAGAACCGTCCTCTTGCCGATGCGGGCGCGGTGGCCGTGCCAGACGACCTCCTTCGAGACGAAGGGAACGGCCTGGGTCGCCAGCTGGAGGAGGTCCTTCAGGGGCATGGCCAGGAGCGCGACGGGGCCCAGGGGCGTGCCACAGATCCGTCCCAGGAGGCTCGCCTGGAGAATACGGAGGAGGAGCGAGACGAGGGCGATGGATGAGACCGCCCCAGCCCACGGCGAGCCTCCCGGAACGGCGAGGAGTGCGGCCAGGAGCGCGACGGGGAAGGGGTTCATCAGCAGCTCGCCCGCGAAGAGGGACTTCGAGAAGGCGTAGCGGATCTTCCCCCAGCGCACCTGGCGGTCGAGGGCGCGCCCGAGAGTCCGGCGCTCGATGACGTTGGCGACGACGACGGGCGAGAGGACGACGCGGTAGCCCGCGTCGCGGACGGCGAGGCCGATGGCCTGGTCCTCCGCCAGGAACTCTCCGAACGCGGCGAAGCCGCCGATGAGGTCGTGGACGTGCCGCGGCAGGGCCATCGACTTGCCGACGACGCACGGCGTCCCGTTCCAGGCGGCGAGGACGTTTCCGGGAACGACGAACGTGAGGAGGTGGAGGCCTTCGATGACCGCGCCGAAGTCGCGCGCACCCGACCCGACGAAGAGGTTCGAGACGCAGCCGACGGACGGGTCGTCGAAGAGGGCGACGGTCCGCGCGACGTCGTCGGGGGCGACGCGGACGTTGGAGTCGGAGACGAGGAAGACGTCTCCGCGGGCGATGCGGGCCGCCGCGACGAGGCGCTCGACCTTCGGGTTTCCGATCCGCCCGGCGGGCGCGCCGCCGACGACGAGGACGAACGGGGCGTGGGGGAAGCGCGCCCTCACCCGCGCGACGGCGTCGAGGGCGGGGTCTTTCGGGTCGGCGACGGAGAGGACGACTTCGTAGTCGACGCCGCACAGACCGGCGAAGGACGCGAGGTTCTCCTCGAGGCCGTCGTCCAGGCCACGCAGGGGCTTAAGGATGGAGAGCCGCGGCCGGCCCGCCGTGGAAGCGGCCGGCGGGGAAGAAGGCCGATCGGCCCGCGCGCGCGGGCCGCGGCGGAAAGGGCGGTGTCTCCCCTTCAGGCGCGAGAGGAGGACGACCGGCAGGGTGGTGATGACGAGGCCCGCGAGGGCGAAAGCGGCGAGGAGGAGGGCGGCGGGCGTCATGCCGAGGCCCTCGCGAAACCGGGGAGGCCCTCGCACGGCTCGGGCTCCATGTGCGGCACGGGGGCGTGGGCGGGGGCGAGGAGACGCGTCAGGCCGAGCCCCTTTCCCTTCCGGAGCGCGGAGAGGACCGCCTCGGGACGCTTCTCGCAGTCGAGGAGCGTCTTCCAGGCCCACATGTGCGGGGCGCGATGGAAGTCGCTGTTGCCGAGAAAGGCGAAGCCCGCCTTGCCGACCTGGGGGAAGAGATCCCACCGGCAGGCGAGCTCCCAGAGGTGGACGAGACCCTTGACGTCGTCCTTGCGGTTCCAGAGGTAGAACGTGTTGGCGAACCAGTCCGACTGCTCGTTCGGGTGGCACGCGACGGTGATGGCTCCGGCATCGCGGGCGCGGGTCAGCATCTCCTCGACGCGGCCGTCGGCGGAGACGAAGTCGTCGAGGCCGAGGGCGAGGGCGTGCGCCGACTTGCCGCCCGTGAAGCCGTTCCGCGTCAGCTCGACGCCGGGGAGGACGAGCATCCGGTAGGTGTCCCAGGCGCGGCGCGCCTCCCGCTCGATCTCGGCGCGGTAGTCGGCCCACTTCTCCTTCGTCACGGAGAGTCGCAGCCTGTGAGCCGCCTTTCCGAGAAAGGAATCGGAGTTGACGACGTGGTCGGTGATGGCGATGACGTCGTGCCCGGAGCGGCCGAAGAGGTCGACGACCTCCGGCAGTGAATGCCGGCCGTCCGACCACGTCGTGTGGATGTGGAAGTCGCCGAGCAGCATTCCGAATTCCCCCTTTTCGGAACCCGACGATCGGCCTGGGGGCTGAGGGCGGCGTGTGGAGGCGGTTACGGGGCTGTTAAATCAGGAGCCCTGCCGCCCGGGAGACGGCCGTCCCAGGTAGCCGGAGGCGAGGCGGCGGAAGGTCCCGGCCGACGGGCGCTCGCGACGCGCGAGAGTCTCGCGGTCGAGCTCGAGGAGGCCGAATCGCGGCTCCCACCCGTCGAGCCACTCGTAGTTGTCGACGAGCGACCAGTGAAGGTATCCGTGGACGGGGAGGCCCTCGGCCTCGGCTGCCAGAAGGACGCCGACGTGAGCCTCCAGGAACGCGGCCCGCTTCGTGTCGGCCCCGTCGGCGAGACCGTTCTCGGTGACGAGGAGCGGCTTGCCGAGCGAGGCGGCCTGTCGCAGCAGCGGGAGGAAGGCCTCCGGGACGACCTCCCAGCCGTTGTCGGTGAGGCCGCGGCCGAGCGGGTCGCGGTAGGCGAAGGAGCCGATGCGCCCGCCGTCGCCGAGAAACCGCAGGTGCAGGCGCGAGTAGTAGTTCACGCCGAAGAAGTCGAGCGAAGCGGGAAGGCCGGGGCGCCTTCCGGCCAGGCGCGTGAACGGCGGCAGGTAGGCGCTCCAGCGCCCCTCGCCGAAGGCGTCGAGGAGCGCCTGGTTGTAGAAGCGGCCCGCGACGCGGACGAGGGCCCGGTCGAACGGGTTTCGCGCCCGCTCCGGAGCGAAGCCCATCATGTTGTGCGCGACGCCGATGGCGGCGCCGGGGACCGCCGCGCGAATCTCGGCAGCGGCCGCCTCGTGCGCGGCGAGAAGGTGATCGAGGGCGCGTGCGGCGTCGCGCGCGGACGCGATCCCTGGCGGGACCTGCCCGTCGAGGAACCCGCCGAGGACGAGGACGAGCGGCTCGTTCAGGACGGTCCAGCAGCGCGCCTTCGGCCCGAGCGCCCTCGCCGTCCGCGCCGCGAAACGGGCGAAGGCGTCGACGGAGGCCGTCGAGGTCCAGGGCGTCTCGGCGTGGAACCAGCGCGGGTGGGTGTAGTGCAGGAGCGTGACGACGGGCTCGAGGCCGAGCGCGTCGAGGCGGACGACGAAGCGCGCGTAGCGTTCGAGAGCCGCTTCGTCGAACTCCCCCCTCCTGGGCTCCACGCGACTCCACGAGACCGAGAAGCGGAAGGCGTTCGCGCCGAGGGCGGCCGCCGACTCGGCATCCTCCTCGTATCTCTCCCACGCGCCCGCGGCGCGGCCGCACGGCCCGCCGCGCGTCTTCCCAGCCGACTCCCAGTCGGTCCAGTCGCACGGGTCGTTCCCTTCCACCTGGTAGTGGGACACGGCGACGCCGAAGAGACGGGGACGGTCGGCGAACGGGAAACGGGCGGTCTGGCTCAGGGGACCGTGAACTCGACGACGACGACGTTCCGATCGCCGTCGCGGCGCCAGGCGAAGGAGCTCGAGAGGCCCCGGACGAGGTGAATCCCGCGCCCGCCGGGCGCCGTGTCGAGCGAAGGCGGAGGGGGCGGCGGGACGAGGGTCGGGTCGAATGGGAGTCCGGAGTCGGAGACCTCGAGCCGGACCCGCTCCGGCCCCGTCTCGAGGAGGAGCGCCGCCGGGCCCGCCTCCCCGGGCGGGTAGGCGTACTTCCAGACGTTCGAGAGGAGCTCCTCTGCGGCCACCTCCACGGCGTTCCGCGTCCTCGGAGACAGGGCGCAGCCGTCGACGAACTCGTGCAGCTGCGCGAGCGTCGCGAAGACCTCGTCCCGACGGGCCTCGAGGAGCTTGCGGTAGGTCGGCACGGTCTCGGGATGCCCCGCGCAGACTCTACGCCGCAGCGACGGCCCGGAGCGCGTCCTCCTGATTCGACACGATTCCGGCCACCTCGCCGAGGCCCCCGATGCGGAGGACCTCCTCGACGTGGGGCGTCGCCCCGTAGAGGACGAGGACCGCCCGCCGCAGTCGGACGTTCCGTGCGGCCGCGAAGAGCATCCCTATTCCGAGCGATCCGACGTACGTCACGTCCGCGAGATCGACGAGAACGGGCCTCTCGGATCGTCCGGCTCTCACCGTGAACGCGAGCTCGATCTCCTCGATTCCCTTCAGGTCGAGCCGCCCCTCCAGACGAATCCAGACGTTCGCGTCTCCCTTCTCCAGGACCTCCATCCTCATCGGGACCTCCCTCTTTGGCATGATGCGAGAACGCTGTAAAGACCGCGTGTAGCCAGAAATGCTCCAGAAGCAGAGACGACATGAATGATCGCTTCTCCCGACGCCTCATCGGTTTCGCCCTTGCGGGCCTCCTCCTCCTCGCCGGTACATCCTCCGCCCAGGCGAACCGCGAGGAGTCCGACGTCCGTCCCGACACGCCCCAGAAGGCACCCGCCTTCCCACTCCCGGTGACGCTGAAGATCGCGGACGGCGAGCTGAGGATCGGCGCCCTCCTCCAGGCGTGGTACGTCGCGGATGACTCCGCGCAGGGCTCCGGTACGGGCTACCTCGGCAACACCACGGGCATCAACACATTCCGCATTCGCCGCGCCGAGATCAGGCTCGCCGGCACGGTCACGCCGTCGTGGGGATTCGACGTCCAGATCGATCCCGCCAAGACCCAGAGCACTTCCGCCGGAGGCGACGACAACATCCTCCAGGATTTCGCCGTCACGTATCTCGGCCTGAAGGGCCACGAGTTCAGCCTGGGCCAGAAGAAGATCGCCATCACCGACGAAGGTCTCCGGTCGTCCGCGGATATCGATTTCGCCGAGCGTGCCCGCATCACCCGGGTCGTCGGCGACCAGCGCCAGGAGGGCCTCTTCTACAAGGGCGAGTACGGCCCGCTGTTCGGCGCCCGGGTCTCCATCACGAGCGGCGTCCCCTCGAACACCTCCAGCACCTCCGACAGGCTCTTTTGCGCGGCCCGCTTCGACGTGAAACCGGTCGCAGGGATGATCGTCGGAGTCTCCGGCGGCACCGGCGGCCAGGGAACTCCGCCCCTGGCCCGGGACCGTCTCGCCGCCCACTTCCGGTGGGACGGCACGAGGTCCTTGCCCCTGATGCTGCGAGCCGAGTACGGCCGGGCGACCGACGGCCAGTCGAACGGCACCGAGATCGACCGCGACGGTTTCTACGTCTCGGCGCTCTACACCTTCGCCAGGAAGCTCCGGATCGGCGCCCGCTACGAAGAGTACGACGCGAACAAGGACGTATCGGGCGACAGACTCACGATCGTCACCGCCGGCTTCCACTACATGATCAAGGGGAAGAACGTGAACCTGAAGGCCGAGTGGTACGGAGTCGACCAGGAAGGCCGCAAGGTCGACGGTGTCCTTCAGGAGACGTACGACCAGTTCGTCCTGGCGGCCCAGGTCGCGTTCTAGCCTGGCAGCTCCACGAAGAACGTCGCGCCCTTCCCTGGTGCGCTCTCCGCCCAGACCCGCCCCTTCATCCTCTCCACGGCCTTCCTCACGAGGGCGAGGCCGATCCCCGTCCCCGCGAACTCCTCCAGCCGGTGCAGGCGCTGGAAGATCTCGAAGATCCGGTCGTGGTACGCCATGTCGAACCCGATCCCGTTGTCCCGGATTCTGAGGCGAGTCGTTCCCTCTTCCGCGCTTCCGCTGATCTCGATGCGGGGCGGGCGCGCTCCCTGGCTGTACTTGAGAGCGTTCCCCACGAGGTTCCTGAGGACGATGGCCAGGCCCTCGTGATCGGCCTTCACGACGAGGCCGTCGACGTCGACGGCGACCTCCGCTCCCGACGCCACGATCTCTTCCTGCAGCTCTCCGAGTACCGCCGCCACGGCGGTGGAGACGTTCACGGTCCCCACGTGGATCGCCCGACGCTCGATCCTGGAGTAGGCCAGGAGCGCCTCGACGAGCTGGCCCATGCGCTGGGCCCCGCGACGGACCTTGACGAGGGTGGCCCGCCCGTCCGGATTCAAGGCCTCGGCATGCTCTTCCAGGAGGATCTGGCTGTATCCGTCGATGGCCCTGAGCGGCGATTTGAGGTCGTGGGAGACCGAGTAGGCGAACGTCTCGAGCTCCTTGTTGGCGGCTGCCAGCTCCGCCGTCCGTTCGGTCACGCGCCGCTCGAGATCGGCATTCAGCCTGAGGACCTCCTCCTCGGCCCGCCGTCGCTCCGTGATGTCGCTGACCAGGGCGAGGAAGACGTCGCCCTGGTCCGTCCCCACGAGCTGAAGGTGAATCTCGGTGGGATAGTGGGACCCGTCCTTCCTGCGGTGCGCCGACTCGAAGCGATGGACCTCGCCCGACCGGGCGCTCGCAGCCCGGAAGACCTCCTGCAGGGACTCGGAGTTGAACTCGGGAGCGATGTCGAGGGGCGTCATCCCCAGCAGCTCCCCTTCGTCGTATCCGAGGTTCCGTACGGCACCGCGGTTCACGAATCGGAACCGGTGGGTCTCCCGGTCGAGAACGTAGACCTCGTTGAGGCTCCGCTCGATGACGTCCCGGAGCCAGGCCCGTTCCGACTCGGCTGCGCGCCGGGCACGCTCGAGCCGGCCCAGCTGCCGCCTCCAGCCCGCCGCGACGCCGGACCCGACGGCGAAGAGGAGTCCGGCCATCACCAGGACCGTCAGCCAGAGCCGCTCGCGAAGCGGAGCGAAGGCCTCGGAAACGTCGATCCGGGCGACGAGCCCCCAGTCGGACCCGGGAATGACACGCGTCGCGGCCAGGACCGGAATTCCCCGGTAGTCCGTTCCGAGGCCGACGCCTTCCTCTCCGAATGCTGCCCGTACGGCCGGGATGTCGGTCTTCGAGAGCGGCACCCTGAGCGCGAGCGCGGAGTCTCGCGCGAACCGCAGCTCGTTCAGGAAAAGGGCGTCGCTTCCCTCCTGCCGGACCAGGAGCGTCTCTGCGGTCCGGCTCGGCAGCGGCCAGCGGGCGACGAAGGGATAGAGGAACGTCGCGGGATCGATGCGCAGGACTACGACGCCGATCCCGCTCCGCGCGCTCTCGTCATGAATCGGTACGACGACTCCCATGTGAATCGCTCCGCCCGGGCCGTCCCTGTGCAGGTCCATCAGGAGAGCGTCCGACTGCACGAGGACGTGCGGCAGCCTCCGTCGCAGCTCGGCGCAGGGCATCGCGGTCCCCCGCGGCGCCCTGAGACGGGAGCTCCCATCCGGCGCCAGCAGCTCGACCACCTCGTATCCGTAGCTCTTCTGGACTCTCTCGAGCCACTCCTCCAGGAGCTCGGCGTCTTCGGACGACGCCGACCCCTCGACGACACCTCGAGCCAGCTGCTCGAAGGCCCTGCTTCGCGCGAGCACCGAGCCGTTCCCGAGGCGCTCGCTCCTCCACCGGACGATCTCCCCCGCCTTCAGGTCGGCGATGGCCGAGACCTCCCGATACGCCTGCGCGCGGAACCGGCGATCCTGCTCCCGGAACCAGTAGACGCCGGAGAGAACGATTCCCGCCGCGAGACACAGGAAGAGGGCGATCAGGGCCACCTCTCCACCTGCCGTCAGCTGGACGCGATCAGACCCGCTCCTTTCGCGCGGCCGCGCCAGTGCGAGGATCCCCACCCCGAGGGCGGCGAAGGCGGCGCTCGTCGTGGCCGCCGGAGGAATGAACGTCCCGCCGTAGAAGAGCGGCTCTCCCGCGAAGTAACCGAGGAGCAGGACTCCTCCTCCCGTCGAGGTCACCCCGGCGGCGGCCGCGGCGAGGCGGGCCCGACCTCCGCGCCGTCCCCCGGCGAGGACGGCCGCCACGAGCGCGACGCTCAACAGAATGAAGCCGGCGGCGCTCACGGGCGACATGAAGCCGACCGGCGAGCCCCCCACTTCACCGCCAATCGAGAGCCCGAGGTGCTCGACCTTCGGCCGGACGCCCGCGAGACCAAGGGCGAGGAGAGCGGCGGCCGCCGCTCCGCCGACGGACGCGACGGAAATGGCGCCGGTGTGCGTCCGCCGGCCCGCGCCCGGAGCGGCCCACGGCCGCCAGTGCCGCCCCGTAGGCGACGAGGAGGAGCGCCGTGCTCGGCGCCATCGGGATGTTCTTCGAGCCGAAGTCCGCGAGGGAAGGGATCCCGAGGGCCCAGCCGGCGAGAGCCAGGGCGCCGAGAGCGGACGATACGACGCCGCACGCCGAAGCCAGGAGGTCGAACCGCCGTGTCTCGGAATGGTGTATCCCGTTCACCGGACCGCTCCCGTCGTCCACGCCCCCTCGATCTCCATCAGTCGCTCCGAGGCCAGTATGCGCCCGCGCGCGACCCCTCGCCGCCGCACACGGACCCCTTCAGTGCGCCGGCAGAGAGAAGAAGAACGTCGCCCCTTCGCCCACCTTCCCCTCGGCCCAGACCCGGCCCCCGTGGCGCAGGACGATCCGCCTCACGAGCGCGAGCCCGACCCCGGTCCCTTCGAACTCGCTGGGAGCGTGAAGCCTCTGGAAGACCCCGAAGAGCTTGCCCGAGTAAGCCATGTTGAATCCCGCGCCGTTGTCCCTCACGCGGTAGACGGCGCTGGGACCCTCGCCCTCTCCGTCGATCTCTATGACGGGCCACTCCCTGTGCGCCGAGAACTTGACGGCGTTCGACAGGAGGTTGACCCAGACCTGCATGAGCAGCGCCGGATCCCCCTCGGCTCTCGGCAGGTCCCCCACCCGGAACTCGATCCGCCCGCGCGCCTCCGGCGCTTCGACGATCTCTTCGAACGCGGCGCGGGCGAGGGAGGCCATGTCGACCGACGCCCGCCGCATCTCGCTGCGGCCCAGGCGGGAGAGGCGCAGCAGGTCGTCGATCAGCTGCGCCATCCTCCTCGCGTTCGCGCTCACGACCCCGAGGAGGCGGCGCCCCTCGGGATCCAGTCTCTCCCCGTGATCCTCCACGATCATCCTGGAGAAACCGTCGATGGCGCGAAGGGGTGCGCGGAGGTCGTGAGACACCGAGTAGGAGAAGGCCTCGAGCTCCTTGTTCGCCTCTTCGAGCTGGGCCGTCCGCTCGGACACGCGTCTCTCCAGCTCGGCGTTCAGCTCGCGGAACATCCCCTCGCTCCGCCGGAGAGCCGCTTCGGTCGCCCGGGACTGCTCCTCGGCCCGCTTGCGCTCCGTGATGTCGAGGACCATCGAGATGTTCGTCGAGGGGGGCTCGCCGGGCGCCCACATCGGGGAGACGGCGAGCGCCCCCCAGACGACGGTTCCGTCCCTCCTCAGGTAGCGCTTGTCGACCGTGAACTCGGAGATCCGTCCGGCCCGAAGCTCTTCCATCCTCGCGAGGTCGCGAGCGACGTCCTCCGGATGGGTGACGTCCTGGAAGCGAAGGGTTTCCAGCTCCTCCCGGGAGTAGCCGACGAGCTCGGCGTAGCGCTGGTTGACCCGCAGGAACGCGCCCGTTCCCGTGTCCACCTGCGCGACCCCGACGACGGTCTGGTCGAAGAGAGCGCGGAAGAGGGACTCCCTCTCGCGCAGCGCCCCGGAGTCCCGCTCCCGCCTCAGGCGGTTCGCCATGAGGAGACCGAGCGCCGCCGTCGCGGGCGGGTAGATCAGGAGGATCGGGAGGGTGATGTGAGAGAGCACCCGAAGGGCGCTCGACCAGGGAAGAGTGAAGAACAGGCAGAGCATCGCCACGTGGACGGCGAGACCGAGCGCGGTGAGCTCGACCCACTCCAGGTCGGCGAGACGCGACCGTCGGCGGTACCGCCAGAGGAGACCGATACAGCCGGACGCCACGATGACCAGGACGCCCGTGAGAGCTGCCGCGCCCCCCATCCAGATCCGGAAGGCCGACGTCACCGCCATGGCGATGACGGTCGGCACCGTTCCGAAGTAGAGGCCGGCCACCCCGAGGAGGATCGAGCGCGTGTCGAACACGATCCCGGGCTCGAGCGTCCACGAGGAGAGCATCACCGCCACCCCGAGGCCTGCGACCGCGAGACCGACGGGAACCTGCCGCAGACGGCTCGCGTCGGCCCTCCACCGCGTCGTGGCGAGGTCGTAGACGAGCGCCAGCGCCAGCAGGAGCGCGGCATTGTGGACGAGCGCGAGGAAGCCGCCTTCAGGCATCGGCCCGCCGTCGCCCCGTCCTCATCTTCGAGGGGGCCCGCAGGGCCAGCTCCGCGTCACTCTCGTCGTCTTCCACGAGGAGGATTCGCACGTTCTGGGACATCGCATCCTCCGACTCAGCGAATAGTAGACGCTCGGGCTGTGTACCGGCCGACCCGTCCGCCCGCGTCGGGGATTTCCGTTGACCCCGGCCCCCGCCGCAGCTACATTTCGCAGGAGACCGAAATGGTAGACAGGAACCTGCCCAACCTCGCGGGCCGGATGCAGGCTCTCGCGAACGCCACCCGGCTCCGCGTCCTGCTGCTGTTGCGCGACGGGGGTCTCTGCGTCTGCCAGGTCGCCGCCATCATCGACGTCCCCGCATCCACCGTCTCCAGCCATCTCGCCGATCTCAAGCGGGCCGGAATCGTGAGCGAGCACCGCCGTGGGCGTTTCGTCTGGTACGCGCTTCGCCGGCACGACGACGTCGTCCCGTGGCTCCGCCTCGTGGCCCGCCAGACGACGAGCGACCCGCAGCTCGCCGCCGACCACGCCCGGGCCACCCGCATCCGCCTCGTCCCGCCCGAGATGCTCCTGGCCTCGACGGGCTGCGAAGCGACGCAGAGCGTTCCGACGCCCGGTACGGCGACGGCGTCTCCCCGTCACCCGGCGGCGCGTCGCCGGTTTTCCGCCGTCTGAGCGCCCGGCCCCCCCGTCTCGAATGGAGAGCGCGCTGGACATCGTCCCATCAAGAAACTATGATTCGTGTTTAACCGAAGCCAGCCCGGCGTCGCCGGGTCCCGCGCTCGCGACGAAAGGAACCGCCCATGGAAACCACCCCCTCCCACAGGAAGATCGAGATCCTCGGCCCCGGATGCACCCGCTGCAAGGAGACGTTCCGCGTCGTCGCGCACGTCGTCGAGACCGAGAAGCTCCCCTTCACCGTCGAGAAGGTCGAGGGGATGGAGCGGATGCTCGAGCTCGGCCTCCTCGCGACCCCCGGCGTCGCCGTCGAGGGGAAGGTGATCTTCTCCGGCCGGATCCCGAAGGCCGAGGAGCTCCGCGCGGCCCTGGCCGCCCTCTGAGACCCCGCGACGGGGCGGGGCCGCGTCCGCCGCGGCGCCCGCCCGGAGGCCATCCATGAAGGAGAGGACGAAGCTCCTCCTGATCGTCGGGGTCTTTCTCGGCGCCTACTTTCTGCCGGTCGAGAGCGCTCGTTTCCAGCGGGCCGTCCCCGAGGGGTTCGTCCTGCTCCGCGACTACGCCCGCGAGCACGTCCTCCTCTGCCTCGTCCCGGCCTTCTTCATCGCGGGAGCGATCGGCCAGTTCGTCAGCCAGGGCGCCGTCATGAAGTACCTCGGCGCCACGGCGAAGCGCCCGGTCGCCTACGGCGTCGGCTCGGTCTCCGGCGCCATCCTCGCGGTCTGCTCCTGCACGGTCCTGCCGCTCTTCTCGAGCATCTACAAGCGCGGTGCGGGTCTCGGACCGGCCACGGCGTTCCTCTATTCCGGCCCCGCGATCAACGTCCTCGCGATGATCCTCACCGCCCGCGTCCTCGGCCTCCAGCTGGGCCTCGCCCGCGCGATCGGGGCCGTGGTCTTCGCCGTCGTCATCGGGCTCCTCATGGCCGCGATCTTCCGGAAGGAGGAGGCCGAGCGGGTGAAGAACGGCCCCGATCCGTTCGCGGCGGCCGGCACCGCGGCGAGCGGACGGACGCGCGAGGTGTGGCAGGACGCTTCCTTCCTCGGCTCGATGATTGCGATCCTCGTCTTCGCGAACTGGGGCGCATCGAACAGGGCCGTCGGCTTCTTCGCGGCGGTCTACGAGGTCCACTGGATACTGACCGGCGCGGCCCTCGCGGCCCTCATCTTCATGATGCTGCGCTGGTACGACCGGGAAGAGCTGCGGCTCTGGGTCCTCGGGACCTGGGAGTTCGCCAAGCAGATCCTCCCGCTCCTCCTCGGCGGCGTTCTCGTCGCCGGGTGGCTCATGGGCCGCCCCGGGCACGACTCCGGGCTGATCCCCGACGCGTGGGTCGCCGGGGCGGTCGGGGGAAACTCCCTCGCCGCGAACCTCTTCGCCTCCGTCGCCGGGGCCCTGATGTACTTCGCGACGCTCACCGAGATCCCGATCCTCCAGGGGCTCCTGGGTTCCGGCATGGGGAAGGGGCCGGCCCTCTCGCTCCTCCTCGCCGGTCCGGCCCTCTCCCTCCCGAGCATGATCGTCATCCAACTCGTACCTCGGCACGAAGAAGACGATCGTCTACGTCAGCCTCGTCGTCGTCATGTCCACCGCCACCGGTCTCGTCTTCGGAGCGTTCGCGTCATGAGCATCGAAAACAAGCACCTCGTCACCGGAGCTCTCCTCGCCTTCGTCGTCGTCACGGTTGTCACCCTCGCCGTGAAGGAGACGCGCCACGCGCGGGCCGTCGCTGCGGTGGAGGCCACGGACGCAGTACCGCCGTCGGCTGCCCCCTCCTCGACGGTCGTCGTCACGTACTTCCACACGACCGCTCGCTGCCTGTCGTGCCTGAAGATCGAGGAGCTGACGAACGCGACGATGACGGTGCACTTCGCCGGGCCGATCTCCGGGAAGGCGGTCGTCTGGAGGCTCGTGAACACCGACGAGCCCACGAACGCCCACTACGTGAAGGACTACAGGCTCTACACGAAGTCGGTCGTGGTCTCGGAGGTGAAGGACGGCAAGGAAGTCCGCTGGAAGAACCTCGACCAGGTCTGGCAGCTGCTCGGAAGCCCCGACGCGTTCCAGGAGTACGTCGAGCGGGAGGTCCGGTCGTACCTGGAGAAGGCGTGACGCCCGAGCTGGCCCCGGCGATCGCGACGGCCCTCTGGCTCGGCGTCCTGACGTCGATCAGCCCCTGCCCGCTCGCGACGAACATCGCGGCCGTCTCGTACCTGGCGAGGCGCGCCAACAGGCCCCGGCTCGTCCTCCTCTCGGCCTTCACGTACTCCCTCGGCCGCGCGCTCGCCTATGCCGCGGTCAGCACCGTGGTGGTCCTCGGCCTCCTGTCGGTTCCCGGCCTCTCGCAGTTCCTGCAGCGGTACATGAACAAGCTCCTGGGTCCGCTGCTCGTCCTCGTGGGGATGTACGTCCTCGACCTCATCCGGATCGGTGTCTCCACGACCGCGGGAAGCGACGACCTGCGGAAGAAGGCGGCAGACGGGGGCGCGTGGGGCGCGGCGCTCCTCGGCGCCCTCTTCGCCCTCTCCTTCTGCCCCGTCTCGGCCGCCCTCTTCTTCGGCAGCCTCGTGCCGCTCGCCCTCCAGCACGGGTCGAAGGTCGTCCTCCCGGTCGTCTACGGCTTCGGCACGGCGCTCCCGGTCGCGATTCTCGCGCTCGTCGCGACCGGCGGGACCAAGGCGCTCGCCGCGGCGATGAAAAAGATCGGGGCGTTCGAGGTCTGGGCGCGCCGAATCACCGGCGTCGTCTTCGTCGCGGTGGGGATCTACCTCTCGGTGCGGTTCGTCTTCCTGGGCTGACGGGCAGGCCACCGGAACTCCACCCTCTCACCCGTCCGATGTCGTCCCAGGGTCCCGCGCCTGCATCACTCCCGGCAACGAGACCTTGTCTGCGATCGCCCCGACGAGCTCGACGGATCGGTCTCGGCAGCAGGCTCCGGGCAACGGGCTCAGTAGTTGGGGATGTACTCCCAGGAGATCGGACCCCGCCTCAGGGCGTTTCTGTCGTCATAAACGAGTTCTCCCGGGCCTTCCGTCCGGTCTCCAACGGGCTCCACTCCCCGCGGGGTGAGCTGGGCCTGCCGGAGGACGGCGATCAGGCGTACTTGCTCGTTGCGACTCCCGTAATCACCAGTCCCGGACCACGTCTCCCTCTCGACCAGCTCCAGCTCACGCCGGACGATCGAGAACCTCCAGAAATGGGTCTTGTCGTCGTGGTTGGCGCCAGTCCCGATCGTCGCGGACTTGTCCAGCGGCCTCCAGGTCCCGGAGTAGTTGTATCCCGCCCCGAAGGTAGTGATCAATTCCGCCTGCGACTGAAAGTGCCTTCCGCTACCGCCGACCAACGGCTTCAGCAGCGCGATGCCCACCATGTCAGGGGGGGTGTTTGCTCCATGCCGGCTCTTCTGAAGAAGCTGAATCTTGCAACGCGAAAACACGATGGGCCCTCCTGCATGTCCGCTCTCTTGGATGGATCTTAATTGAGACGCGTTCTGTGACGCAGCCTGGCAAGAGGGGCTGGAACCGGCGGACTTGCGTCGGGCCCCTTGACATATCAAGAATTCTCAATATATTTAATCGCGTGAGCGTTCCCACTTTCCGCCCCGGCCCGGCCCGGCCCGCCCACCCTTCCGCCAAGCCGGACCGGGCGGAGCATCTCGCCGACCTCTTCCACGCCCTCTCCGACCCGACCCGCCTCCGGATCCTCTCGGCCCTCAAGAACGGCGAGCAGTGCGTCTGCAACCTGACGGGGCTCCTCGTCGCCCAGCAGTCCCGACTCTCGTTCCACATGAAGACCCTCAAGGACGCCGGCCTCGTGAAGGACCGGCGCGAAGGGCGCTGGATCCACTATTCCCTCGTTCCCGAGGCGGTCGACGAGATCCGGCTGGCGCTCGACGAGCTCGCGGAGGCCGCAAAGGCGTCGGCCGCGACCTGCTGCCGCCCTTGAAACCCCTTTTTTTCTTCTACGTATCGAGAATTCTTGATAGAAGGGAGCACACCATGAACGACAACGAGATCCGCGACATCGTGAGAGAGAAGTACGGGAAGGCCGCCCTGCAGGTAAAGGAGGGGCGCGCCTCCTGCTGCGGGCCGGCGCCGTCGGCCTGCTGCGGCACGGCCCCCTCGGCCTCCGGCCTCTCCGGCGACCCGATCACCTCGAACCTCTATGCCGACCACGAGACGGCGCTCCTCCCGACCGCCGCCGTCCAGGCCTCGCTCGGTTGCGGCAACCCCACGGCCCTCACGAAGCTCGAGGAGGGGCAGGTCGTCCTCGACCTCGGCTCCGGCGGTGGCATCGACGTCCTCCTCTCCGCAAAGCGGGTCGGCCCGACCGGCAAGGCCTACGGCCTCGACATGACCGACGAGATGCTCGCCCTGGCCCGCGAGAACCAGAAGAAGGCGGGCGCGACGAACGTCGAGTTCCTGAAGGGGACGATGGAGGAGATCCCGCTCCCCGACGGCTCCGTCGACGTGATCATCTCCAACTGCGTCATCAACCTCGCCGCCGACAAGGACCGGGTCCTCCGCGAGGCCTTCCGCGTCCTGAAGCCGGGCGGCCGGTTCGCCGTCTCGGACGTCGTGACGAAGGGGGAGATTCCCGCGCCCGTCAAGAAGAGCGTCGAGCTCTGGATCGGGTGCATCGCCGGGGCCCTCGACGAGGACGAGTACGTCGCGAAGCTGACGGCCGCGGGCTTCACGGACGTGACCGTCGAGCCGACGCGAATCTACCGGGTCGACGACGCACGCGAATTCCTCGAATCGGCCGGGATCGACGTGGACGCCCTCGGGCCGGAAGTCGACGGCAAGTTCCGGAGCGCGTTCGTCCGCGCGACGAAACCCGCGCGGGGCTGAGGACCGCCCTCCCCCGCCGCATCCCGAGTTCGGATTCGTTCAGGAGGCAGAGACCATGCCCGATGGCGTCGGAAAGAGGCTTTCGTTTCTCGACCGGTGGCTGACGTTCTGGATCTTCGCGGCGATGGCCGCCGGGGTCCTCGCCGGAGCCTTCGTCCCCGGGGTCGAGTCGTTCGTCAACTCGTTCCAGGTCGGGACGACGAACATCCCGATCGCCATCGGGCTCATCCTGATGATGTACCCCCCCTTCGCGAAGGTGAGGTACGAGGACATGGGCGACGTCTTCCGCGACCGGAAGGTCGTCGCCCTCTCCCTGTTCCAGAACTGGATCGTCGGGCCCATCCTCATGTTCGTCCTCGCGATCGTCTTCCTGCGCGGCTACCCGGAGTACATGGCCGGCCTCATCATGATCGGCCTCGCCCGCTGCATTGCCATGGTCATCGTCTGGAACGAGCTCGCGAAAGGCGACACGGAGTACGCCGCGGGCCTCGTCGCGTTTAACAGTGTCTTTCAAGTTCTCTTCTACAGCGTCTACGCCTGGTTCTTCATCACCGTCCTGCCTCCGCTCTTCGGCCTGAAAGGGAGCCTCGTCGAGGTGAGCATGGCGGAGATCGCGAAGAGCGTCTTCATCTACCTCGGGATCCCGTTCATCGCGGGCGCGCTCACGCGGCTCGTCGGCGTGAAGCTGAAGGGGAAGGAGTGGTACCACCGGCGCTTCGTCCCGGCCATCAGCCCGATCACGCTCGTCGCGCTCCTCTTCACGATCGTCGTGATGTTCAGCCTCAAGGGGAAGCTCATCGTCTCGATCCCGATGGACGTCGTGAGGATCGCCATTCCGCTCGTCGTCTACTTCGTCCTGATGTTCGTCGTCTCGTTCTGGATGGGCAGGAGGATCGGCGCCGACTACAGCAAGACGACGACTCTCGCGTTCACGGCGGCGAGCAACAACTTCGAGCTGGCGATCGCCGTCGCCGTCGCGGTCTTCGGGATCAATTCCGGAGCCGCTTTCGCGGCCGTCATCGGTCCGCTCGTCGAGGTGCCGGTGATGATCGGTCTCGTCAACGTCGCGTTCTGGTTCCAGCGGCGGTACTTCGTGCCCTCGGCGGCAGGGGAAAAGGCCGTGGCATGACGACGCCTCGCGTCCTGGTCCTCTGCACGGGCAACTCCTGCCGCTCCCAGATGGGAGAGGGGTGGGTGCGCCGCCTTCTCGGCGATCGCGTCGAGGTCCACTCCGCAGGGACCAAGCCGTCTTTCGTCCACCCGCGCGCGATCCAGGTGATGGGCGAGTCCGGCGTAGACCTCTCGTCCCACACGAGCAAGGGCGTCGAAAGCCTGAGGGGGATCTCCTTCGACCTCGTCGTCACGGTCTGCGATTCGGCCCACGAAGCCTGCCCCCTTTTTCCGGGCGCGAAGAAGACGGTCCACCACGCGTTCGAGGACCCGGCCCACGCGGGCGAGGGGGACGACGCGCTCCCCCTCTTCCGCCGCGTCCGCGACGAGATCCGCGACGTCCTCCCGGCGCTCGTTGCACGGGAACTGGGGCTCTCGGGGAACTGACCTGGGCGGGCGCCCCGTGCACGGAACGTCGTGAAGCTGGGACGTGAGGCGGGGGTGGACCGGCTCCTCGTGCCGGCCTCAGACCGCTTTCCGGATCCGGCCCCTCCTGAGGCAGACTTCCGCCAAAGACAAGGAGACCAGGATGATTCACCGATCTCTCGCCGCGGTCCTCGCCCTCTCAATTGCAGGCCTCCCCTCGGCCGCCGACGCGCAGGGGCGCCCCGATCCGGCCGTCACCGTCGCTGCCCAGAAGGAGGCCCTCGCGAAGCTCTCGTTCCTGGACGGCCTCTGGAGGGGCCCCGCCTGGACGATCTCTCCTTCCGGCGAGAAGCACACGGTCACTCAGACGGAGCGCGTCGGCCCGTTCCTCGACGGCGCCGTCAAGGTCGTCGAGGGGCTGGGCTACGAGGCCGACGGCAAGGTCGCGTTCAATGCGTTCGGCGTCATCTCCTACAGCCCGGCGACGCGTGCCTACTCGCTCCGGTCGTACGCGATGGGAATGTCCGGAGATTACGTGCTGACCCTTCTCCCCGAGGGGTTCGCATGGGAGATCCCGGCGGGGCCGATGACCATCCGCTACACGGCCACGGTCAAGGACGGCACCTGGCACGAGGTCGGGGACCGGGTCGTCCCCGGGAAGGACCCCGTCCGCTTCATGGAGATGACCCTCAAGCGATTCGGCGACACGACGTGGCCCGCGGGAGGGGCGGTCCCGTCCAGATAGGGACGAACGATCCGGAGCCCCCAGTGTCCGGAGCTCTTCCGACCGACGACCGTTTCACTTCTCCCGGAGAACGCCTCTGATGCAGGCGTCGAGCGCTGCTCCCAGGTCCTCGGTAGTGCCCGGCTTGAGGATCAGCGCCTTCGCGCCGACGGCGAGCGCGGCGGCCTCGTCGACGGACGAGACGTAGCCGGAGGTGAGGACCACGGGGACGTCGGGACGGATCACGAGCACCCGGCGGGCCAGCTCGAGACCCGACATCCGAGGCATCGACAGGTCGCTCACGACGACGTCGAAGGAACCGGGCTCGGCCCCGAATGCCGCGAGTGCAGCCAACGGATCGGAGCTCGCCGTGACGGCGAACCCGAGCCGGCCCAGGGCCCTCTTCATCAGCTCGACGAGGGCGTCTTCGTCGTCCACGTAGAGGACCCGCACCCGCGGCGGCGCCTCCGTTCGGGCCGGGACCTCGGCCCTGTGCGCGCGGCCCGCGTCGAGGGCCTCGCGCACCGCTACCGCCAGTTCGTCCGACGAGAACGGTTTCGAGAGCAGCCGCACCCCCTCGCCGATCATCCCCTTCCCCGTCACGACCTCCGCCGCGTGTCCCGAGACGAAGAGGCGGCCTATTCCGGGACGCGTCTCGAGGATGCGCTCCGAGAGCTCCCTGCCGTTCATCCCGGGCATGACGACGTCGGTCAAGAGGACGTGGATCGCGCCACGGTGCTCCGCCGCCATCCTCAGCGCCGATTCCGGACCGCCTGCCGCGAGCACCGTATATCCCAGGCGTTGAAGCATCGCGGAGGAGAGCCTGAGGAGGGCCGGTTCGTCCTCGACGAGAAGAATGGTCTCTCCCGCGGCCTGGGCCTTGACGGCGTCCGGCTCGCCGCCGGCGGTGCCCCCGGTCTTGCCGTCCGCGGGAGCTCCGACGAGCCGTGGCAGGAAGATGCGGACGTGAGTCCCCTCTCCCGGTGCACTTTCGACGTCGATGTACCCGCCGTTCTGCTTCACGATGCCGTAGACCGTGGGAAGGCCGAGGCCCGGGCCGCTCCCGGCCGTCTTGGTCGTGAAGAAGGGCTCGAACACGCGGTCGAGTACGGCCCTGTCCATGCCGCAGCCGTCGTCGTGAACGGCGAGCATCGCGTGATCTCCCGGGAGGGACCCCGGCCGCACCGCACAGTACCCGGCGTCGAGAACCCGGTTCGCCGTCTCCACGACGATGGTCCCGCGATTGCCGACGGCGTCTCGTGCGTTTGAAAGAAGCGCCTCGAGGACCTCGTCGAGCTGGACCGGGTCGATCCGCACGGGCCAGATCCCCTCCCCCGGCCGGAACGACAGCGCGACGCCACTGCTGGCGAAGGACGTGAGCAGGGGCCGCAGCTGCCCGAGCGCGGCGTTCAGGTCGACGGGGCGGGGCGCGGCGGGCTGCTTCTGGGCGAACGCCAGGAGCTGCCGGACGGAACCGGCGGCCCTTCGGGCAGCCGTCCGGATCTCGCGTAGGCCTTCGCTGGCGGGATGCGACGGATCGACCTGCTCGAGCGCCAGGGCCGCGTAGCCCTGGATCACGGCGAGCATGTTGTTGAAGTCGTGGGCGATGCCCCCCGCCAGGCGGACCACGGAGTCGATCCGGCGCGACTGTTGAAGCTGCGCCTGCAGCTTCAGCTTCGCCTCCTCCGAGCGCCGCCGATCGCTCAGGTCGCGCGTCACCCCCTGCAGTTGCCTCACGCGTCCCTGGGGGTCGGTGACGAACGACGCGGCGACCTCCACGGGCCTCACGCTGCCGTCCGGCCAGATCTCGTCGAGCTCGATCACGGCGGAGCGGGCCGACGCGTCTCCGGCTTCGAAAGCGGCGCGTCGCGAGCGCAGGAGGGCCTCCACCTTTCGCCAGGAGTCGTCCGTGAGGAGATCGCGCATCGAGAAGCTCGACGCCCTCCCGTCCCGACGGCCTCCGAGCCTGTTGGCGGAGGGGCTCACGTAGACGAAACGGTCCGCGTCGAGATCGTAGAGCCAGACGACGTCCGTCGCGTTCTCGGCGAGCAGCCGGTAGCGGGCCTCGCTCTTCCGAAGGGCCTCCACCTCGCGGCTCCGCGAGATGGCGATCGACGCGGCGTGCGTTGCGAGGTCGACGAGACGCTGGTCGTGCGCCGCGGGTCGACCCGGCTCCGGGACGTGGAGAGCGAACGTCCCGAGGACCTCGCCGCTCCCGGCCAGGATCGGCGTCGACCAGGCGGAGCCGTCCTGCGGGTGCAGGTGCTCGTGGTCGGGGTCGAGGAGGAGGATCGATGCGCGCGTCCCCGGCGCCTGCTCCTCGATACCGCGGGCGATGGCGTCGAGCGTGCCTTCGAGTGGCGCCCCGGTGGCGATCATGCCGAGAACGCGGTTGTGAAGCTCCAGGGTCGCCTCGGAGGCTTTCCGTTCCGAGATGTTCCGCGCGACGCCGAGGACGCCCACGAGCCGGCCCTCGCCGTCGATCAGCGGAGTCTTCAGGACCTCGACGACCTCGGCGTGCCCGTCCTCGGGGTAATACACGACGTTCTCGAACGCGATGGGCTTGCCCGCAGCGAGGACTTCGGCGTCCTGCCGGCGGAACCTCTCGGCGCGCTCGGAGGAGACGAAGGCATCGTCCGTCCTCCCGAGGATCTCGGACGCGGGGACTCCGCAGAGCTGCTCGTACCGGGCGTTGCAGGCGAGGTGTACGCCGCCGGGGTCCTTCAGCCAGACGGGATCCGGCAGGGCGCGGAACGCCGCCAGCAGGAGCGCGAGCCCGTGGCTCTCCGGCTCGGCCGCCTCGTCCTTCGGGCGCGCTGCGGCAGGATCGTCGTTCACGTCGTGTCGACTCCCTTCCGGGTGCGGGGCGCGCCTCCTCGAAGCGCACAACGGAAAGTATAGGCCCGAGAACGGACGGCTCAGGACACCAGGGCCTCGTCGAGGGCCGAGGCTGCCGCGCGGGTCAGCCCCAGATTCGATCGCGGGTTGCACTCTTCGAGCGTGTGCCACACTGAAGAGATGTACCGCCCAGTGATGACGCTTCTCGCCGCAGTCCTTTGTTCCCTGGCGGTCGCCGCCGACCTGGGCGCAGTCCCGCGGGCCTCGGCCGGCTCGCTCTCGCTGAAGGGCAACACCGTTGCGACGAGCCCAGGGCAGTGGACCTGGGCCGGTGGTCCGGACCGCATCGCAGAAGTCGAGCGCGTCGGCGTCTACGGGACAAAGGGCGTTACGGCGCCGGAAAACGTGCCGGGCGCCAGGTCCGGTGCCGCGACGTGGGTTGACACGAGCGGGAACTTCTGGCTTTTCGGGGGCCGGGGTTTTGCCAGGCACGCGCTTCTGGGCACTCTGAACGACCTCTGGAAGTGGGATGGGGCGAGCTGGACGTGGGTCAGCGGGTCGGACACCTACGGACGTCGCGGCACCTACGGCGAGAAGGGGGTCGCCGCGCCGGGGAATGAGCCGGGTGCCCGATCTGACGCGGTCTCCTGGATCGACTCCGCCGGAAACCTCTGGCTCTTCGGAGGGCACGGACGCGATTCGGCGTCGTCGTACAACGTCAGCCTGAGCGATCTCTGGAAATGGGACGGCTCCGACTGGACGTGGGTGAGCGGGCCGATCGTCGGCAGCCGACAGGGCGTCTACGGAACGCTGGGCGTCGCGGCCCCGGAGAACTGCCCGGGAGCCCGCTACGGCGCGACCCATTGGAGCGGCGGTGACGGGAGCTTCTGGCTCTTCGGCGGCAACGGCTACGGAATGAGCCAGTACAGCTCTGGGTTGCTCAATGACCTCTGGAAGTGGAACGGCTCAGCCTGGAGCTGGATGGGCGGGTCGAGCGGCGTAAACCAGCCCGGCGTCTACGGAACGAAGGGGATCGCGAATCCGGCGAACGTCCCGGGCGGCCGCCGCAACGCTTCGGCGAACGTCGGCCCGGACGGGACGATTCTGCTCTTCGGCGGTTACGGCCAATCGGTATCGGGAAGCGGCTACCTCAACGACCTTTGGAGGTGGGACGGTGCCGAGTGGATCTGGGTGAACGGCTCGGACGTCCCGAACCAACCGGGGGTCTACGGCACGAGGGGTGTTCCGGCGCCGGAGAACGTCCCCGGGGCCAGGGAAGGCTCGGTTGCCTGGATGGACGGGACCGGGAGATTCTTTCTCCTCGGGGGCTTTTACAGCCCGACATCGAACTCCTGGGCGTCTCTGAGCGACCTCTGGATGTGGAATGGCGCCGGCTGGGTCTGGGTCGGAGGAACGAGCACACCGAATCAGACCGGGAGCTATGGCGTTAGAGGGGTGCCGGCCGCGGGGAACGAGCCAGGTGCTCGCAACGGAGCGAGTGCCGCGCGAGACGCCTTGGGAGGCGTCTACGTCTTCGGTGGCGACGGAGCGTCGTCGACGGGCAGCATCGGCGCCTTGAACGACTTCTGGCGATGGAACGGCTCCGAGTGGGCGTGGCTCTCCGGCACGAACGGAGCGACTCTCGTCGGGGTCTACGGGACGAAGGGGCTCGCGAGCCCAACCAGCCATCCTGGTGCCCGGAGGGGGGCGGTCACGTGGCTTACCGCGAACGGGGAGACCTGGCTCTTTGGGGGCCACGGCTATTCGGCGGCAGGGCTGGGCTACCTGAATGATCTGTGGCGATGGGACGGCTCCAGCTGGACCTGGATGAGCGGGACGAACCTGGAGGACCAGCCGGCGATCTCAGGAACGAAGGGAATTCCCGCCGCGGAAAACGTTCCCGGCGCGAGGGCCTGGGGCGTTTCCTGGGCAGACTCTGCCGGAAATCTCTGGCTCTTCGGCGGCCGCACCCCCGACGTCTATGACGACGGTCTCCTCAACGATCTGTGGCGATGGGACGGCACGAACTGGACCTGGGTGAGCGGAAGCCTCTCTCCCTGGAAACAGGGGATCTATGGGACGAAGGGCGTCCCCGCTCCGTCGAACGTGCCGGGAAGCAGAAGCGAGCTCACCGCCTGGGCTGACGCGACAGGCAACTTCTGGCTCTTCGGAGGGTACGGCATGGCCGGAGGATGGTTCGGAGACCTGAACGACCTCTGGCGATGGGACGGAACGAACTGGACCTGGATGCACGGGTCGAACGACACAGACGATTCCGGCTCAGGAGGAGTCCTCGGTGAGCCGTCCGCAACGAACACCCCAGCAGCGCGAACCGGCGCCATCGGATCGGCGGCCCCGGACGGAACGGCCTGGGTTCACGGCGGCGCGAGCGGGGACTACTGGTTGATGGACGATCTCTGGCGATGGGACGGAACCTACTGGACCCGAATGAGTGGAACCGGGACCTACTTCGCGAACGGGGTTTATGGCGAGAAGGGAGTGGCGGCGCCGGGGAATCGGCCGGGGGCTCGCGCCTGGGGCGCATCCTGGGCCGACGCAAGAGGCCACTTCTGGCTCTTCGGGGGCAGCCGATCCTTCGGGGCCGGCGTCTACCTGAACGACCTCTGGCGGTGGGACGGAGTGAACTGGACCTGGATGAGCGGCTCGGACGCAGCGAATGCCTCTGGCGTCTACGGCGTCGCCGGAACGCCCGCCGCCGGGAACTCCCCGGGGGCGCGGGACACCGCGTTCGCCTGGAAAGGCAATGACGGAAACTTCTGGATCATGAATGGGTTCGGCGCCGACTCCGCCGGAGTCGCCGGGCGGCTCGCCGACCTCTGGGCCTACGAGCCCCCGGCCTGTTCGCCCCCCTCGGCGACGATCACCGCGCCGGACTGGATTCTCGAGGGGAGTGGCTCACACTCCGCTTCCGTGGCCAATGCCGGCGACGGGTTCACTTACGAGTGGACGATCACCGGGGGGACGATCGACGGCGGCCAGGGAACCCCGGCGGTCACGATCTCAGCTACCGCCGGAGAGTCGAGCGTCGTCCTCGCCGTCGTCGTTCAAAAGGGCGACTGCGCCACATCCCGGGAGAAGACGATCCTCGTCGGTCTCTATCACCGGCTGGTGGTCGTCCGGAACGGCTCGAGTGCCGACCGGGTCAGCTCGGGCAGCCCCGGCTACGAAATCTCCTGCGGGACCTCCTGCTCGGCGCTCTACGGGCCCGGAACCTCGGTCACGCTGTTCGCATATCCGGGACCGAACTCTCGTTTCGCCGGGTGGGTGGGCGGAGGATGCTCCGGGACGGAATCCTGTGTCGTCACGATGAACGAATCGACGATGGTCTCTGCCACCTTCCTCCAGAAGGCGGCCGCGGGTTTCTTCCCAGTGAGCCCCTGCCGCATCGCCGACACGCGCAACCCGGCTGGCCACTACGGCGCTCCCGCACTCGAAGCGGGCGCTTCGCGCTCTTTCACAGTCGGCGGAACGTGCGGTGTCCCGGCCGACGCAGCGGCGGTCGCGCTGAACGTGACGGTCACCGCGCCGACGGACGCAGGCTCGCTCACACTCTTCCCGGGAACGGGCCCGGCACCGGACACGGGCGTCGTGTCGTTCGCGACCGGGAGAACGCGAGCGAGCAGCGTGACGATGGGTCTCGTCGGCGGAGTCCTGTCAGTCCTCGATCGTCAGGAGACCGGCACCGTGGACCTGATCCTCGACGTCAACGGCTACTTCCGCTAACAGGCCGAAGCCGGTCTCGTTCGTCCGGCCAGCGCTCCTGATTCAGGCTTCCGGCGCCAGTGCTTCGTCGAGAACCGCGGCCTCCTCCGACACGGAGGCCGTTGCCTTCGGCATCGCCCACGGTTCCCGCTCGCCGATCTGCTGACGCCACATGGCGTAGTAGAGGCCCCGCCGTTCCACGAGCTCGTCGTGGCTCCCCGTCTCGACGATGCGCCCGCGCTCGAGGACGTAGATCGTCTCCGCGTGCGCGATCGTGCTCAACCGGTGGGCGATCAGGAGGACCATGTGCCGGCGGCTGCCCGAGAGCTCGCGCACCGAGGCCGTGATCTCCCGCTCGGTGATCGAGTCGAGCGCCGAGGTCGCCTCGTCGAAGATGAGGAGGCGCGGGTGGCGCAGGAGCGCGCGGGCGATGGAGATGCGCTGCCGCTCGCCGCCCGAGACCCTCAGTCCCGATTCGCCGAGACGTGTTTCGAGCCCCTCGCCAGAGCGCTCGAGGAGCGCTCCGGCCGAGGCCTGCCGGAGCGCCTCGAGCATCTCCTCGTCGGTGGCGTCGGGCTTCACGAGCTGGAGGTTCTCGCGGATCGTCCCCGAGAAGAGCTGCGGGTCCTGGGTGACGAAGCCGATCTGGCGCCTCACGCGGTTGTAGCGCAGCTCGTTCGTCGGGACGTCGTCGATCGTGATGACGCCGCCGGTCGGGGCGTAGAGCCCGACGAGGAGCTTCACGAGGCTCGACTTGCCCGAGCCCGAGGGGCCGACGAAGGCGATCGTGTCGCCCAGCTTCGCGGAGAAGCTGATGTGGTCGAGCGCGTCCTCCGCCGCTCCCCTGTACCGGAAGGAGACGTCCTCGAAGCGCAGGCTCCCGATCTCCCCGACGTCGACGGGCTCCTCCGGACGCTGCTCGACCGGCGTCGCCATGAGCTCCCCGAACGCGAGCAGGGAGGCTTCCGCCTCCCGATGGTTCAGGAGGACGTTCCCGAGCTGCTGGAGCGGTCCGAAGATCGTGTTGAGGATGAACTGGAAGGCGATGAGCTCGCCGGGCGAGAGGGCCCTGCGGAAGATGAGCCAGAGCAGGATGAAGAGGATCGACTGCCGGAGGACGTTGATGATCGTCCCCTGCAGGAAGGCGAGGCCCCTCACCTTCTTCACCTTCGCCATCTCGAGGTCGAAGATCCGCTTCGTGTAGCCGGAGAGGCGCCCGATCTCCGCGCGGGTCAGCCCGAGGCTCTTCACGAGCTCGATGTTCCGGAGCGATTCGGTGATGGCTCCCGCCATACGCCGCGTCTCGCGCACCACCTGCCGCTGGACCGTCTTGATCTTCCGGCTCAGGAGGCCCGTGAGGGAGCCGAGCAGGAGGACCCCGATCCCGAACGCCGGGATCAGGAGCCAGTGCCGGGTGACGCCGTACCAGACGAGGAAACCGATGCCGACGAGGGAGGAGTAGAGGATCGTCACCGAGGCGTTCACGAATCGCTCGGTGTCGGTCCTCACCTTCGAGAGGAGGGCCATCGTCTCGCCGCTCGACCGGTCCTCCATCTCCTGGAACGAGAGCCGGAGCGTCCGGCGCAGGCCGTCGTTGAACATCTCCATCCCGATCGACTGCACCAGGAGCCGAAGGGCATATTCCTGCAGGGCCGATGCGAGGCGGGCGGCGAGGGCCACGGCCGCGGCGACGAGGAGCCAGCCGAGCGCACCTCGAACCAGCTCGGTCTCGGGACGGCCACCGGGATTCAGGGCGTACTGGTCGACGATCCGGCCGAAGATGAGAGGGTCGACGAGCGTCAGGATCTGGGCCACGCCAGCAAGGAGAAGCGTGAGCGCCACGAGGCCCCGGTGCGGGCGCAGGTACCGCCAGAGGATTGCCATCGCGCGTTCGTCCTGCGACTCCGTCTTCGGCTCGGCGGTCATCTCTTCGCAACGTATCACCCGACGCGATAGACTCCCCTGGTCTTCGACTCCTGGCCCCTAAAGGGGCTCCCCCAAGGGACCAGGAGCGGCGGGCAGGACTCCCCGAGGGAGCCCGGAGCCCCGAGGGTCGCCTCCGGAAACGGGACGGCCTCCCGGTTGGAAAGGAGATCGCTCGATGCACCGCGCCGCCGGAGCCGCGACCCTGCGCGTCTCCGTGACCGACCGCTGCAACCTCCGCTGCGCCTACTGCATGCCGGAGGCGGGGGTCCCGCTCCTTCCGCGCGGCGAGATCCCGTCGCTGTCGGAGCTGGCCTCGGCAGTCGCGTGGCTCGCGTCGAGGTACGGCGTGGACCGGATCAAGGTGACGGGGGGCGAGCCGCTGGTTCGAGGCGGCGTACCGGCTTTCGTCGCGAAGGTCGCCGCGATCCCGGGGGTCCGCGAGGTCTCCATGACGACGAACGGGACGCGCCTCGCCCCGGCGGCCCGCGAGCTCGCCGCGGCCGGCCTCGCGCGCGTCAACGTCTCCCTCGACACGCTCGACCCCGCCCGCTTCCGCGAGCTGACCCGGGGCGGCCGCGTCGAGGAGGTCCTCGAGGGAATCGACGCCGCCCTCGAGGCGGGCCTCGTGCCCCTGAAGATCAACTCCGTCCTGCGTGGCAGCTCCTTCCGGGAGGACGTCCCCGGCCTCCTCGCCCTCGCCGCCGCGAAGGGCGTCGAGATCCGCTTCATCGAGCTGATGCACACCGGCACCGAGGCCGCCTGGGCGATCGCCGAGCGGGTCACCGGCGCCGCGGTGCGCGAGTGGCTCGCGGCCGAGGGGGCGCGGATCACCCCCCTTCCCGCGCGCCCCAACGCGCCGGCCCGGCGGACCGCGATCGCCTGGAGGGGGCTCGAGGTCGAGGCCGGCTGGATCGACCCCGTCAGCCACTCCTTCTGCGACGACTGCGACCGCCTGCGGCTCGACGCACGCGGGCGCCTGCGCCGCTGCCTCATGGACGACATGGCCTTCCCGCTCGTCGACCTTCTCCGGAGGGGCGAGCTTGCGGAGGCCGAGGTGGAGGATGCAGCAAGGGACTACGTCGCAGGCAAGCAGCCTCCGATCGCCATGACCATCGGTTCCACGATGGCGTCCATCGGCGGCTGAGAGCTTCTTTCGGCCGCCTGCGCACCTCTCGCCCCTTTAGCCGCCTCCCCGCTCACACCCTCTCCTCCACAGGCCTTCCCACCCACGCGTAGAAGCTCGGAAGGGCGAGGAGCGTGAAGAGGGTGGAGGTCACGAGGCCTCCCACCATGACGATCGCCAGCGGCCGCTCCAGCTCGCTCCCCGCGATGCCGAAGAGCATCGGGAGGAGGCCCAGGATCGCCGCGCCGGCCGTCATCAGCTTCGGCCGCACGCGCCCGAGCGACGCCTCGCGCAGCGCCGCGAGGAACGGGACGCCGCCCGCCACGAGCGACTTCGTCTGCGTGATGAGGACGAGGCTGTTCTGGACGGCGACTCCGAAGAGGCCAATGACGCCGACGATCGAGCTGATGTTCCAGGTCTCCCCCGCGAGCCAGAGGGCGAGGAGGCCGCCCGCGAAGGCGTCGGGGAGCGTCGCGAGGACGACGAGGACCTCCCTGAGCCGCCCGAGCGCGAGGTAGAGGAGGCCCACGACGAGCGCGAGCGCCACCGCGATGGCGACGGCGAGCCGCCGCTGCGTCTCGCGCGCCTCCTCGATTTTCCCGCCGTACCTGACGATCGTCCCCTTCGGGAGATCCGCCTTCCCCACCGCCTCTGCCACGCGCCGCGCCGTCCCGCCGAGGTCGCCCCCGGCGCGGACGTTGAGGGCGAGGCGGCGCTGGCCTGATTCGCGCCGGAGGACGCTCGGCGTCGACTCCTCCGAGAAGACCGCCAGCTGGCCCAGCTCGAAGACCCGCCCCCCTTCGACGACGACGGGCAGCCGGCGCAGGATCTCCGGGCTCGTCCGCCCGTCGTTCGGAAAGCGGACGACCCGCTCGATCCTCTGCGGGCCGTCGTGGCGCACGCCCGCCTCCACGCCCTGGAGCGCGGCGGCGAGCGTCTGCGCCACGAGCCGTCTCGGCACCCCGAGCCGGCGGAGGGCGTCGTCGTCGGGGACGACGTTCCACCTCGGGAGGGGCCCGCCCGTGTCGGGACTGACGGAGGCGACGCCCGGGAGGCGAGAGAGCCGCTCCTGCAGACGCGGGAGGGCCGCCTCGAGGAGGCCGAGATCGGGGTGGAAGAGCTTCACCTGGACGTCGGCCGGCGTGCCGCCGATCCCCTCCGCGATGCGCATCTGCATCGGGGTCGTGATCTCCACCGGGAACGGGAGGTCCTCCACGCGTCCGGCCACGATCCGCTCGACCGCCTTCGTGTCGGCCCCCCGTTCGAGGACGACGAGGACGTCGCTCAGCGTGTGCGGCATCGGGTCCTCGGCCACCTCTCCCCGGCCCGTCCGCCGGTAGACCGTCGCGACCCCGGGGATCTGCATCAGCCGCGCCTCGAGCCGGAAATTGGCCTCGTCCACGGCCCCGAGGCTCGTTTCCGACGGGAGCTTCGACTGGAGCATCAGGGCCCGCTCGTCGAGGGACGGCAGGAAGTCGGACCCGAGCCGCAGCGCGAGCCAGACGCTCGGGACGGTGAGGCCGAGGGCCACGATCCTCACGAGGAGACCGTGCCGAAGCGCCCACTCCAGGGCGGGGCGGTAGACGCCCTTGATCGCCGCCACGACGCGCGGCTCGGCGAGGGAGGCTCCCGGGGGGACGAGCCTCTCGACGAGGACCGGGACGAGCGTGAAGCTGAGGACGAGGCTGATCGTCATGGCCGACGCGACCGCCACGGCGAGCGGCGCGTAGAGGCGCCCCGCGAGGCCGCCGAGCGAAAGGAGCGGCACGAAGACCGCGAGGATGACCGCCACCGCCGTGACGATCGGCACCCCCACCTCCGCGGCCGCCCGGGCGATGACGCCGCGGCGCGAGGCTCCGTCCCGCAGTCGCGGAGCCGGTGGAGGAGGTTCTCGACCATGATGACCGAGGCGTCGACGAGGAGGCCGACGGCGATGGCGAGGCCGCCGAGCGTCATCGCGTTCAGACCGAGCCCGGCGGCCGCGAGCGGGATCGCCGCGCCCAGGGTGGCGAGCGGGAGGACGGAGAGGACGACGAGCGCGCCGCGGAAGTTCCCGAGGAGGAGGACGAGGACCGCCGCGACGAAGAAGGCCCCCAGGAGGAGCGCCTTCGTGACGCCGTTGAGCGCGTCCGTCACGAGCTCGCCCTGGTCGTACATGAGCGTCAGGACCATCCCCGCCGGCAACCCGGCCCGGAGGTCGTCGAGCATCTCCTTCACGTCGCGCGAGACGGCGATCGTGTCGGCCCCCGGCTGCTTGATGACGCGCAAAGAGACGTCCTCGTGCCCCTGGTGGCGCGCGAGACCGCGGCGGAATGCGGGCCCCTCGCGCACGTCCGCGACCTCGCCGAGCGTCACGACCCCGTGCGGCGTCGCGACCGGCAGGCGGCGGACCGCTTCCGGGCCGGCGGCGAGGCTCCCCACGGTGACGAACCACCCCTTGTCCTGGATCTCGAGGACCCCGGAGGCGGAGTCCTGCTCCGTCCCCTCCAGCGCCTCGAGAACGCGGTCGAGGCCCACCTCGAGAAGCCTCATCCTCTCCGGGTCGAGCGAGACCTGCAGCTGCCGCTCCTCCCCCCCGAGGTGCTCCACCCTCGAGACGCCGGGGACGGACTGGAGGCGCGGGACGACGACCTTCTCCGTGTAGTCGCGCAGGACCATCGGGTCGACGTCGGGCCCACCCAGGACGACCTCCTGTATCTCCTGCAGGCGCCCCGCGGCGCTCGTCATCAGCGGCGCCCGGGTCCCCTCGGGGAACTCGTTCACCGCCGCCTGGAGCCGCTCGGCCACGAGCTGGCGCGCGCGCCACGGGTCCGTCCCCCCCTCGAACGTGACGACGACCTGAACGACCTCCGCCTGCACCGTGGCGACGACGCGCCTCACGCCCGGCAGGCCCCCGACCGCCTGCTCGATCGGCTGCGCGACGGTCAGCTCGAGCTCCGACGCCGCCCGCCCGGGGCTCTGGACGAGGAGCGTGAGGCCGGGAAGGGTCAGGTCGGGGAAGAGGTCGCGGCGCAGCGAGGCGAACGCCACGACTCCCGCCAGGAGCCACACGAGGGCGAGGCCGAGGACGATTCCCCCGCGCGAGAGAACGGCCTCGAAGAGGCGCGGCAGAACCCTGCGCTCAGTGGTCATGCGCGTCCCCGCCGCTCTTCCTCTTCAGGAGCGCCGCTTTCAAGAGATAAGCGCCGTCGGTGACGACGGTCTGGCCCGGCTCGACTCCGTCGAGGACCATCACGTCGCCCCCCAGCTCGGTGCCGCGTTTCACGGGACGGAAGACGGCATGCCCGTCCTCCTTCACGAAGACCCCCCAGGAGCCCTCGACCTGCTGGAGCGCGTTCTGCGGAAGGATCACGGCCGACGCGAACGGCACGCGGACCTCCACCGGCTTGCCCGGGATCGGCAGCGGCCCCCCGGCGAGACGGAGACGGTAGGAGAGGCGGCGCGTCGAAGCGCCGAGGACCGCGGGGACGCCCGCGACGCGGGCCCGCCACCGCTTCCCGTCCGACGAGCGCACGTCCGTCTCGTCGCCGAGCGCCCACTCCGGCCCGGGGAGCGGAAGCTCGAGGAGGACGAGAGACGCGCCGGCGGACTGGAACGTCCCGAGCTCCTCCCCCGCCGCCACCCCCTGCCCGACGCGCACCTTCCACTCCACGACCGAGCCGCGGGCCGGGGCCTTCACGACGAACGGCCCCGGAATCGAGCCGGGCGAGACGCCGCGCGCCTCGAGCCCGATCCGCGCCGCGTCTTCCTCCGCGCGCGCCGCCGCCGCCTCGTTCCGCGAAAGCTCCAGCTCCCGCGCCGACGTCGCGTTCCCGGCCGCGAGGCGCTCCTCGCGCCCGAGGTCGGCCTCGGCCCTGAGGCGCCTCGCGGAGGCGGTGAGCCAGCGCGCGCGAAGATCGGCCAGCTCCGGGCTCGCGAGGCTCACGAGCGGCGTCCCCGCGGGAACGGGGGCCTGGGGCGCTGCGAGCGGCGCGACGACGATTCCCCCCACCGGTGCGGCGAGGATGGCCTGGGCGTTCTCGTCGCCGATCGCCTCGCCCGGGAACCAGGCGCCTTCGGAGCGGCGCGCGGGCGCCTCGACGAGCTTGAGGCCGCGAACCCCGTCGAGGGGAATGGCGGCGCCGGCTTCCCCTTCGGCGGTCTCCGCCGACTCTCCTTCGTGGTCGTGGTCGTCATGCCCGGCGGGGGCTTCGGGGGTCGTCGGCCGGCAACCGGCCGAGAGGGCCAAGAGAAGGACAAGGAGAAGGACGAGGACGGGCCCGTCGAGTCGCTTCACGGCGTCATTCCTTTCGTCAGCGCATCCAGCTCGGCGGAGAGGAGGGAGGCGTCCCTCAGCCTCTCGAGGGCCCCGAGGCGCCCGTCGAGGAGCTGTCGGCGGGAGAGGACGGCGTCCGAGGGGCTGTCCTTCCCTTCCAGGACCCTGAGGTTCACGGCGGCGAGGGCCTCCTCGAACGCGCGTCCGTCCGGTAGCGCTCCGAATTCACGGGCCCTCTCGAGGGCCCCGGCCAGGCGCGCCTCGAGGAGGCGCCGCTCGGCGTCGGCCTCGCGGCGGCGGGCCAGCTGGAAGAACTTCGAGGCCTCGTCGCCCGAGGTCCGCTCGCCCGGGAGCGGGAACCGGTACGCCAGCCCGGCCCGGGCCACGGAGTCCGCCCCCTCCTTCGCCACCGAGCCGAGGAGGCTCCACCTCTCGAGGCGATCCGAGCTCTCGAGCGAGCCGAACGCGAGGTCGAGCGCGAGACGCGCGTCGACCGACGCCCTCGCGACGCCGGCCTCGAACCGGGCTTTCGCCTCGTTCGCCCCCGGCCACGCCGGGATCGCAGGGCTCGCGAGCTCCTGCGGCGCCTCGGGGAGGTCGGCGAGGGCCCGCAGCGCCCCCCACGCCTCCGCCGCCTCGCGCCGCGCCCGGTCGAGCTCGCCACGGGAGCGCAGGAGGTCCGCTTCCACGAGGGCCGCCTGGAACGGCGCATCCGCGCCAGCCTCCACCCTCTTTCGTGCGGCGTCGCGCCACCCTTCGAGGAGCGTCCGCTGCCCGGCGAGCGCTTCGACCCGGCTCGCGGCGAGCCACGCATCCGCATACGCCTCCGCGAGGCGACGCGCGGCTTCGGCGTCGGCCGCCGCGAGTAGGACCGGCGCGGCCTCGTCGAGGCGCACCGCGGCCGCCGCCCGGGCGCCGCCCCTCAGCCGGATCGGAACGTCGGCCTCGACCGAGAGGTCCGCTTTCGTCCCGTCGTTCTCGAGGCGGCGCGGTCCGGCCTCGACGCCGACCAGAGGACCCTCGCGGGCGAAGCTCCCGGCCGCGGCCAGCTGACGGCGGCGCTCGGCGAGGTCGGCCCGCAGCCGCGCAACGCCTGCGTCTTCAAAGGCCGCCGCCTTCACGCTCCCGAGGTCGAGCGGCGCAGAGACGGCCGACGCGCGGGCGGCCAGGCCGCAGCAGGCGAGCAGGATCCACGTGGTTCTCATGGGCACCTCGGTCAGGACACGGCTCCGCCCGCGCTGCGGGTGGAACGGGTCAGGCGAGGGCGGAACGCGGAACGGTCGCGAGGCGAAAGGGAACGCCCGAGACCGCCGGGGCCGCCCGGCTCCTCAGGAAGAGGTGCCGATCGGAACGTGCGCGATTTCCGCCGGGTGACCCTCGGCGGGAACCACGGCCGGCGTCGCGAGCTCGAAGGCGTCGCGCGGGGCAGGCGACTCGAGGCGCGCGACCCGCGGCGGGACGGGGTTCAGGCGAGTCCCGCAGGAGCACGCGACGCAGACGGGCGAGCAGCGGCCCCCGGGCACGTCGTCGGGGCACGTCTCGGCGCACTCCTCGCCGGCGAGGAGCGAGCCGAGGCTCGACTCCTGGGCCAGGAAGAACGAGAGGAGCGCAACGACGACGAGCCGCACCACGACGAGAAAATAGCACGTCCCTCCCGGGCGGCTTCCCTCCCCGGGGAGCGTTTCAGGCGGGCCGGGCGCGCCCCTCCACCGCCGATGCGGTCCAGGCCACGGCCACCGTCACGAGGCTCCCGGTGAGCGTGTAGAGAGGCCAGGCGAGCTTCGTTCCGAGGACGACGAAGACCATCGCGCCGACGCCCGTGAGGAAGCCGATCGCGGCGGACCGTGAGGTCGTCTTCCCGCGGACCGCGAGGAAGAAGAGTCCGAGGAAGCCGCCGTAGGTGAACGACGCGATGCTCAGCGCCAGCTCCACGACGGCCTGCCCGGTCCCGATGAAGATGAGCGCCGCTCCGGTCAGCAGGATCGCCCAGCCGAAGCTGACACGCCGCGAGAGACGGAGCTTGTGCTCCTCGGTCGCGGCCCGTCCCCGCTTCGTCGAGGCGTAGAGGTCGAAGACGGTGGAGCTCGAGATCGAGCTGATCGAGCCCGAGATCGTCGACATCGCCGCGGCGAGGAGGCCCGCGATGATGAGGCCAGAGAGGCCGGACGGGACCTGCTCGACGATGAACTTCGGGAAGACGGCGTCGCCCTTGAGCGGGAGGTCGCCGTAGTAGAGGAAGAGGAGCGTCCCGACGGCGAGGAAGAGCGTGAACTGGAGGATGACGGCCACTCCGCTCGCGACGAGGGCGCGCCGGCCGTCGCGCAGGCTCTCCGTCGCGAAGAGGCGCTGGACGATGATGTAGTCGGTACCGTGGGAGGCCATCGAGAGGACGGCTCCGCCGAGGATCGCCGTCAGGACGTGGTACGGCGACGTGAGGAAGCTCCCGTCGGTCTGGAAGACCGTGAGCTTTCCGGAGGCGGCCGCGGCAGCCAGCTTCGCCCCGAGCTCCGGGATCTTCGGAACGAGGACGAAGATGGCGATGGCTCCCCCGAGGATGTAGACCCCGAGCTGGATGACGTCGGTCCAGATGACGGCCCTGACGCCGCCCACCTGGACGTAGATCACGGTGACGGCCGCGGTGAGGAGGATCGCGCCGACGTACAGCATCGGGTCCGAGACCCCGGCGAAGAGGTTGTAGCCGCGGAAGATGATGACGAGCGGGATCGCCGTGGCGTAGAGCCGCACGCCGTCCGCAAAGATCCGGGTCAGGATGAAGGTCCCGGAGGCCATCCTCCGGACGCCCACCCCGAACGTCCGCTCGAGGAGGGCGTACGAGGTCGTCAGCTCGCCCTCGAAGTAGCGCGGCAGGAGGAGCCACGAGATGACGATCCGCCCGAGGAGGTAGCCGAAGGAGAGCTCGAGGAAACCCCAGGCTCCCTTGAAGGCCATCCCGGGCACCGAGATGAAGGTGAGCGCCGAGGTCTCCGTCGCGACGATCGAGGCGGTGACCGCCCACCAGCCGATCTTCTTTTCCGACAGGAAGTAGTCCTTCGCGGAGGCCTGCTTCCCCCCCTTGGCGAGGCCAAAGGCCGCGATGCCGCCCATGTACAGGACGACGACGGCCCAGTCGAGCGCGGAAAAGCCGCTCATCGTGCCGGCGGCTTCCCCCCGCGGTAGAAGCGGACGAACGCCTTCTCCAGCGTCGCGAGCCCCTCGGGGACATGCCCCTCGATCTCCTCGAGAAAGGCTTCCAGCTTCTCGCGGACGTCGACGATCTCGACGATGACGGGCAGGTCTTCCGAGAGCCGCTCGATCTTGAAGGTGTGTAGCCGGCTGTGCGCGCCGAAGCCCATGACCCCGCGCAGGACCGTCGCTCCCGCAAGCCCCCTCGCCCTCGCCTTCAGGACGAGCCACTCGTACAGGAGCTTACCCTCGTGGCGATCGCTCTCGCCGACGAAGATCCGGAGGAGGGCGCCGTCTTCGGGGAGGGTCATCGTCACCTCCAGAGGAGCTGGGCCGCGACCCTTCCGAGCGCGACGGCGAGGAGGCCCAGCACGAGCTGCCCCCCGGCGTTCGCGGCGGCGGCCAGTGCCTCGCCGCCGCGCAGGAGGTTCAGCGTTTCGTTGCCGAACGAGGAGAAGGTCGTGTAGCCGCCGAGGACACCGACGAAGAGGAACGTCCGGGTCTGGCCGGACGGCACGCCCCGCGTCTCGGAGAGCTGCGCGAGGAGGCCGATCACGAAGCAGCCCGTGACGTTCACCGCGAAGGTTCCCCACGGGAACGTCGCGCTCCTGGAGAACGCCTGCACCGCGCCCCCGAGGAGGTGGCGGAGCGAGGCGCCGATCCCGCCACCGAGGAAGACGAGGGCGAGGGACTTCATCGGTCGGGGGAGCGTAGCACCGGCGGACGAACGACCGGCCGTCAGCGCCGCGCCGCCACCGCCGTCCGCACGAACCACCCGGCGAGGAGAGCCGCCAGGACCCCGCTCGCTATCCTGATCGCCGGCGTCTCCACGATGAAAATCCCGACCATCAGGGCGAGGATCGGCGCGAGGTAGACGAGCGCGTAACGGGCCACGTACCCGCCGAAGCTCGGCATCGGGACGCCGTCCGACTCCGCGATCGCCTTGACCATGAAATTCGGGCCGTTCCCGATGTACGTCATCGCGCCGCAGAAGACCGCCCCGAGGCTGATCGAGACGAGGAAGACTTCCCTCACCCCTGCCACGGCCGGCTCTCCCCCGAGGGCCTTCGCCAGCTCGAAGAACGTCACGTAGGTCGGTGCGTTGTCGAGGACGGACGAGAGGCCCCCGGCGAAGACGAAGAACGTCACCCTGTTCAACGGAAGGGCCGCCGCGTTCTGGGCGAGGTACGCCAGCGCCGGGACCATGGTCAGGAAGATCCCGATGAAGAGGGCCGCCACTTCCTGGATCGGCCCCCACTCGAACCGGTTGTCCACGAATCGCGTCTTTCGGTCCCCGAGGCGGAAGGAGAGGAACGCGGCCGTCAGCAGGACGATCTCCCGGAACGGGACCCAGGCGGCCCACGGGGCGTGCCCCGCGTGGATCGCGTGGAGATCGACGGACGGAACGAGCGCGACCGCCGCGACGATGACCCCGAGGAGGGCGATGCTCTCCTTCCCGTGAACGGCGAGGGGCTTCACCTCGATCGCGTCGCGGACGATGTCGGGCATTTCTTCCTTGCGGTACGCGAGGTTGTCGACCGAGTAGTAGGCAACGAGCAGCATCCCGTTCACGAAGAGCCACTCGGGGAAGAGGTTCAGCGTCCAGAGGAACGGGACGCCCCGGAGGAGGCCGAGGAAGAGCGGCGGGTCCCCGAGCGGCGTCAGGAGGCCGCCGCAGTTCGCCACGACGAGGATCGTGAAGACGACCGTGTGGACCTTGTGCTTCCGTTCCCGGTTCGTGTTCAGGAGCGGCCTCACGAGGAGCATCGCGGCTCCGGTCGTGCCGATCAGCGAGGCGAGAACGGCGCCCGCGGCGAGGAAGAGGGTGTTGTTGCGGGGCGTGGCCCGGATGTCCCCGGCGACGAAGACGCCTCCGCTCACGACGAAGAGCGAGAAGAGGAGCGTGATGAACGCGCCGTATTCGACGAGCGCGTGGATCACCTCGGTCCGGCCGCCGAGGCTCCAGACCCAGACCCCCATCGGCACGCCGAGGACGAGGGCCAGGAGGAGCTGGAAGCGCCTCTTCTCCCAGAGGTGCTTCGTCGCGGGCATGAGCGGAAACGTGGCGATCGCGGCGAGGAGCGCCACGAAAGGGAGAAGGCCGTACCAGGGAACCGTCATCTGTACCTCGAAACCGCGGCGGCTACTTCAGGAGCGCGAGGAGACTACCAGCGGCGACCGCCGTACCGATGACGCCGGCCACGTTCGGCCCCATGGCGTGCATCAGGAGGTAGTTGTCGGGGTCGGCCTCCTGGCCGACGTTGTGGGCGACGCGCGCGGCCATGGGGACGGCCGAGACGCCTGCCGCGCCGATGAGGGGATTGACCGGCGTCCCGGGGAGGACGGCCATCAGCTTGCCGAGGAGGACGCCCGCCGCCGTCGAGAAGGCGAACGCGATGCAGCCGAGGACGAGGATCTTGAGGGTGGCGGTCCTCAGGAAGCTGTTGCCGTCCATCGTCACGCCGACCGAGAGACCGAGAACGATCGTGATGAGGTTGATCAGCTCGTTTTGCGCCGAGCGGTTCAGCCGCTCGGTGACGCCGCACTCGCGGAGGAGATTCCCGAACATCAGGAGGCCGATGAGCGACGTCGCCGCCGGGACGATGAGGGCGCAGATCACGGTGCAGAGGATCGGGAAGGAGATCCGGAGCCACTTCGGAACGTCGAAGTTCGCTTCCATCCGGATCATCCGCTCCTTCTTCGTCGTCAGGAGCCGCATGATCGGCGGCTGGATGAGCGGCACGAGCGCCATATACGAGTAGGCCGAGACGGCGATCGCCCCGAGGAGGTGCGGCGCGAGCTTGATCGTCAGGTAGATCGAGGTCGGCCCGTCGGCCCCGCCGATGATCCCGATCGACCCCGCCTCCTGGGGCGTGAAGCCGAGCCAGCCGGCGACGATGAAGGTGCCGAAGACGCCGAACTGCGCCGCCCCGCCCAGGAGGAACGTCTTCGGGTTCGCCAGGAGCGGCCCGAAGTCGGTCAGGGCGCCGAGGCCGAGGAAGATGAGGGGCGGGAAGATCTCGAGCTCGACCCCCTGGAAGAGGTAGTGGAAGAGCCCGCCCGGCGCGCCGCTCGCGGGAAGGGCCATGAGGCCGTTGAGGGGCAGGTTCGTCATGAGCGCCCCGAAACCGATCGGGACGAGGAGAAGCGGCTCGAACTCCTTCTTGATCGCGAGCCAGAGCAGGAAGAACGCGACCGCGATCATCACTCCCTCGCGCCACGACAGCGCGAGGAAGCCGGTCTGCGCGATCAGCTTCTCCATGTCACCCCTCCGGAACGTAGCGGATGAGGGGGTCGCGGACCTGGACGGCCGCGCCCACCTCCACGCAGACCTCCGCGATCGTCCCGGTGCGCGGGGCGTAGATGTACGTGTCCATCTTCATGGCGTCGAGGAGGACGAGGGGCGTCTTGGCCTCGACCGGCATTCCCTTCGTCACGAAAACCTTCTGGACGGTCCCGGCGAGCGGCGAGGCGATGGTGTTCGGGTCCATGCCGCCGGCGGGAACCGAAGCGGGAGCCGGGACCGAGGCGGGCCGCGCGGCCTCCGGAATCGGAAGGGCGGCGGCCCCCGGGTACGGGAGGCTCGCCGGCGAGCCGATCGCCTCGTCGTCCTGGAGGACCTGGACCTCGACGTCGTAGACCTTGCCACTGACGGTGATGCGGAGCTTCTTCATTTCTGTCTCTATCTCTTGGGTTCCATACGGTGGGAGCGCAGGATGTCGATCCGCCCGACACGCGACCAGTTCTCCTGGCCGGCGGGACGGAGGACGTGAATGCGACGGACGACGACGGCCTTGCCGAGCGCGGCGTGGGCCGCCGCGGCGAGGACCACCACGAGCTCGGGCGTGATCCCGTCTTCGGGAACGGCGGCCGCAGACTTCGCCTGGCGGCGGGAAACGGCCTGGAGGGCGTAGAGGACGCCGACCAGGAGCGTCATGACGCACATCACGACGCTCATGCAGATCAGGGCGACGACGGAGGGCGACATCATCGTCGCCTCACATCGGGATGTTGCCGTGCTTCTTCTGCGGGCGCAGGTCGCGCTTTCCCCGCAGCGTGACGAGGCGCTCGATGAGGAGTCGCCTCGTCCACGACGGCCGGATCACGTCGTCGACGTAGAGAGCGGCCGCAGCACGGAAGGGGTTGGCGTGAAGCCGCCGGTACTCGGCGGCCTTGTCGGCGAGGAGGGTGTTCTTGTCCTTCACGGTCTTCGCGGCTTCCAGCTCGCGGCGGTGGAGGATCCTGGCGGCCCCCTCCGGTCCCATGACGGCGATCTCGGCCGTCGGCCAGGCGAGGACGGAATCGGCCCCGAGGTCCTTCGAGCACATGGCGAGGTAGGCGCCGCCGTAGGCCTTGCGGAGGATGACCGTCATCTTCGGGACCGTCGCGGCCGAGTAGGCGAAGAGCATCTTCGCCCCGTGCCGGATGATCCCGCCGTGCTCCTGCGCCACGCCCGGCAGGAACCCGGGGACGTCGACGAGCGTGACGAGCGGGATGTTGAAGACGTTGCAGGTCCGCACGAACCGGGCCGCCTTGTCGGACGCGTCCATGTCGAGCGACCCGGCGAGGTGCATCGGCTGGTTCGCGACGAGGCCGACGACCATCCCGCCGAGCCGGCCGAAGCCGACGACGATGCTCTTGCCGAACGCGTCCTGGACCTCGAGGAATATGCCGCCGTCGACGAGGCGGTTGATCACTTCGCGGACTTCGTAGCTCTTCCGCGGGTCTTCCGGGACGATCTCGTCCAAGGCGTCGTCGTCGACGAGGGGCGCCTCGAAGGCGACGTCCGGAGGCGACTCGAGGTTGTTCGCCGGGAGGTAGGAGAGGAGCGCCTTGACGGTAGCGATCGCGGCCCGCTCGTCGGGCGCGGAGAAGTGGATGTTCCCCGAGACTTCCGCGTGGACGCGGGCGCCGCCGAGCGCCTCGTCGGAGATCACCTCGCCTGTGGCCGCCTTGATGACGTCCGGCCCGGCGATGAACATCTTCGCGCTCTCCTGCACCATGACGATGAAGTCGGTGAGGGCCGGCGAATAGGCCGCTCCGCCGGCGCAGGGTCCCGCGATGACGCTGATCTGCGGGACGACGCCCGACAGGAGGGTGTTCGTGTAGAAGATCTGCCCGTAGCCGGAGAGCGCCTCGACCCCCTCCTGGATCCGTGCGCCGCCCGAGTCGTTGAATCCGACGACGGGAAGGCCCACCCGGAGGGCGCCCTTCAGGCATTCGCAGATCTTCGCGGCGTGCAGCTTGCCGACCGAGCCGCCGCTGACGGTGAAGTCCTGGGAGAAGGCGTAGACGGCCCGCCCGTCGACCCACCCCTTCCCGGTGACGACCCCTTCGCCCGCGAGGGCCTTGCCGCCCGGCTCACCCGAGCCCCCCTGGGCCCAGAGGCCGAACTCGACGAAGCTGTCGGGATCGAGGAGGAGGCCGAGACGCTCGCGCGCCGTCAGCTTTCCCTGGCGATGCTGCTTCTCGATCTTCTCGGCGCCGCCGCCGAGAAGAAGCTCCCGCCTCTTTTGATCGAGGTCCGAAAAACGACTGGACATGTGCCTCCTCAGTGAGCCCCCCGAGCGGAGGGCGGAGGAATTCTACGCTTCGACGGCTGCGAGGCGGACCGCGAGTCTTGATGCAGGGAGACCGGGTCTCCGGTAATCTGACTTGTTTATGGACACTGCCGTCGACTTCGCTGCCCTTCCCCCGGACACCGGCCACGCGGAGCTCGTCCGCGGGCTGTGCGACGCCATCGAGTCCATCTGGGACGAGGGCCTCTACCCGCAGCTCGAGATCGACCGTCCGTGGTCGCGTCACAATCCCGTCCTGAAGGGCGAGTTTGCGCGTCCACGCGCCATCCGGTGGTACCTCGAGCGGGAGCTCGGCAAGCTCGCCGCCGGCGGCGCTCAGGTCTCCGTGACCGGCACCCGACCCCGGATTCCGTTCGACGACCCCGCCCTCTTCGAGAGCCTCGACGAGGACGCCTGGGACCTCCGCCAGAAAAAGCTCTTCCTCTTCCGGCCCGAGCGGATCGACCTCTCCCTCAACCGGCTCGAGCACTACACCGGCACCTCGCCGGAGCGGTTCCAGCGGCACGTCCTCTTCACGAACTACGAGATGCACGCCGAGGCGTTCCGCTCCCGCTACCCCGGCGCCGTCGGCCCGGGCCGCTCCGTCCAGATGCCGGCGTGGCATCACGAGCTGCCCGGCGCCGCGGGCCTCACTCTCGTCAACATCGGGGTCGGCCCGTCGAACGCCAAGACGATCACCGATCACCTGGCCGTCCTGCGCCCCGACGCCGTCCTCATGGTCGGCCACTGCGCGGGCCTCAGGAACCACCAGGAGATCGGCGACCTCGTCCTGGCGACCGGCCACATGCGGGACGACCGGATCCTCGACGACGTCCTGCCGACGAGCGTCCCCGTCTCCTCGAACCACTTCCTCAACGCTCTCCTGATCGAAGGGATGGAAGCGCGAGGCCTCACCTACCGGATGGGAACGGTCTTCACGACCTCCAACCGGAACTGGGAGTTCAACCAGGAGCGGGCGCTCGCCGCCATCCAGGCGAGCCGCAGCGTCGCGGTGGACATGGAGTCGGCCACGGTCGCCGCGAACGGCTTCCGCTACCGATTTCCGACCGCGGCGCTCCTGTGCGTGAGCGACAAGCCGCTCCACGGCCAGCCGAAGCTCTCCGCAGAGGCGCAGACCTTCTACCGCGCGAGCCGTGTGACCCACCTCGAGGTCGCGGCCGAGGCGCTGGAGAAGGTGCGCGAACGCTTCCCCGGGGGCCTTCCCGCCTCGGACATCCGCTCCTCCGACGAGCCGCTCCTCGGGTCGGGCTGACGTGTCGCGCTCGCGAATCACCTCTGCCCCCGCTCTTGCCGCCATCCTGGCGATCGCCTTTCCGCCTCTCCTCTCGGCGTCCGGCGCGCCCGGGGCGGCCACGCCGTCTCAGCCGGCTGCGGCGCCGCGCCGGACCGTCGCCGTCACCGTCGACGACCTGCCGTTCGTCGGATACGGTCTGCCGCTCGCGGCGGTCGCTCCTCTCTCCAGCAAGCTCGTCGCCGCGATCGCCGCGCGCAAGGTGAAGGCCGTCGCCTTCGTCAACGAGGACAAGCTCTTCGTTCCGGGAGAAGTCGACGCGCGGATCGCCCTGCTGACGGAGTGGCTCGATGCCGGGATGGAGCTCGGGAACCACACCTTCGGCCACCCGGGTCTCACGAAGACGCCGCTCCCCGCAATGCAGGACGCCGTGATCAAGGGGGAGGTCGTCACCCGCGGCCTTCTCGAACGGCGCGGGAAGACGCTGAAGTGGTTCCGCCACCCCTACGCGCAGACGGGGACGACGCGAGAGACGCGAGACGCCTTCGACGCATTTCTTCTCTCACGGGGCTACACGGTGGCGCCGCTCTCGATCGAGCACGAGGACTGGGTCTTCGCGTCGGCCGACGCGAAGCTCGCCGCCGAGAGCGACGTGGCGGGACAGGCGCGTCTCCTCGCCGCATACATCGAAGACTTCGACGCCCGCTGCGCCTTCTACGAGGAACGCTCCCGCGCCCTCTTCGGCCGGGAGATCCCGCAGATCCTCCTCTCCCACGCCAACGCCCTGAACGCCCGCGCGATGCCGCTCCTCCTCGAACGGCTCGAGAAGCGGGGATACGCCTTCGTCACCCTCGAAGAGGCGCTCGCCGACCCTGCCTGGAAGAGCCCCGACGGCTACTTCGGCCCCTGGGGCCCCTCCTGGCTCCACCGCTTCGCGGCGGCGCGCGGCGAGGACGTGAAAGCGCTCTTCCGCGCCGAGCCGGAGGCGCCGAAGTGGGTCGCCGACCTCGACGCTGCGCGCAGCGCGGCGGCTTCCGCGCCCGCTGCGCCCCGCTGACACCCCGGGACTTCAGCCCTTGAGCCGGCCGACGAGCGCGAAGCCGGCCTCGCCACCGATCTCGTCCCAGACGCCGAGGGAGATTCTCGGCGCCGGCGCGTCGCTCTCGATCTCGAGGGTGTAGGTGAGGTGGGAGGCCCCCGCCTTCTCCTCGTCTCCCCGCCCGACCTGGAACTCCTGCCTGCGCCGCGTCACCTCGGAGAAGTCGCCGTTCGGCGTTGCGACCACGACGAAGACCGAGAACTTGCCCTGCGTGGAGGCAGGGCCGGGGAGGCGGACGAGCGACCCGACGGGGATCTTCACCTCGATCGGAATCCGGTACTTCTTGCCCTTCCGCTGCGCCTCGCCCGCGACGACCGAGATCGCGATGCGCGACCTCTCGTCGGAGGCGAAGAGGTTCGCGAGCACCCTGTCGCCCAGCTGATCCTCCACGGTCCTCTCGGCAACCGTCGCCCGCGTCCGCACCTCGACGCCGGGTCTCTTCACGCGGACCGTCACCGCGGCGGCCTTCGCTCTACCCGAGGCCGGGAAACCGATCGCGTAGAACGACCCGAGCTCCGTCGCGACGCGGTCGAGGAAGCGCGGCAGCTCCCCGGGGTGGCCGGCCGTCATGCCTCCGGTCTTTCCGGCGACGAAGTCCAGACCTGCCATCTCGTTCGACCAAATCGCATCCAGGCCGGCGCCGTAGACGCCGCTGGCGGCCCCGGGGTTGGAGACGGCGGAGTCGGCGGCCGAGACCATCGCCACGCGGTCGTAGGGGTATATGCCGTAGAGCGTGACGCCGCTCGCGTTCGCAGCCTCGGCGAGCTCATCGAGGAGTGGCCGGGCGTCGCGCTCGCGCGGCATCCCCACCTGCGCGCCGCGCGGACCGACGTAGAACTCGCGTCCCGGATAGCGCCCGAAGTGATCGGCGACGACCACGAGGGACTTCCGGCCCTCCATCCCCGCCATGAGGGCGACGAGCCCCCGGAGCGCGGTCGTCTTCGCCTTCATGACGTTGTACGCCTGCAGGGCGGCGAGCTCGCGGGAGAGGTCCGTCGAACCGGTGTCGACGTCGGGAATCCCGCCCGACGCCGCCTCGACCTCCTGGAACCAGAAGTCGCGCGCCGCGAGCTCGTCCAGCTCGGCGGCTTCGCTTCCGCGGCGCGCGGCCCTCCGGGCCACCGCGTCGATCGTCGCCTCGAGCTGCTCGAGATCGCCTGTGAACGAGCGGACGACTCTCACGGTATCGCCCCACGAGACGATCATGGCTTCGTCCCGTGGCCCGAGCGACCGCTCCAGGAACTCCTTGAGCCCGTCGAAGAGCTGCCGCCGGCGGTCCGGCTCCGGGAGGTAGAGGCGATCGACGAAGACGACGACGCGACGGGGCAGCCGCCCGGCCGGTTCCGCAGCTGTCGGCCCGGCCGGGGCCGCCTGGGCGGGGCCGCCCGCGGTCGGCGCGGGATCGCGCTCCTCGCGGAAGTTCGTGATCGCCACCGGCTTGCCTCCGAGAAGGACCTCGAAGTCCTTGGCCGTCAGGCCGTGGACGGGCCGACCGTCCGTGCCGGTCACGACGACGTCCACGTCGAGGATCGAGACCTCCGCCGAGGCGGAGACCTTGGGCGCGTCCGAGGCGGGCTGCCCGGACAACCGTCCCGCCGGGAGGACGGTCGCCAGGGCGATCAGGGCAACGAGGGCCGGTGCTGCCTCGCCGCGACACCTCGGCCCCGAGAGAAGGCGCTCATTCGGGGACGATTCCATGACCACTGCCTCCATGCCGGGCCCTCATGCAGATGGCATACCATTCGCCGGCCGGAGGCGCGCAACCTGCGCCTCCCGCGCAGAACGTCGAAGCAGGAGGCCTTCATGTACACCCTCGTCCTCGTCCGCCACGGTGAGAGCCAGTGGAACCTCGAGAACCGCTTCACCGGCTGGACCGACGTCGACCTCACCGAGAAGGGGCGCGAGGAGGCCCGCGAGGCGGGCCGGCTCCTCCGCGAGGGCGGCTACGACTTCGACGTCGCCTACACCTCGGTCCTGAAGCGTGCGATCCGGACACTCTGGATCGCGCTCGACGAGATGGACCGGATGTGGATCCCGGTGATCCGCGCCTGGCAGCTCAACGAGAGGCACTACGGGGCCCTTCAGGGGCTCAACAAGGCCGAGACGGCCGCGAAGTTCGGCGAGGACCAGGTGAAGGTCTGGCGCCGGAGCTATTCGACCCCCCCGCCCGTCCTCACTCCCGAGGACGAGCGCTTCCCCGGCCACGACCGCCGCTACGCCAACCTCACTCAGGCGGAGCTGCCGCTCACCGAGTCGCTCAAGGAGACCGTCGCCCGCGCCGTCCCCTACTGGGAGAACGTCATCGCCCCCGAGGTGAAGGCCGGCCGCCGCGTCCTCGTCGCGGCCCACGGCAACAGCCTCCGCGCCATGGTGAAGTACCTCGACGGCATCTCCGAGAACGACATCGTCGGCCTCAACATCCCGACGGGCGTCCCGCTCGTCTACCACCTCGACGAGAACCTGAAGCCGGTGAAGAGCTTCTACCTCGGCGACGCCGAGGCGGTGAAAGCGAAGGCCGAGGCCGTCGCGAACCAGGGGAAGAAGGGCTAGACGATCCGTTCGCGGATCCGCGCGGAGACGAGGTCCATCACCCAGACCGCGACGGCGATGAGGAGGACGAGCGTGCCGACCTCGCCCCACTCGCCGAGGTCGACACGGGGCTTGAGGATGTAGCCGATACCGCCGCCCCCGACGAAGCCGATGATCGTCGACATGCGGACGTTGATGTCCCAGCGGTAGATCGTGAACGAGAGGAACGGCGGGATGACCTGCGGGACGACCCCGTAGCGGAGGACCTGGAGCGTCCCGGCGCCGGTCGCCTTGATGGCGTCCATCGGGCCGCGGTCGATGCTCTCGATCTGCTCGGAGTAGAGCTTCACGAGCGAGGCGACGGAGTGGACCCAGAGCGCGAGGACGCCCGCGAACGGGCCGATGCCGACCCACGAGATGAAGATGAGCGCCCAGACGAGCGGCTCGACCGCGCGGGTGAGGTTCATGGCGGTGCGCAGGGCCGTGTAGACGAATTTCGCCGCGGGGCTCTCGCGCGTCAGGTTGCGCGCGGCGGCGAACGCCAGGAGGAACGCCGGGGGGATCGCGAACGCCGTCGCCATGAAGGCGAGGAAGAGCGTCTGGATGAGGAGGATCAGGCCTTCGAAGAGGACGGTCCCGGAAGGGTGCATCAGGCCGCGGATGACGCCGGCCGCCTTGTCGAAGTTCGTGAAGAAGGTCCCGAGGTCGACCTCGGTGACGAGCCACCCCGTGAAGAAGGTCAGCTCGACGAAGAGGAGCGTGAACCAGCCGCGGAGAGTGAGGTTCCACGAGACCTCGGCCTCCTCCTGCGGCAGCGCGCCGGCGAAGCTGAGCCCGGGCGTCCCGCCGAGGAAGCGCCCCGCCGCGTGCCAGACGACGGCGAGAACGAGCCCGGTGCCGGAGAGGACGGCGTAGTGGAGACGCTCGAGGATCTCCTGCGCGGTCCGCAGCGTCCCTTCCCCGACCGGGAAGACGAGGGCGCGGCCGAGGAACTCCCCCATCAGGAGGAACGTCGCGAGGAGAAGGGCGTCGACGAGGAGCGCGAGGCCACGGGCCCCGAGGCTCGGCGGGGCCGGGGCGGCGCGCTTCACGAGGCCGCCTCGAAGCCGAACTCGGCCTCCTGGCCGTAGATCGACTTCAGCGTCGCGAGGTCGAAGTCCTCGGGCTTTCCCTCGTGGACGAGCCTGCCCTCGCGCAGGGCGACGGCGCGCGTCGCGTAGCGCTTCATCAGGTCGAGGTCGTGGAGGGAGCAGATGACCGTGATCCCCTCCTCGCGGTTCAGGGCCTCGACGTGCCGCATGACCGAGTTGCGCAGGGCCGGATCGAGCGAGGCGACCGGCTCGTCGGCGAGGATCAGCTTCGGCCGCTGCATGAGGGCGCGCGCGATGGCGACCCTCTGCTGCTGGCCTCCCGAAAGGGCGTCGGCGCGGCTGTCGCCCCGGTCTCCCATCCCGACGCGGTCCAGGCACGCCTGTGCCTCGGCCCGCTCGGCTTCGGAGAAGAGCAGCAGGAGGCTCCGAAGCGTTCCGGTTCTCCCGAGCGCGCCGGAGAGGACGTTGTCCTTCACGCTGTGGCGCTTCACGAGGTTGAACTGCTGGAAGATCATCCCGACCTCGCGGCGGAGGGCACGCAGGCCTGCCCCTTCGGCGCTCGTCACGTCGCGTCCGAAGATCGAGATCTTCCCTTCCGTGGGGTCGACGAGCCGGTTGATGCAGCGCAGGAGCGTCGACTTGCCCGAGCCGGAGAGGCCGAGGACGGCGAGGAACTCCCCCTCGCGGACCTCCAGAGAGACGTCGTCGAGCGCCCGGATCCCGTCGGGCCAGACCTTCGAGAGCTTCTCGACGGTGACGGCGACCGGCGTGGTCACTTCTTCCCCTCGCGCTTCTTGCGGAGCTTCTCTTCCTCGGCCTCGAGGAGCTGGACGGCGCTGACCCCTGTCGCCCGGAGCGCCGCACGGAAGCCGTCGAAGGTGGCGTCGTCGCTCGGCCGGGCCGCGACCGCCGCGACGAGGTCGAGGTAGGCGCGGAGCCCTTCGGGCGTGGCGATGAACTTCTGGAGCGAGCGCTCGAAGCGGTCCCAGGTCGCCTTCGGGAAGCCGCGGCGAACGCAGCAGACGTCGTTCGGAATGGGGTCGGTCAGCGCCAGGACGCGCACCTCGTCGAGGAAGGCGAGCCGCCCCTCGTCCGTCGGGATCCGCTTCATGACGAGGTGGCGCGCGTCGGCGACGTAGGTGTGCTCGATCTCGTTCACCTTGCCGGGCGGCGAGTAGAACGACGAGCCCCCGGCCACCTTGCCGTCGGCGACCGCCTGGATGACGTTCGCGTGGCCGCCGGCGAAGTAGACGTGGCCGAGCTTGACCGCGCTGGCGTTGAGGAGGTTCAGCGGGAAGATGTAGCCCGAGGTCGACGTGGCGTCGGAGAAGGCGAAGGGACGCCCGTTCAGGTCCTCGAGACGCGAGACGCCCGAGTCGGTCCGGGTCAGGACGGAGCCGTAGTAGACGTTGACCCTTTCCCGCGCGGCCTCGCTGGTCTTGAAGGCGATGCGGGTCTTCTCGAGCGTCCCGGGACGGTCGTACTCGAGGAGCTTCCGCCCGTCGCCAACGAGGTCCTTCGGCCCGGAGAAGACCCAGCTCGAGGCGGCCGCGTCGACGGCGTCGGCCCGGTCGAGAAGCTGCTGTACGGCGTCCTTGTCGTCCGCCGCCGGCACCTCGACCCAGCCGGGGGCCCAGCGGTCCAGCTCGGGTGTCAGCGAAGCCCTCAGCTCGGGCGAGAAGCTCTTCGGAACGGCGATCCGCTTCTTCGCGAGGTCGGCGAGTCCCGCGGGCTCGCCCGCCCCGTTTCGCGTGACGACGACGGCATAGCGCTCGGCTTCGCGGACGACCTGGAGGCGCGCCTCGGCCCCGTAGCGGGCGTGGGCGACGACGTAGGCGAAGGCGGGGACCCAGGCGATGTCGGCCTGCCCGACGCCGAGCGCCTGGACGACGGCCGCGTAGCTCGTCGGGACGGCCGACCGGATGACGAGGCCGGAGTCCTTTCGCACGAACTCCGCCAGCTCGTTCCCGCGGCGGGCGAGGGTCCCCTGCTCGACCGAAGGGACGAAGAGCATCCGGATGACCTCTTCCCCTGCCTGCTCGATCCGGTCGCGCCGCACGAGCCCGGCGACGAAGGCGAGGAAGAGGAGCGCGGCAAGAATCCAGCCGGCGCGCGGAAGGATGTCGATCCGTCTCGCCGTCATGGGCGGTCCCCCTCCCGGACGGCAGCTCCTCCCCACATCATGCCGGGCCGGGAGTCTAAGGCATCGGCGTGAAGCCCGCCGGCCGGCGCACCGATTTGTCCGTGCCTCCCGTGTCTCATGGGAGACTGGGGCGTGAGGTCGACGCTCTGGATCGTCCTGAAACCGTTGCTCCTCACGCTTGCGCTCGGCGCACCTCGAACCCAGGTCCACGCCGCTCCTCATCCCCGCGAGGTCCGCATCGCCGCCGCGGCAGACCTGAAGTTCGCTCTCGACGCCGTCCTCGCCGGCACGGCCGCATCGACGCGGGGGATCCGTCCCGTCGTCACGTACGGCTCTTCCGGGAGCTTCTACGCGCAGATCGAGAACGGCGCCCCGTTCGACCTGTTCCTGTCCGCCGACGCCGAGTACCCGAGGCGCCTCGCGGCGAAAGGGCTCGGCGACGGGGAGCCGTTCCTCTACGCCGTCGGACGGATCGCGCTCTGGGTTCCCGCAGGTTCGAAGCTGGACGTCGCCGCGCTCGGCCTTCGCGCCCTCCTCGACCCTTCGGTCCGAAAGGTCGCCATCGCGAACCCCCGCCATGCTCCGTACGGCCGTGCCGCCGAGGCCGCCATGAAGGCGCTCGGGGTGTACGAGGACGTGAAAGGCAAGCTCGTCCTCGGAGAGAACGTCGCGCAGGCCGCGCAGTTCGTCCAGAGCGGGGCGGCGGACGCGGGCATCGTCGCTCTCCCGCTCGCCCTCGCGCCGCACATGCGTTCGAGCGGGCGGCACGTCGAGATCCCCGTCGCGAGCTATCCGCGCATGGACCAGGGAGGCCTCGTCCTGAAAGGGGCGCGTGAGCCCGCTGCCGCTCGCATCCTGCGCGACGCCCTCCTCGGCGCGCGGGGCCGCGCCATTCTCGAAGAGCACGGGTTCTTCCTCCCGGCGCCTCTCGCCGCACCCCTCTCCGCGCCTTGACGAGGGCTCCGAGGCGGAGCTACCGTCGTTCCCGTATGGACAGCCCGCTGAATCGCACCCTCGGCGTCACGAAGGCGCTCGCGAATCCGGCCCGAATCCGGGTCCTCGCCGCACTGGAAAAGGGCGAGTGCTGCGTCTGCCAGCTGACGGCCGTCCTCGACCTCGCCCCGTCGACCGTTTCGGCCCACCTCGCCGAGCTTCGGCGGGCAGGCTTCCTCCTCGACCGCAAGGACGGAAAGATCGTCTTCTACCGCCTCTCGGAGCGGCCCGATCTGAAGACCTGGCTGAAGGCGACCTTCACGGGGATCCAGAACGACGAGAAGGTCGCGGCCGATCGCGCTTTCCTCGAGCGGGTCAAGGCGATCGACGTCGAGACGTTCTGCGGTGCCGGCCCTCGCTGGAAGCTCCTTCCCGCGTTCCGTCCCGCGCCGAAGCGGCCGCCGTCCGCGCGGAAACCGGGCTGACGACCGGGCGGTTCATCAGGCCATCAGGCCATTAGACCTCCGCCGGTCCTGATGGACGGGTGCCGACGGTGCTGGTTCCAGGCGCGCCGGCAGGGCCCGCACCCACGCAATCCATTCCCCTGGAAGCGATTGAGCCATTCGACCCGTTAGGCGACCCGGCTCCGCCCCACCCGGCTCCCGCGACGCCGTCGCGACTTCGTCGTATCGGGAAATGATGAAAACTCATCGTTGAGGCCGGAAACGGATCGCGGCATCATTTCGACGCCTCGCGAAATGCCGACCTCACCGCTCTCCCGCCTCCTCGACACATCGAAGGTCCTCGCGAACCGCGCGCGGCTGCGGATCCTCGCCACGCTCGAAGGAAACGAGCTCTGCGTCGGCCAGGTCGCGGCGATCTTCGACATCGCCCGCTCGACGGCGTCCGAGCACCTCTCCGCCCTCCGGCGCGTCGGGCTCGTCGCCGAACGTCGGGACGGCAAGTTCGTCTACTACTCCCTCACCGTCGACGAGCACGCGCGGAAGTTTTCCGACGTCGTCCTGGCCGAGCTCTCCACCGACGCCGCCGTCCGGAAAGACCGCGACCTGACAGCTCGAATCCTCGCGCTGCCGCACGACCTCGTCTGCGAGCAGGGCCGCGCGGCCCTCCTCGCCCCGATCTCCCCGGCCGCCCCGGCGGCCGATCCGGATTCTCCGTCCTGCTCGGCATCACATCCGAACACCGACCCACAGGAGGCTCCATGACACAGGCCCGGCCCTCCCCGGAAGGCCCGCCCCGCGTCCCCGGGTGGATGCATCAGGGCGGACTCCTCCTCGCGGCGGGCGCCCTCCTCGCCCTTCTCCCGGCGCCGCCCGCGGTGGCCGCCGCCGAGAGCCCCTGTGCACCCTGCCACGCCGAGCAGGTGGACGCGGCCTCGAAGGGGCCGCACGCCGGCATCGCCACGCGCGAGGCGCGGTACTGCGAGAGCTGTCACGGCGACGCGGCGAAGCATCTCGAGAGCGGCTCTGCCGCCGACATCGTCGGCAAGGCGGCTCTTGCGAAGGCGGACGCGAAGGCCCGTTCCAGGGCGTGCCTCACCTGCCACCGGAGCGGCTTCCCGGGGTGGGAGGGGACGCCCCACTCCCGCAGTGCCGACGTCTCCTGCTGGAGCTGCCACGGGGATTCGTGGCACGACGCCAAGGGCAAGGCGGCGAAGAAGCGGGGCGAGAGCGCCTGCGCCTCCTGCCACGTCGAGCAGGTCAGCGAGTTCCGGCGCGTCTACCGCCACCCCGTCCTCGAGGGACGGATGGGCTGCGCCTCCTGCCACGACGTCCACGGCAAGACCGCCGGCGGGAAGAAGGGCCCCGAGAGCAACTGCCTCGAGTGCCACCCCGAGGCCGCTGGCCCGTGGGTCTTCCCGCACCGGGCGATGGAAGACGGCTGCTCCTCGTGCCACGTCCCGCACGGCTCGGTGAATCGCAGTCTCCTGAAGACCTCGGGCAACGGCGTCTGCCTCACCTGCCACGTCCAGACCAACTTCCCGGCCGCCGGCAAGATCCCGCACAACCGCTACCTGCAGGGGGGCGGCAAGTGCATCGACTGCCACAGCGAGGTCCACGGCTCCAACGTGGACGAGCTGATGGCGCCGCAGTACCGCAAGCGCTGAGGAGGAGACGATGAAGAAGAGCTTCCTCCTCCCGCTCGCCCTCACGACAGCCTTCGCCGTCGCGCTCCCTGTCACGGCCGAAGACGCCCCGAAGACCAGCACCACCGACGTCACCCTCGCCGGCGTCGCCGGCATCGAGGACGGCGACGACGGCCGGCGGGACGACCACGAGGGCTACCGCAACGGCGTCCTCGTCGGCCTCGAGCACAGGTCCAGGGGGCTCGAGATCGGCCTGCGCTTCGAGCCGACCACCGCCGGCTGGCTCGACCTGACCTACCGGCCGGAGAGCCCCTTCCGCCTCGAGCTGACGCTCGACCGGACCCGGCGCTACTCCGACACCTCCATCCGGCCGGAGACCACGCCGCTCGGGACGCCCGTCTCCACCCTCTACCCGAACACGAACACCCTCCATCCGGGCGTCGGCCCCGACGACCCGGTTGCCACGCGGACCCGCTTCAAGGTCCGCGCGGCCTGGCTCCCCTCGGCGGGCGTCGTCGACTTCACCGTCCGCGGCGTCGACCTCGGCGGCGAGCGGGTCCCCGAGGCTCAGGGCTTCGCCTTCGGCGACTCGGGCGCGCCGGCCTTCTTCAGCCCGGCCCTTGCGGAACTCGACACGCAGCTCCTCGAAGGAGCCCTCGGCGCCAGGCTGCGCCTCCTCTGCATCGACTGGAACGCCCGCGTCGCCCTCGGGAAGCGCACGAGCGACTCCCTCACCACGACGCCCGTCTTCGGCACGGCGAGCCTCCTCGAGCTCTACCGCGGCGGCGAAGGGCACGACGCCGACTACGTCCAGGCCCACCTGACCGCCGCCAACCAGTACGAGCACGTCCAGCTCGCCGGCGGCGTCCACTACGACAAGGTCGAGTCGACCCCGACCTTCACCGGCGGCCACGAGCGCCGCCGGGCAGGTCGTGCGCGACGCCCTGACGAACGGCGTTTCCGACGTCACCCGCCAGGGAGCCGCCGGCGCCGTCTCCGTCCAGCCCTTCGGCGGCTTCGACGTGAGGGTGACCGGCCGCATCGGCAAGGAGGAGACCGAAGCCTCCGGCACCGAGACCGTCAGGAGCCGCACCTACGCCCTCACCCAGAACCAGGACCTCGACACCTGGGCCGTCCGCGGCGAGCTCGGCTACCGCACCGGCGGCTTCCGCGCCTCGGTCCTGGGCGGGCGCGAGGAGACCACCAACGACCTCCTCTTCGTCCGCGGGACCGGCCTGCAGCAGCAGGAAAACGAGCGGACGAAGGACTCCCTGCGCGGCGAGCTGCGCTACAAGGCGGGCGCCTTCCGCATCGCCCTGCAGGGCGGACGCACCTGGGACGAGACCACCATCGAGCTGGCCGACCTCCTCAACGGCTATGCCACGGGCCCGAAGGAATCGACCTTCGACTCCGTCTCCGGCTCCCTCAGCGGCAAGCTCGGCAAGGCCCCCTTCACCGTGATGGCCTCCTGGGGCCGGGGCGTCGCCGACCTCGAGGCGCCGTTCTACGAGCCCTTCTACGACCCCACCTGGGTCCTCGGCACGGCCCGCGCCGAGACCGAAGCCACCAGCGTCGTCCTGCACGCCGGCACCCCCGGCGGCTCGGCCTTCGAGCTCTGGGGCGAGATCGGCTTCCGGAGCCAGAGCTGGGAGTTCCCCGACGCGGTCACCTTCCCCGGCTTCGTCAACACCGACGAGGAGGTCAACGGCGTCACCGGGGCGCTCGGCCTCGACTGGACACCGGGAGACGGATGGCGTGCCGGCCTCTCGGGCTGGCTCGACGCTCCTTCCGAGTCCACCGACCACCAGGCGTGGCGCGTGGAAGGAATTGTCGAGAAGAGCCTCTCGAAGACCTTCGACGCCCTCCTGAGGATCCAGTACCGCGACTTCGACGAAGCCCTCTACAACCTCGACGACTACACCCTGACGGCCTTCACCTTCGGCGTGAAGGGCCACTTCTGAGAGAGGAAGGACCGATGAGCAGGAAAGCCACCTTCGTGGCCCTCGCCCTCCTCCCGCTCCTCGCCCTCGCCTCCGCGCCCTTCACGGGCGCCGACGCGGCGGCGGTGAACGCGACGGCGATCCACGACCCCCAGAGCCCCTCCTACAAATCCGACTGCCTGACCTGCCACGCCGCGATCCTGAAGGAGAGCTCCCAGGACCCGCGGGTGCAGACGTTCCACAACGCCATGCTCCCCTTCACCCCGGGCTACAACCCGCGCAAGGGTCCAGACAACAAGAACTGCGTCTTCTGCCACCGCGCCGCCATCGACTTTACCCAGGAGTCCGGCGCCGAGCTGCGCCGCACGGTCTCCGTCGAGGCCTGCGTTTCCTGCCACTCCCGCTCGGGCCCCGGCCCGGTCTACTACAAGTAGGAGCAGAGGATGAGCACGTACGGATTCCTCGTCGACCTCGGGCTCTGCATCTCCTGCTCGGCCTGCGAGGCCGCCTGCAAGACCTGGAACAACGTCCCCACCGGCCGCAACGTCCGCTGGCGCCGGGTCATCGACCAGGTCCTCGGCGTCTGGCCGAAGGTGACGACCTACGGCGTCTCGATGGCCTGCAACCACTGCGCCGACGCCCCCTGCGTCAAGGCGTGCCCCTCCGGCGCCCTGACGGTCCGCACCAAGGACGGCATCGTCCTGCTGGACAAGACCAAGTGCATCGGCTGCCGCTACTGCGAGTCGGTCTGCCCGTACGGCGCCCCGCAGTACGACGCCACCGAGAAGAAGATGTCCAAGTGCACGATGTGCGTCGACCGGATCGATGCGGGCAAGGAGCCGGCCTGCGTCGACACCTGCCCGACCGGAGCGCTGCAGTTCGGAAAGCTCGTCGACATCGACCACGAGGGCGTCAAGCAGATCCCGAACTTCGCCGAACCCTCCTACACCAACCCCTCGATCCGCTTCGTGCCGAAGGAGGGATGAGATGAACACTCTCGACGCGAACCGGCGCGAGTTCCTCAAGACATCCGGCACCGCTCTCGCCGGCGCCGCCGTCCTTCCCGGTTTTCTCGACGGCATCGTCCGCAAGGCCTCCGGGCCCGTCCCCCTCGCCGACACGGCGACGCAGATCATCAGCGACTGTGCCTGGTGCGGCTCGGCCTGCGGCATGAAGGCGACGGTGTCGGGCGGCGTCCTGACGTTCGTCGAGGGGCTCCCCGAGGACATCCAGGGCGGCGGGAAGATGTGCGCCAAGGGGAAGGCCGCCACCGGCTACCTCTACGACCCCGACCGTCTCAAGTACCCGATGAAGCGGACGAACCCGGTCAAGGGTGTCGGCGTCGACGCCGGCTGGGTCCGCATCACCTGGGACGAGGCGCTCGACCTCGCCACCGCGAAGCTGAAGGAGACGATCGAGAAGAACGGGCGCGACAGCGTCATGATCCTCGGCCTGGCGAGCCCCGACGTCTGGGCCCGATTCCAGAACTGCATCGGCACGTCGAACCGGTTCGACCACTGGGACGAGTGCTTCCTCGCGAACCGCGTCGTCTCCGCAAACGTCATCGGCGGCTTCGTCTGGGGCCACGACTTCGCGAACGCGAAGTACATCGTCACGTTCGGATGGGACGTCGTCGGGAAGGCGAAAGTCGTCTGGGCCCGCGCCGTCACCGACGCCAAGAAGAAGGGGGCGAAGATCGTCTCCTTCAACCCGTACAAGGCGGCCGGGACCTCCGTCGTCGCCGACGAGGCGATCTCGATCCGCCCCGGGTCGGACCTCGCCGTCGTCAACGCGATGATCCACGTGATCCTCGCCGAGAACCTCTACGACAAGGCCTTCGTCGAGGGGCTGACGAACTTCCCGCAGTACGAGACCGAGATCCGCGCCCACTTCGCGCCTTACACGCCGGAATGGGCCGAGGCGCTCTCCGACGTCCCCGCCGAAACGATCACCCGGATCGCCCGCGAGTTCGCGACGAACGGCCCTGCGATCGCCCCGATCCACAAGAAGACCCCGTCGGCCAACTACGCCAACGGCAGCGAGACGACGTTCGCCATCACGATCCTGAACGTCCTCGCCGGGACGATCGACCGGCCGGGCGGACGCTTCTTCCCGCGGACGCACACGATCCCCGGGATCGACGCCATCGTCCCGCCGCCGGCCTACCCGGCCAAGAGCGGCGTCGACATCGTCGGGCGCCACCGCCACCCGTTCCTCAAGGCCGTTGGAAGCGGCATGTTCTCGTGCCTGGCGGACGGCCTGCGAAAGAACCCCGGCAAGATCCAGATGGGGATCATCACCCGCTACTCGACGATGGCCTTCCCGAATCCGCCCGAGGTCGAGGCAGAGCTGAAGAAGATCCCCTTCACGGTCGTCTGCGACATCTTCCCCAACGAGATCATCGAGCTGGCCGACGTCGTCCTCCCCTCGGCCCTCTACCTCGAGGTCTCCGACCTCGTCGCCCGCGACCACCACGCCCCCTACAAGATGACCGTCGTGAGGCAGCCCGTCGTCCCGCCGCAGTTCGAGACGAAGCCGCTCGGCTCCATCCTCCTGGCGTGGGGCCTCAAGGCCTTCCCCGAATACTGGAAGAACCCCGACGGGACGCCGATCAACATGGGATACGTCCTCGACGAGAAGACGAAGCGTGCCGGCCTCGGAGCGAACTTCGCCGAGATGAAGGCGAAGGGATTCGTGAAGGAGGTCGCGCCCTTCGTCCCGCGGACGTCGTTCCCGACGGCGAGCGGGAAGATCAACATCTACGTCAAGGCCTTCGCGGATGCCGGCTTCGAGCCGCTCCCGACGTGGAAGCAGAAGCGCGACGTCCCGAGCAGCCAGTACCCGTTCTATCTCCTCACGATCATTCCCCCGATGCACATCCGCAATACCACGGAGAACAACCGGATCACGAACGAGATCAAGGGGACGAACGAGGTCTTCATCAACGTCCAGACCGCCCGCGGCCTCGGCATCTCCGAGGGCGACACGATCAAGGTCCGCTCCCGCGTCGGCGAGATCCAGGTCCCGGCACGCCTCACCGAGGCGATCCGGCCCGACTGCGTCCTCGTCCCGCACGGCTTCGGCCACCAGTCGCGCCTCATGACGGCGGCCTACGGCAAGGGCGCCAAGGACGCCATCCTCGTTCCCGGACAGTCGATGGACGACATCCTCGCCCGCAAGGACGTCGGCGGCGCGGCCTGCATCATGGACGCCGTCGTCTCCATCGCGAAGATCTGATCGTGACGAGCGGCGCTCCCGGTCCCCGCGGTCTCCTCCTGGCCCTCGCCGTCGCGCAGCCCGCGACGGGCGGGCCGCGGACCGCCGCGTTCGTCTCCGGCTTCCTCGCTCGCCTTCTCCTCGACCCGCCGTCCGAGACCCTTCACGCCCTTCTCGGACTGCGGGCCGATCCTCCGCTCGTGCACGACGGCCTCGACGCCCGCGTCGAGGCCGTCGCCCGCCTCTACCGCGAGGCCGATCCGGTCGAGCTGGCGAAGGAATGGACGCGTCTCTTCGTCGGACCGCGGGCCGCTCCCTGCCGCCCCTGGCACGACACCTGGGAGCACGACGGGCCGCCGCGCCTCAGGGGTCCGAAACACGCCTCGATGACCGCCTTCTACCTCCGCGCCGGCCTCGAGCCGACGCGCGCCGGGTCCGACCCGGCAGACCACGCCGGGCTCGTCCTCGCCCTCTTCTCGGCCCTGGCGGCCCGCGTCGCCGAGGGAGACGACGTGCGCCCGCTCCTCGAGGAGCTCTGGCAGGCGCACGTGGGGTCCTGGCTGCCCCGCTTCGCCACGACGCTCGTGGCCGAGGCGCGGGTCCCCGCGCTGAAGGCCGCCGGGGAGCTGCTCCTCGAGGCCGTCTCCTGACCGCCGCCCCGGTCCCTCCTACCGGGGCTGCGCGCGCGCGGCCTCGATCGCCTTCTTCAGCTCGGGGTTGATCCCCACGCCCCGGCCTTCAGCCTCTACGCCCGGCCTGTCGTACCGCCGCGCCAGTAGGGAGGGCCGAGGTTGTGCCCGCCGTAGCCGGGCTGGCCTTCAGCGCCGCTCGTACTGTCACGGCTTGGCGGGCCGCTGAGCCAGAGGACGTTCCTGAAAGAAGGAGTACCGGCTGGTCCGGGGGGCGTTAGGATGGGTCGATCTCGCCTCCGCCTCCGGGACTCTGCTGGCCGCGCCGGCCGCCCCGGTCGGAAAGGCGCGCCCGCGCGCCCGGCCGCCCCCTGCCGCGTCGCGTGCGTCGTCCCGGCGGCCTCCCGGGGCGCCGAGCACCCCGGGTCCGCTCGAAGTCCTTCCTGTCGAAATGCCTGGCCTGCGGGACGGGTCCGGACCGGCGGAGAGCTGGCGTCGAGGGTCTGGTGCTGTGGCGCGCGGCGGCAGGCCAGGCGACCGCAGCGACCGGCGGCCTTTCCGCATCCCCTCCGGGGCGGGAGACCAGCCCCCAGCCCCGTTTCGGGACGGATCAGCGAGTGCCACCCACCCGCCGGGCCGGGCGGGGCCCTGGAGTCAGCTCTGGGCGCGCGCGCCCAGAACCGTCCGCCCCGCCACGGCGAGGAGGACGATCGCTCCTCCGGCGAGCGCCCATCCCGACGGCCGCTCACCGATGCCGAGATACGCCCAGAGCGGGTTGAACGCCGGCTCGAGCATCCCGAGGAGCGACGCCTCCGCGGCCGGGACGACCGAGAGGCCCCTCACGAACAGGATGTAGGCGATTCCCATCTGGACGATGCCGAGGAAGGCGATGACGGCAATGCCCTTCAGGTCGAGGGCGAGGTGCCCCCAGGCGAAGGGCAACGCGATGGCTCCGGCGAGAAGGTTACCGAGGAAGACCGACGCCATCGCATCGCGCGACTGGTCCCGCCGGAGGAGAAGGACCGTCAGTCCGAAGAAGAGGCCCGAGACGACCCCCATCAGGTTCCCGGCGAGGTGCCCGCCATCCAGCTTCCCGACGAAGAAGAGCGACATTCCTCCAAGGGCGACGGCGATTGCGACGGCGTCGGCCTTGCGGAACCTCTCCCTCAGGAGCCACGGCCCCAGGGCCAGCACGTAGAACGGCCCCGTGTACTGGAGGAAGATCGCGTTCGCCGCCGTCGTCCACTTCGTCGCCGTGACGAACGTCAGGATCATGAGCGCGTAGACGACCGCCGTCGCGACGGACGCCCTCTTCCACCTCTCGAGGCTCGGCCGGAAGACGGCGACGAGGAAGGCGACGGTCAGGGCCGCCCGCCAGAAGACGACGCCGAGAGCATCGAGCGGGACGAGCTTGATGGCGAGCCCGCCTGTCGACCAGAGAAGCGCCGCTCCCGCGACGTAGAAACGGCCCGCGCGAGGAGATAGCGCCTCGGGCATTCAGCGCTTCAGGACGAGGACCGGAACCGTGAGGGCGAGCGCCCGCTCCGGCAGGCAGGTCCCTTCGCCGCAGGCACGGTACCTGAGAGAGATGGCGATCGGGTGCTCCCCCTCGGTCGCTCCGGGGCGGACGTCGAAGACGAGCGTCACGTCGACGTGTCCTTCGTAGCCGAGCTCGGTCGTCCCGTCCTCGTGCCGCACGGTTCGGCGCGGCGGCAGCTCGACGGCGGAGCAGCGCAGGTCGGGCCCGCCCCACGCGTCGACCGCGAGCGGCTTCTCCCCCGTCAGGGACCAGCCCGCACTCAGCTCGACGGCGATCCTCACCTCGAGCATCTCCCCCGGCGCGACCCGGTCGGCGGAGATGGAGGCCGAGACGCGGACCGGTCCACCCGCCGGCTCCGGTCCCGTTCCCTTCGCCTCCTCCTCGTCGTCCTCCCCAACCACTCGTTCTGCGCCGTCCTCTGCCGCGGGCGCCTCCCGCAGGAGACCGCCCGTCCGGAGCTCCTCCCACGCGAGGTGCCACGACTCCGTGCCGTGCGGCGCGCGCTCCATCAACCCCGACACCTCCTCGACCGCCGCCAGCGCCTCGGCCGCGAGGACCCCGTCGCCCTCTCGCCGCGCCAGGCGCGCGAGGGCTCGGGCGGCTGCGCCAGGTCCCGAGGGAATCGCCTTGTCGAACAGGTCTCGCGTCCTCACGAGGAGGGGTTCGTTTCCCTCCCCCGTGAACGTGAAGCCGGGCACACCGGGCCGCGTGAAGCGGCGCCGCAGGCCGGTGACGACGCGGCGGGCCTCGGTCGCCCACCGCTTCGCCTCGAGAGCGTCGGGCTCGGCGTCGGCGAGGTCGAGAAGGGCGAGCGCCAGGTACGCCTCGTCCTCGAGGAATGCGAGGATCTTCGCCTCCCCCCCTGCCCAGGTCCGGAGGAGGCGTCCCTCGCCGTCGCGCATCCGCGTCAGCAGGAACCGTGCGCACTCCCGGGCCGCCTCGAGGTAGCGCGGCTCGCCGAGTATCGAGGACGCGACCGCGAGGCCCGAGATCGTCAGCGCGTTCCAGCCCGCGATCCGCTTGTCGTCCGTCGCCGGCGGCACCCGCCGGCGCCTCCGTTCGAGGAGCCGGGCCCTCACGGGGGCGAGGCGCGCCTCTTCTTCCGCCGACGGCTCGTCTCCGAGGTGGAGGACGTTCAGGCCCGTCGCCTGCCGCGTCGACTCGTCGTGGAAGTTACCCTCGGCCCGGACGCGGTAGGCGCTCGCGAAGAGCGCGGCTTCGCTGCCGGCCACCTCGCGCACCTCGGCCTCGGGCCAGACGAAGTACTTCCCCTCCTCTCCTTCCGAGTCGGCGTCGGTGGCGGCGAAGAAGCCCCCTTCCTCCCCGCGCATCTGGGAGAGGAGCCAGTCGCCGATGCCGCGGGCCGTCCTCCAGTAGAGGTCGCGGCCCGTCAGGACGAACGCCCGCGCGTAGAGCGAGAGGAGCTGTGCGTTGTCGGTCAGCATCTTCTCGAAATGCGGCAGGAGCCACCGCTCGTCGGTCGAGTAGCGGTGGAAGCCGCCGGCGAGGTGGTCGTGGATACCGCCGAGGGCCATCGCGTCGAGTGTCTTCAGCGCCATCGACCGGGCGATCGAATCCCCTTCGGCTCCCTTCAGCAGGAGCCACTCGAGCGCGAGGTGCGGAGGGAACTTCGGCGCGCCGCCGAACCCGCCGTGGCGTGCGTCGAACGTCCGCTTCAGCGTCGCCGTCAGGACGTTTCCCGTCGCGGCCGAGAGCGCCTCGCGGCCCGTCCGCTCGGTGATCCGGTTCGCGTTCTCCACCTCGGCGACGATCTCGTCGGCCCCCTTCGCCAGCTCGTCGCGCCGCTCGCGCCACGCTTCCGCCAGCTTCTCGAGGATGGTCCGGAACCCCGCGCGCCCCTGCCGGTCATCCGGGGGGAAGTAGGTACCGCCGAAGAACGGCCGCCCGTCGGGGAAGAGGAACGCCGAGAGCGGCCAGCCGCCCCGGCCGACCATCGTCTGCACCGCGCTCATGTAGACGTCGTCGACGTCGGGCCGCTCCTCGCGATCGACCTTCACCGACACGTAGTGCGCGTTCAGGACGGCCGCCACCGCGTCGTTCTCGAACGACTCCCTTTCCATCACGTGGCACCAGTGGCACGCCGAGTAGCCGATGGAGAGGAACAGCGGCTTGTCCTCCCGCCGCGCCCGCTCGAACGCCTCCGCCCCCCACGGGTACCAGTCGACCGGGTTGTGCGCGTGCTGGCGCAGGTACGGGGACGATTCCTTCGCGAGCCGGTTCGGCGGGCGTGTCGTGTCGGACATGGCGGGATTCTCCAACAGAACGGTCAGCCCCCCCGCCTCCCGCCGCGCGCCTCAGCCGACGCGCGTCAGCCGGACCCGCGACACGTGCCGCGCCGTGCTCTCGACGACCTCGACCTTCAGGCCCGACTCCTCGTCGACGAGCGATTCCCCCGGTCTCGGGATCCGCCCGAGGCGATGAAGGACGAGCCCCGCGATCGTGGCGTAGGCCGGGTCCTCCGGCAGCTCGAGGTCGAGCGCGCGGTTCACGTCCCTCACTCCCGCCCCTCCCTCGACCACCCAGACCGCCTCACCTTCGGAGCGGTACGGCACGGTTGCCGTCTCCTTCTCGTGCAGGATCTCCCCGACGACCTCTTCGACGAGGTCCTCGAACGTGACGAGCCCCGTGAAGGCGCCCAGCTCGTCGACGACGAATCCCATCGAAACGTGGAGCTTCTGAAGGTCCCGAAGGACGGCGACCGCCTCCGCCGACTCCGGGAAGAACGGCGCCTCGTGCACGAGACCCTCGAGCGGCCCGGGGGAGCCCTCCAGGAGCCGGAGGAGGACGTCCCGGCCGAGGACGTATCCCTTTGCGGTGTCGAGGCTCCCCTCGTGAACGGGGAACCTCTCGAAGGGGCTGCGGGAGAAGAGGTCCTGGATCTCTCGCGGGCCGGCCGTCATCGGGATCGCGACCACGGCCGTTCGCGGGGTCATCACGGTGCCGACTTTCAGGCCCGGCAGGTCGAGCGCCCGGGAGGCGATCTCGCTCGCCCGCGGGTCGAGCGCACCCGTCAGGGCGGTCTCTTCGACGAGCGTCTGCAGCTCCTCGCGCGAGAGCCGGGCTTCGGTGAAGGACGTCCTGTCGCCGAAGAGGCGGAGGATCAGGTTCGAGCACGCCGTCAGGAAGCGGATGACGGGGCGCCCGAGCCTCGCGAGGAGAGAGAGCGGCCGCGCGATCGCGAGGGCGTAGCCTTCCGCGAAGCGCATGGCGAGGGACTTCGGGACGAGCTCTCCGGCGACGAGGGACAGGAACGACACGACCACGACCACGAGGCCGAGCGCGACGTCGTCGGCGACCTTGACGGGGACCCCGAGCGCGCTGAACCCCGCCGCGAGGGGCGCGGCGAGCGTCGCGCCCCCGAACGCCGCCGCCGCCGCACCGACGACCGTGATTCCGATCTGAACCGTCGCCAGGAAGCTCTCCGGGTCGGCGCGCAGCGCGGAGAGGGCGGCAGCCCCCGCCCGTTCCTCCTCGACCAGCTCCGCGATCCGGGTCCTTCTCACGGTCAGGACGGCGATCTCCGCGCCGGCGAAGAGCCCGTTCGCCGCGACGAGCGCCAGGACGACGAGGATCTCGAACATGCGGCGATTCTACGGACGACGCGCTCCGCGGGTACGTCGGGGCGCGAAACCGCGCGGTGGCCCAGGTCCTCGTCCGGGGCTCTCTTCCGGTTATCGTCCCGGCACCGATGTCCGCGACGTCCCTCTCGGAGCTGGCGCTCCTCTTCCTTCGCCTCGGGACCACCGCCTTCGGCGGACCGGCGGCGCACGTCGCGATGTTGCGCGACGAGGTCGTGAGGCGCCGGGCGTGGATGACGGACGCCGCGTTCCTCGACCTCCTCGGTGCCACGAACCTGATCCCGGGCCCGAACTCGACGGAGATGGCGATCCACGTCGGCTGGGCGCGCCGCCGGTGGGCCGGCCTCGCCGTCGCCGGCCTCGCCTTCATCCTCCCCGCGACGCTGATCACGGGCGTCCTCGCGTGGGCGTACGTCCGCACCAGTGACCTGCCCCAGGCGCGCTGGCTCCTCTACGGCGTCAAGCCCGTCATCCTCGCGATCGTCTTCCAGGCCATCTGGGGCCTCGCGCCGCTCGCCGCACGGTCGTGGCCGCTCCGCGTCCTCGGCGTCGCTGCCGTCGCGGCGTCGGCCCTCGGCGTCCACGAGCTGGCGGTGCTGCTGGGGAGCGGTCTGCTCGTCGTGGCCGCGCGCGCAGCGTCCGACCGCCGCCCGCCCGCGCCCGTCGCGGGCTTCGCTCCCCTACTTCCTCTCGCCGCCGGCGTGGCCGGACTCGCGTCGGCGGGCGGGGCCACCCTCAACGGGATCTTCTGGCTCTTCTGCCGGACGGGCGCCGTTCTCTTCGGGAGCGGCTACGTCCTCCTCGCGTTCCTCCGTGCCGACCTCGTCGAGAGGCTCGGCTGGCTCACCGAAGCGCAGCTCCTCGACGCGATCGCCGCCGGGCAGGTGACGCCCGGCCCCGTCTTCTCGACGGCGACCTTCGTCGGCTGGCTCCTCGCAGGCCCTTCCGGCGCTCTCGTCGCCACCGCCGGGATCTTCCTCCCCGCCTTCGTCTTCGTGGCCCTCTCGGCGCCGCTCGTACCGCGCCTGCGCACCTCACCCACGGCCGCGGCGTTCCTCGACGGCGTCAACGTCGCTTCGCTCGCCCTCATGGCCGTCGTCACGGTGCTTCTCGGGCGGGCGGCGGTCGTCGACGTCCCTTCGGCGCTGCTGGCCGCAGGCGCCGCCATCCTTCTCCTGCGTTTCCGGCCGAACTCGACCTGGCTCGTCCTCGGGGGAGCCGTCGCAGGGGCGATAATCGCGCCATGACGTCCACCGGAGACGCATTCCGGCGGAAGACCGCCGAGGACGACGCGTCGCTGACCCCCGCCGAGCGGGTCCAGCGCGCGCTGCGGCTCGGCGACGACGAAGCGGAGGCGTTCCGCAGGGCGCGCGGGATCACGCGCGCGGCGGCGGAAGCCGAGCTCGCGTCCCGGAGGCGGGCCGGCCGGATCCCGAGCCGGGTGGCGGGGACCGGGTGAGCCTGCTCGCGAACGTCGCGAAGCACTTCGACCTCCGCCGGACGCCCTTCGCGGCCGTCGGCGGGATCGCCCTCGCGGTCCGCGGCGTCGCCCGCCCGACGTTCGACGTCGACCTCCTCACGACGGACGTCGCCGTCCTGGCCGATGCCTACTGGGCGCTCGTCACGAGGGACGGGACTCAGATCGAGATCCGGCGCGGCGACGCGGACGACCCGCTCCGGGGACTCGTCCGGCTCCTCTCGCGCGACGAGCGTTCCGTCGACGTCTTCGTCGGGCGCGGCGCCTGGCTCGACGGCGTCGTGAGCCGGGCCGAGCCGTTCGCGCTCCTCGACGTCCGCATCCCCGTCGTCCGCGCGGCCGACCTCGTTCTCCTGATGCTCCACGCGGGCGGCACCCAGGACCTCTCGGACGTCAGGCAGCTCCTCGATGCGGACGGCGGCGGCGCCCTCGCCGACGAGGTCTCCGCCCGCCTCCCCGAGGTCCCCCGCGGCGCCGCGATCCTCTGGCGACGCGTGCGCGAAAGCTGAACCCCCTCCGTTCCGTGCCAGGCGTGAAATCGTGTATTACTCGACGGGTCGGGCGGCGCCGGGGCCGCCCGACCTCGTCTCCTCGCCGCGGTTCTTCAGAAGCGACGCGACGACGCCGGCCGCGAGGATGAGGAGCACGACGGCGAGCAGGTAGAGGTTGAAGTTCTCGCCGAGCTGCTCCTTGAGCCACTTGTGGGTCATCATCTTGACGCCCACCACCATGAGCACGACGGCCAGGGAGACCTTCAGGTAGCGGAACTTGTCGATCATCCCGGCCAGGGCGAAGTAGAGGCTGCGAAGGCCCAGGATGGCGAAGACGTTGCTCGTGAAGACGAGGAACGGGTCGGCCGTGATGGCGAAGATCGCCGGGATCGAGTCGACGGCGAAGATCAGGTCGGTGAACTCCACCATGACCAGGGCCAGGAAGAGCGGTGTCGCGAGGACGGTCCCGCGCTTCGCGGCTTCGACGACCCTGTCGGAAGCGACGGCCGCGCCCGGGGTCTCCGCCTCCCGGGAGGCGTCGGTCCCCGCCCTCACGAAGAAGTGCTCGCCGTGGAACCGCTCGGTGATCGGGAAGAGCCTCCGGGTCGCGCGGACGACGAGGTTCCTGTTCGGGTCGGTCTCCCCCTCCTTGAGGAGGAGCATCTTGACCCCGGTCAGGATGAGGAACCCGCCGAAGACGTAGATGATCCACGCGAACTCCTGGATCATCTTCGCGCCGACGGCGATCATCGCCCCGCGCAGCAGCAGCGCGCCCAGGATGCCCCAGAACAGCACCCGGTGCTGGTAGAGCGCGGGCACGGCGAAGAACGTGAAGATCATGCTGATGACGAAGATGTTGTCCACGGCGAGGGACTTCTCGACGAGGTATCCCGTCACGTACTTCACGAAAGCCGAGGCCCCGTCGTTGTAGACCGTCCCGAGCCCTTCCACGGCCACGGGACGCGCGGTCATCAGGTCGGGCGTGAGACCGAGGCCGAGCCAGTGGTTCTCGTAGCCGAAGTAGATGAAGCCGCTGAACGCGAGGCCGATGGTGATCCAGAAGACCGACCAGCCGAGGGCCTCCTTCACGGACACGACGTGAGCCTTGCGGTTGAAGACGCCCAGGTCGAGCGCGAGGAGCGCCAGGATCAGCAGAACGAAACCGGAATACATCCAGAGCACGTCGAGACTCCTTTCGAGGATCCGTCAGCCAGGGATGTCGCCCAGCGTCGGGTACCGGCAAGCGGCCCGCCCGCTGGCCGCTGCAACCGATAATTCTCCCCTGACCGACGGGGCTGTGAACGCTCCGGGGGGCCCAGGTATTCCGGCGACGACCCGGCTGCGCTATCCTGTCCGCCTGAGACGGCCTCTGTTTACGGTCCTTGCCTGACGGGAAGGCGCGCCCCCTAGCGCGCCGGTGATAGAGACGGGCCACGCGCCCGGCGATGTGGGTTTCGCCGCGCGGCCTGCCTCTCCCTTCCCGTTCGCGACCGTTTCCCCACGGAGGCCCCGAAATGCCCCTGACCCGATTCGGGTGGGACCCTGACTTCGAAACCCTCTTCGAGGACTACGCGCGGCAGGGGCTCGCCCCCGGCCGCGTCCTGACCGCGACACGCGAGATCTACCGCCTCGCAACGCCGCACGGCGAGCTCGCCGGGGAGCTCTCCGGCCGCCTGCGCTTCGCGTCCGACACCCCCGCCGACCTCCCGGCCGTCGGCGACTGGGTCGCCGCGCGTGCCTACCCCGGCGACGACCTCGCCGTCGTCGACGCCGTCCTCCCGCGGCGGTCGGCGCTCGTCCGCCGCGCGGCGGGGCGTCGCGACGAGGCGCAGCTCCTCGCGGCGAACGTCGACCTCCTCCTCGTGGCGGCCCCGCTCGGCGGCGACCTGCGCGCGCGGCGCATCGAGCGCTTCCTCGCCCTCGCACGCGAGGCGGGCGTGCCGCCGGCCGTCGTCCTGACGAAAGCGGACCTCGTGGCCGACCCGGAGGCCACTCTCGCGGCTGCCCGCGAGATCGCCGGCGGCGCCCCCGTCGTCGCCGTGAGCGCGGTGTCGGGCCACGGCCTCGACGACCTGTCGGCCCTGCTCGTCCCCCGCGCGACGGCAGCCCTCCTCGGCCCCTCCGGCGCCGGGAAGTCGACGCTCGTCAACGCGCTGCTCGGCGAGGAGCGGCAGGCGACGCGCGAGATCCGTGACGCGGACCGGCGCGGCCGCCACGCGACGACGCACCGCGAGCTCTTCGCGCTTCCATCGGGAGCGCTTCTCGTCGACACCCCGGGCCTGCGGGAGCTCGCGCTGTGGGACGCCGCAGACGGCATCGCCGCGACCTACGACGAGGTCTCCGCCCTCGCCCCGTCGTGCCGCTTCCGCGATTGCCGTCACGAGGCCGAGCCGGACTGCGCGGTCCGCGAGGCCGCGGGCACGGGCGGCCTCGACGCCGGCCGCATCGCGGCCTGGGAGAAGCTCCGCCGCGAGGAGGAAGCGCTCGAGATGCGCCGAAACCTCGGCCCCGCGCGCGCCGAGCGCCTCCGCTGGAAGCGGATCATGGGTGGCGCGAAGGGGCCGGAGAAGCTCCGCTGAGACGGGGGTCTGGTCTACGTTCTACACGCTGCCGAGGTGTCCGGGCCGGCTCCCGAGAGCCGGCCCCACGCCCGCTGGACGAGCGGCGTCAGCACGACCGCGAGACCCGCCGTCGCGATGCCGAAGACCGCGTCCGTCACGTAGTGGAACCGTCCGTAGAACGTGGAGACGTAGAGGGAGAGGACCACCGGCGAGAGGAGCCAGAACGTCGGGCGGTGGTGCTTCCACGCCATGACCCACATGACCGTCGCGGCGGCGGCGTGGGGGCTCGGGAGGGATCCGCCCGCGTAGTGGGCATGGGTCCGGATGAGCTCCCCCACCCACGTGAAGAGCGCCCCGTCGAGCGGAATACGGAACCGGTCTGCCATCCAGTACATCGGGCTGGCGACCGGAAAGAGGATGAAGCCGGCGTCGCAGAGGACGTTCGCCAGGCCCAGCGCGAGGAAGTACTCCTCCGCCGCCGCCCGGCCCCGCCGGACCCAGAGGACCGCGCAGAGGACGGGGTAGAGAGGCACGTAGATGACGTAGCAGAACATCATCCACTCGGTGAGGGGAGGCGTGACGCATCGCTCCAGCCAGAGCGTTGGCTGGACGCCGAAGAGCCACGCCTCGAACGCGAGGACGAGGTCGTCCTGGAACCTTCCGTGGAGGACCAGCTGCAGGGAGGCGACGGCGCCGAACAGGTAGGCGTACGAGAGCGAAACGGTGGCCGTCCGCAGGAAGAACGCGACGACGGGGCGCCGGACGCGCGGCATCACGGCAGCCGAGGCGAGGACGGCGAGTGCGACACCAACGTTCTTCGCGACCAGGAGGGACCACCCTTCGACGGCCCCCCGGAAGCCCACGGCGAGGAGGCTGAAGAGCGCGAGGGTCGCGAGGATGACCCCGTCTGCAGCGCGCAGCTCCACCCCTCCGAAGACCCGCCGCGCCTCTCCGTCTCTCGTCGGTATACCGGTCATCGCGTGGAAGCTAGCGGCACACGATGAAGAGGTCGAGCGAGAGTCCGAGCACCCAGTGCGTCAGGAGGGGAACGAGCAGGGACCGCGAACGGAACGCGATGACGCCCCACACGAGACCGCCCAGGACGGCACCGAGCGTCTCGCCGAAGGGCTTTCCGACGTGGAAGGCGGCCGAGACGGCGGTCTGGACGAGGATGGCGTTCCAGTCCCCGATCTCCTCGCGCAGACCGAACTGGACGAACCCCCGGAAGCCGAACTCCCAGCCCGCGTAGAAAGCGAGGTACGCGAGGGCGTGGCCCCCGAACGCGAGCGGCCCCGCACCGGAGGCCCGGTTCAGCGGGTAGACGGCGAGGAACTCCGGCATCCGGGACGCCGAAAGGCTCAGGAGAGCCATGACCGGAGCGACCACGGCGAAGGCCTTCCATCCGAAGGAGAGGTCGCCCAGCTGCACCCCGTAGGCCGAGAGCGGCTCATGCAACACGAGCTTCACGATCAGGGCGGGAATCAGGCCCAGGAGGACGAAGGCCGCGGCGAATGAGTAGAGCCCGGCGGTGAAGACCGGGTCTCGCCCGAGGACGAACGTGGAGGCCAGGTGCCGGAGGTAGGTTGGCTGGTTCCCGAAGTAGAAGAAGAGGATTCCAAGGACCGACGCGCCGACGACGACGATGGTGGATTTCCGGCTGACCGGGGGAACGAGGTCTCCGGCAGAGGCGGGCTCCGCGCGCAGAATCACCGGCCGCCGCCCTGGCCGTGCAGCCAGTCCAGCGTCCGGCGCACACCCTCCCGAAGAGGCGTGATCCGGTAGCCGAGCTCCGTCTCGGCTTTCGCGCTGGAATAGGCCCAATCCTCGAGGAACGTCTCGACCCATCCGGGCGTGATCCGGGGATAGAGACCGAACCATTCGGCCTTCAGCTTCTCGAGGCGTGCGTAGGACACCGCGACCGGCCGAGGCAGCCCGATCTGGATGTGCCTCTTCCCCGTCAGCTCGTCCACGAGCCGCAGGAGACCTCTCAGCGAGATGTTCTCGCCTCCGAGGATGTACCGCTCGGCCACCCGGCCCTTCTCCATCGCGAGGAGATGCCCCTCGACGAGGTCGTCCACGAACGCGTAGTTCCCGACGTTCTCGCCGCTGCCGGGGACGACCGGGAACCTCCCGCGGTCGTACTCGTCGATCATCAGCGACACCGAGTTACCCTCGGTCCGCTTTCCCGGACCAAAGACCCGCGTCGGGTGTACGACCACGATGGGGACGCCCCGGGCGGCCATTTCCAGGGCCTCCCGCTCGGCAACGGACTTGGTCTCCTCGTATTCCGTGAGAAAGCGCGGCGTCGACCTCGGCGTCGCCTCGTTCCCGACGACCCCCTTCGTCGTCGGCCCGAAGACGACCACCGTCGACGTGTAGACGATGCGCCGTACGCCGGACTCCGCCGCGGCTTCGAAGACGTTCCGGGTCCCCCCGACGTTGAGCCGGGAGAACGTCGAAGGGTCCTTCGCCCAGTTCCGGGCATAGGCGGCGAGGTGAAAGACCTCCGAACAGCCTTCCAGCGCGCGGCGGAGCGAGGCGCGATCCAGGATGTCGCCTTCCACCCACTCCAGTCGCTCGGCGGCGGATCTCTTGCTCGTCGGGCGCGCCAGCGCCCGTACGGTTCGACCCCGGGCCAGGAGGGACGCCACGAGCCTGTCGCCGACGAACCCGGTGCCACCCGTGACGAAGACCCGTTCAGGGCTCAGATCGACTCCATCCGGACGGATGGGAGGGCGCTCCTCGGCGCGCTACCGTACATCGGTCGGCGATCGTAGCACTCGCGGTACGCCCACGATCCTTCATCGAATGGCGTCAGGCGCCGCTTCGCCAGCCGGGGAGGCGAAGCTCGAAGATGGCCTTCTCCCCGCCGCCCTCGGCAGCGATCACGTCTCCTCCGTGGAAGCGTGCGACGTGCCGCGCCAGTGCGAGGCCGAGGCCGAGACCGGGCGCCGCTTCCCTCGCCGCAGCTCCCCGGTAGAAGCGATCGAAGACCTTCTCGCGTTCCTCCAGCGCCAGCGCGACGCCGGGCGTCTCCACCGAGAGGGTCACCCGCCCGCCGTCGGCGGAGAGCACCGCCAGTGGCGTGACCCCTGCCGGTGCGTACTTCCGGGCGTTGTCGAAGAGGTTGTCGACGGCGAGCCGCAGGAGGTCCTCGTCTCCCCGGACGAGCGCCTCGTCCGGCGCCGTCAGCGCAATGGCCCGTCCGCTTCCTTCGGCGGATGCCCTCACCAGGTCGGCGACGTTCACGGTTTCACCGGCGCCGAGCCCGCTGGTTTCGTCACGCGACAGAACGAGGAGGGCATCCACGAGCCGCGCGAGCCGGTCCACCTCCGATGTCAACGCCTCCAGCTCGGTCCGGCACTCCCCCGAGGCCACCGCCGCGGCCCTTTCGGTCCGCAGTCGGATGCGCGTGAGCGGCGTCCTCAGCTCGTGCGCTGCGTTGAGGACGAACTCCGCCTCCCTGTCGAGCGCCGCTCCGAGCCGCCCGAGGACCCCGGAGAAGGCCCGCTCGAGAACGGCGGCCTCGGACGGGAGCGCTTCGTGCGGGACCGAAACGTAGTCGCGCGGGTGATCGACGGCGCCGAGGCGCAGGGCGAGGTCCTCCATGGGGCGCGCCGCCGCCCGGCCTGCCCAACGGCCAACGGCCAGAGCCAGCAGGGACGAGGGGATGGCCGCCAGAAAGAGCGCCGCCCAGAACAGGCGCCGGAGCGGAAGACCGTCCTGCGGCCGGCGGACGACCTCGAGGACAAAGCCCCCCGGCATCTCGCGCCGAACGCCAATCCAGCCCACCGGCAGACCGGTTGCGCCGTCGAGCCGTGGCCCCTCCCCGTGCTCGGCCACGACGACCGCCCCCTTCCGGATCTCCGCCCGGTCCGGGTGGACGATCATCTCCTCCAGGACCTCCTTGGCGGCCTCCGAGAGAGTGTGCCCGTGCTCCTTCATCTCCAGCCTGAACGTCCGCTCCAGGGTTACCGCGGTACGGTCCAGCTCTCGAAGGTCGTGCCGCTGCCAGAGGAGCCGCAGGGCGAGCGCGGCACCCGCGGCGAGGACGACGGAGGAGACCACCGCAGTCAGGAGCGTGGCGGCAACGGTTCGTCGCGAAAGAGAGTCGAACTTCATGTGCCGTCCTCGTCGAGCGCGTAGCCGATGCCCCGTACGTTGCGGACGAGACTCGACCCTCCGGGTCCCGGGACCTTCCGCCTGAGGCGGCTGACGATGACCTCGAGGCTCGCCGCGGCTTCCGGCGTGTCCCGTCCCCAGATGTCCCCCAGGAGGACCTCGCGAGGCACGACGACGCCGCGGGCCCGCACGAGCCTCACGAGAAGGTCCAGCTCGCGCCGCGTCAGAGGGATCTCCTCCGCTCCCCTGTAGGCTCGGCGACGGCGCAGGTCGATGCGGATGCCGGCGTGCTCGAGGACGGATTCCGCGACACCCGGCCGGACCCGCCGGAGGAGGGCGCGGACCCGCGCCTTGAGCTCGGCAAGGGCGAACGGCTTGCCGAGGTAGTCGTCGGCGCCCGCCTCCAGCCCCTCGACCCGCGAGCCGACGTCGGAACGCGCCGTGAGCATCAGGATCGGGACGTCGAGGCCCTGGCGGCGGATCTCTCCGCAGAGCTCGAAACCGGAGGCGCCCGGAAGGCCGACGTCGAGGATGACGACGTCGACCTCGGGCTCGACGAGTAGCGAGCGGGCGCTGTCGGCCCGTCCTGCGGATCGGACCTCGAGTCCCTCCTCCTCCAGCGCGCGGACGACGAACCTCCTCGTCTCCGCGTCGTCCTCGACGACGACGGCCCGGCGGCGTCGCTCCGTCACGCTCGGTCCTCCCCCTCGCCTGCCGCCGCCGCGGTCTTCGCAGCGACGAGCACGGCAGACGGGACGGGCGCGGTCGCAAGGAGTACCGCGATCTGGTCGACGGCGTGTTGAGGGAGCATTCCGGGATCGTACAGGCCGCACGGATCGTCGTATAACGCCGACGGATGCGCCTTCTCTCGTTCGTTCGGGCGGACCTCGGCCTCTCGCCGGCCCGTAGAGCCGGCCTCGTGCTGGTGATGGCCGTGCTGGCGGTCCAGGCCTCGAGGAACGTCGAGGGGAACCCTTCCGGGGCCTGGGACGCTTTCAGAGAGGTCCTCTCGACGTCCGCGCTCGAGTCGGACCGCCGCCTCGCCCCGATCAGAGGCCGGCTGCCCGCCCGCGGCGTGGTCCAGCTGGAGTGGAATCCAGGCGACGACGTGCAGCTCGGCTACCTCTCTCAGTTCGCGCTCGCTCCGCTCGTCCTGACGACCGAGCCCGTCCCGGGCCGCCTTCTCCTGGAGGACCCGATGATCCGCGCCGTCCCGGCAGACGCCGCCGCCAGGGGCCTTCGGCTCCTCCACCGGACGAACGACGGGATCGGCCTCTGGCTCCTGGAGGCTCCCTGATCCCTGTCGGTGCGGCCGGTATCGCCCTTCTGCCGACGATCCTGACCGCGTTCGTCCTGCGGCCGTTCCTCGCCGGCCGGATCGAGCGGCTGGCGATCGCGATTCCCCTCGGAACCGGCGCCTGGGCTCTCGTCCACGTGCTGGGCCTTCTGGCCGGAGGAAGCCCCGCCGTACTCATCGTCTCCGAGCTCGCACTGGGGGCCACCTGCCTCGTCGTCTCGGCCCGGGCGAAGGTCGTCCCCCTGCTTCCGGACTCCCGCGATCCGATCCTCGCGACCGCGACGGGGGCCACCGGCCTCGTCTTCGCCCTCTCCGTCGCTCTCCTCGGGTTCTCGCGTCACGCCGTTCCATTCGGCGGCTGGGATTCCTGGTCGATCTGGACCCTCCACGCCCGGTTCCTCCACCGGGGACGGACGGGGGCGTGGGTCGACATGTTCTCGCCGTTGATCGGCTGGAGCCATCCCGACTACCCCCTCCTCGTTCCCGCGACGATCGCCCGCACGTGGTCGATCACGGGCAGCGAGGGAGCGTTCGTGCCGTGGTTCGTCGCACTCGTCTCGACGCTCGGTCTGCCGCTCCTCGTCTTCGGCGTCCTCCGGCGAATCCGGGGCCCCCTCGTGGGGGCGATCGGGGCTCTCGCGATCGTCGCGTCGCCCCGAATCGTCCGGATCGGGGCAGAACAGTACGCGGACGTCCCCCTCGCGGGGGCCTTCGCGGCGACGATCGCGTTCCTGACTCTCGCAGGGGGTGCCGGGAGCCGCCGGACGGCGCTGCTCGTCCTCGCCGGGGTGACGGCGAGCGTCGCCGCCTGGACGAAGAACGAAGGCGCTCCCTTTGCGATCGCCGCGATCGCCCTGTCGCCCTTCCTCGGCACGGGGTCGGCGCCCGCCTCCCGGTTCCGCGACGCTGCCGCCGTCCTCGCTGGCGCCCTCCCGGGCCTGGTGGCGCTCGGGCTTTACCGGGCCTTCCTCGCCCCTGCCGAGACGGTCTTCGGCGGCGCGTTCGCCGGCCTCGCCCGCAAGTGCCTCGACGCGGAACGCCACCGCTTCGTTCTCGCGGCCGCCCGCGCGGAGATCCTCGAGCACTACGCCCTCGTCCTCGGCCTGCTCGCGCTGGCCGTTCTGCTGCTCGGTCCGGCCACCCGCCCGGAACGGAACGCCGCCTTTCCGGGTCTCGGGCTCGTCGCGATCCAGGCCGCCGTCTACTACGCCGTCTATATCGTCACCCCGCTCGACCAGCAGTGGCACACCTCGAACTCCATCCACAGGCTCTTCGTGCAGCTGGCCCCGTCCGGAATCCTCGGACTGCTGCTGCTCGCGGCGGAGCCCGGCCGCGGGCACCCCCCTCCCCGCGCCGGCGCGCCAGCCTGACGCTGCGGCCGGAGGGGCCGTGTCGTATAACCGCCACCGATGAAGCTCGTCACGTTCGCCCGCCCGGGGGGGGATCCCGCCGGCCTTCCCGGCCTCATGCTCCCCGGGGCGGGGCTCATCGACCTCGGCCGGGCCTCCGAGACCTTTCGCGGCCTCTCCGTTCTCGACATCGTCCGGCGAAACGAGGAGCTCCTCCCGGAGGCGCTCTTCCTCTCGACCGGGGAGGCGTCGCTCCCGAGCGGCAGCCTCCTCCGGGAGGACGAGGTCCGCCTCCTCGCGCCGCTGCCGCGGCCCGTCTCGGTGCGCGACGGCTACGCCTTCCGGCAGCACGTCGAGACGGCCCGCCGGAACCGCAGCCTCCCGATGATCCCGGAGTTCGACGAGTTTCCCGTCTTCTACTTCACGAACGCCCTCGCCGTCATCGGGCCGGGCGAGCTGCGCGTCGGGCGGCGCCGCCTGGAGAAGCTCGACTTCGAGCTGGAGTGCTTCGTCGTGATCGGCAAACGCGTCACGAACCCGACCCTCGAGGAAGCGGACGCTGCGATCCTCGGGTACGGCGTCATGAACGACCTCTCGGCGCGCACCCTCCAGATGGAGGAGATGAAGCTGAACCTCGGGCCGGCCAAGGGGAAGGACTTCGCGACCGCGATCGGCCCCTGGCTCGTCACGAAGGACGAGCTCGCGAGCCGGATCTCGCCCTCGCCGAGGGGCAACGTCCTCCACGCCCGGATGACGGCGCACGTCAACGGCGTCCAGGTCTCCGACGGAAACGTCGCCCAGATGAGCTGGACCTTCGCCCAGATCGTTCAGCGCGCCGCCGACGGCGTGACGCTCGAGCCGGGAGAAGTGATCGGCTCGGGGACGGTCGGCACCGGCTGCTTCCTCGAGCTGAACGGCTCGGGAATCACGAAGGACCAGTGGCTGCGCCCCGGCGACGTCGTGAGCCTCGCGATCGACGGCCTCGGGACGCTGGCGAACACGATCGTCGAGGACCCCGCGAGATGAAGGACGACCTCTTCGCGCTCCAGGACTACAACCTCTGGGCGAACCGGCTCCTCCTCGAGTCGCTCGCGCCCCTGACGCACGAGGAGTACGTCCGCGAGATGGGTGGCGGCTGGCCCTCGATCCGTGCCTCGCTCGTCCACCTCGCGGGCGCGACCCGCGCGTGGGCGGAGCGGTTCGAGGGGCGGGACGCGACGGTCCTCCCGGCCGTCGACGAGGTCGCGACCCTCGTCGACGCCGCACGGATGCTGAACGACGCGGACGCGCGGATCTCGGCGTTCCTCGCGACGCTGACCCCGGAGCGTCTCCTGGCGCCGCTCGCGTGGAGGAACCTGAAGAGGGAAGAGAAGGCGGCCCCCCTCTGGGCCGTCCTCCGTCACACCGTGAACCACGCCTCCTACCACCGCGGCCAGATCGCCGCGATGCTCAAGCGGCTGGGCGGAAGACCGCTCGCCACCGACCTCGTCCGGTGGGCGATCGAGCGCCACGAGACCGGCGCCTTCGAGGACTGAGCGCGTGATCGAGTCCTCCTTCGACCGCCTCGTGAGGCGCGGGATGATCCTCGCGATCGGGAATCTCCTCACGCCGGTCTACTTCCGCTGGCTGAACTCCGTGAAGGCCGAAGGGGTCGACGTCCTGAAGGCGCTCCCCCGCAGGAACGTCATCTTCCTGTCGAATCACCAGACCTACTTCACCGAGGCGATCGCTTTCTACGACCTCTTCTACATCGTCCACGACATGCCCTACGAGGACCCGCACCTGCGGTTCTCGGCGGCGACCGAGACGATGAAGAAGAACCTCCTGACGCAGATCCTGACCTACGCGGGCGGGGTCACGTTCCGGAGGTCCTTCCGCGAGGCGGGCAAGGAGGTCAACCGGCCGGTCGACCTCGAAGGAATCGGCAAGATCGAGGAGGCGATCGCCACGGGCTGGCTCCTCCACTTCCCCACGGGGACGACGCAGCACCACGCGCCGATCCGTCCCGGGATCGCACAGCTCCTCCACCGCACGAAGCCGATCGCCGTCCCCGTGCGCGTCGACGGCTTCCGCGACCTGCTCCTCCACAAGCAGTTCCCCGGCCGGACCGGAAAGAGCCCGACGATCCGCTTCTTCCCGCCGATGGACCTCGACGCGTTCTATGCCGCGCCGTTCGACAAGGAGACGGGCCGGAAGGTCATCGCGGAACTCGGGACGCTCATCCTGGACCCGGCGTAGGGACGCGCCCGTCCGCGGCGGCTCGGAGCCCGGGCGTCAGCCCTTCTCCGCCGGTTTCGACTTCAGCGACCGTGCCACGAGGCCGATGCCGCCCGCGAGGAGTCCGAGCATCATCAGCGTGTTGTAGAGGCTCGTCGGCCGGAACCAGATCTGGAGGTTCGCGATGATCCCCGCCACGATCATGAGCGCCCCGGCCCCGGTGAGAAGCCAGCCCGCCACCGACTTCCCGTCGAAGAAGAGAACGCCGATGCCGACGAGGAGCGGGATCAGCGTGAGGCCGAACGTGTTCGGCCCGAACCAGTCCCAGAAGCCGCTGTGGACCTGCACCTGCTGGAGGAGGAGGTAGCCCCCGACGACCATCATCGCGAGGCCGCCGAGGAAGAGCCCGACGCCGCCCGGCGTCCCGCCTGCACCTTTGATCTCCATGGCGAAAGTGTACGCCCCGGGGTGCCCGGTCAGCCGACCGCCCGGAGCCTCTCCACGACCGCCTCGACGTCGTAGTCGGGTGTCGAGGCGCCGGCCGTCACGCCCACCTTCCGCATCCCGGCGAAAGCCGCAGGGTCGAGATCCGCGGCCGTCCCGACGAAGATCGTCGGCTTGCTCTCTCCCGCGATCTTCACGAGCTCCTTCGTGTTCTTCGAGTGCTGCCCGCCGATGACGACGATGGCGTCGATCGAGGGGTCGGCGCAGAGGACGCGCAGGGCGTCCTGGTTCTCCTTCGTCGCGTAGCAGATCGTGTCGGCGATCCTCAGGTCGGGGACGCGGCGTCGCAGGTCCGAGACGTGCTCGGAGAATCGTTCGGCGCTGAGGGTCGTCTGGAAGACGATCTTGACCTTCGGGTGCGCCTCCCACGGGAACGCCTTCACCTCCTCGATGTCGTAGAAGATTCCGTACCGCTGCGGATCGAGGTCCTTCGTGTACCCGATGACCTCGCGGTGCCCCTTCTGCCCGAGGACCGCGATGAAGCACCCGTCGTCGAGCGAACGGGAGATCTCCCGGTGGATGTCGGTCACGAACTTGCACGTCGTGTCGATGGCCGCGAGCCCGAGCGAGGCCGCCTCGGCCCGGACCGACGGCGCGACGCCGTGGGCGGAGAAGACGATCCGCCCCGCGTGCTCCCGCGCCTCCTCGAGCCGGTGAACCGTGGGGAAGCCGAGCGTGGCCATCTCCCGCTCGACGCTCTCGTTGTGGACGACCTGGCCCAGGATCGCGCCCGTCTGTCCCTTCGCCGCAGCGATCCGGACGAGCTTGTCGGCGACCCTGACCCCGGCGCAGAACCCGTACTTCTCGGCGAGGACGACGTCCACGGCTACCTCCCCCCGCCCCCGGACCGCTCGGGAAGGTCCAGCAGGACGATCTCGGGAGGGACGGTCTTCACGAACCGGTCCCTCTTGATCATCTCGAAGCCCTTCCCCCCGCGCCCGACGACGTCGTACCGGCGGGTGACGGTGTACGTCGTTCCCTTCGAGTTCTCGAGCGTCAGCACGGCGCGCTTCTCGTCCTTCCCGAAGAGTGTCGCGCCGACGACCCGGTCGTCCTCGGCGAGACGGATGCCGATGACGCCCTTCCCCGGACCCGCGAGGACGGGAACATCGTCCGCGTCGAAGAGGATCGCCCTTCCCTTCTCGGACGCCAGCGCCACGACCGCGCCCCCTTCGCAGACCTCGACGGCCGCGACCTCGTCGCCGTCCGCGGGCTTGGCGAAGCGGCGACCCGAGCGCGTCGTCGCCTCCCTGAGCGGATCGGCCGAGAAGCGCAGGACCATGCCCTGGCGGGTCGCCGCGAGGAGGACGACGTCCTTCTCCGGCGTCACGCGCGGGTCGAGAGAGAGGGTCGCGACGACCCGTTCGCCGTCGGCGAACTTGAAGAGCTTCTGCACGGGCTCGCCGTAGCCCGTCGAGGCCGGGACGTCGTTCATCCGGAGGACGTAGGCCGATCCCCGGTTGCTGAAGAGGACGACGAGCTCGCGCGTCCCGCCCTGCAGGACGGCCAGGACGTCGTCCCCCTCCCGCAGCCGCGTCTGCTTCGGGTCCTTCAGCTGCCCGAGGCGCTTGAGCCACCCGTCGACGGTGACGACGGCGAAGGCGTCCTCGTCGGGAATGAACGCCTCGGCGTCGTACTCCGGCTCCTCGACCGCGGCGGAAACGCGCGTCTTCCGCTTCTCGCCCGAGAGGACGCCGCGCAGCTCGACGAGCTCGCGCTGGACGACCCCCCAGAGCTTCCCCGGCGACTTCAGGATCGCCTCGATCCGCGCGGCCTCGGCCCGCTTCTCGGCCAGCTCCTTTCGAATCGACTCGATCTCCAGGCGCGCGAGCTTGTAGAGCTTCGTCTCGAGGACGGCGTCGGCCTGCTCGTCGTCGAGGTCGAAGCGCTTCACGAGCTTTCCGGCGGCGTCGGCCTTGCCGTCGCTCTTTCGGATGATCCGGATCGCCTCGTCGAGCTCGTCGAAGATCTTCTCGAACCCCTCGAGGAGGTGGATGCGGCGGAGCAGCTCCTCGAGCTCGTACTCGAAGCGGCGCTTCACCGTCGCGAAGCGGAAGTCGAGGAAGTGCCTGAGGATCGCCGAGAGCGAGAGGCGGGCCGGCTCGGCGACCTCGGGGTTGGCCGTCGGGACGAGCGCCGTCAGGTTCACCGGCACGGTCGTCTGGAGCGGCGTGTGCCTGTAGAGGTAGCTCATCACGAGCGCCGGGTCGGCGTCACGCTTGAGCTCGAGGACGACCCGGACGTCGTCGGTCGACTCGTCCCGCACGTCGACGAGGGCCGGGAGCTTCCGCGCGATGATCACCTCGGCGATCTTCTCGACGAGCGAGGCCTTCGCGACGCCGTACGGGACGGAGGTCACGACGATCGCCTGCACGCCGCGGCCGCGCTCCTCGATCTCGTACTCGGCCCGGAGCTTCAGCGTCCCCTGCCCCGACTCGTAGATCTCCCTCAGCTCCTTCTTCGTCGAGAGGAGCTGTCCGCCCGTCGGGAAGTCGGGCCCCTTCACGAACCTCAGCGGGTCGGCCGCGGGGTCGTCGATGGCGGCGATCGCCGCGTCGAGGATCTCGACCGGGTTGTGGGGAGGGATCGAGGTGGCCATGCCGACGGCGATGCCGGAGGCGCCGTTCACGAGGAGGTTGGGGAATCGGGCGGGCAGCACGATCGGCTCGAAGTGGACGCCGTCGTAGTTCGGCTTCCAGTCGACCGTCCGCTTCCTGATCTCGGAGAGGAGCTCCACCGCCAGGGGCCGCAGGCGCGCCTCCGTGTAGCGGTACGCGGCGGCGGAGTCGCCGTCGAGGGAGCCGAAGTTCCCGTGACCCTCCACGAGCGGGGCCCTGAGGGTGAAGGGCTGCGCCATCCGGACCATGGCGTCGTAGATCGCCACGTCGCCGTGGGGATGGTACTTGCCGATGACGTCGCCGACGACCGTGGCCGACTTCTTGAACTTGGCGTCGGGCGTCAGGTGGAGGTTCTGGAACATGGCGAACAGGATCCGCCGCTGGACGGGCTTCAGGCCGTCGCGGACGTCGGGGAGGGCCCGGGCGGTGATGACCGAGAGGGCGTAGTTCAGGTAGCGCCGCCGCGCCTCCTCCGGGAGAGGAATCTCGGCATCGAAAGCCAGCGCCGGCTGGTCGGCGCTCTCGGATCGTTTCCTCGTCATGACCCCCCCAAGAGAAATCCCCCCGGCTTTGGGCCGGGGGGACGGATGTTACGGGGAAGCGCGGCCCCGGAGGGGCCGCCCGTCTCAGCGGGCCGACTTCGCCGACTTGTTCGGCTGGGTGAGCGCCGCCATGAGGGAGGCGCCGAAGTTCGTCGGGCGGCTCGGGTCGCTCTTCTCGCGCTTGGCCGAGTCCTCGCGGTACTTGCGGATCTCGCCGCGTTCGGCCTCCTCTCCGGCGCCCTTGGCCGAGAGGGAAATGCGGCGGCGCTGTGCGTCGAGGCCGATCACCTTCACCTCGACCTTCTGGCCGGGCGTGAAGAGCTTCGTCGCGGGGGTCCCGTGCGGGAGGCCCGTCTCGGAGTTCGGGATGAGGCCGGTGAGTCCGATCTCGAGCCGGACGAAGACTCCGAACGCCGCGACGTTCTCGACCTGTCCCGCGACGACCGAGCCCTCGGGCATCTTCGTGGAGAGCCCTTCCCAGGGGTCGGAGGTGGAGACCTCGCGGAGAGAGAGGGAGAGGCGGCGGTGCTCCTCGTCGATCTCGCGGACCCAGCCGGAGACCTCCTGGCCGGCCGCGACGGACGGGTCCTTGAGGTCGACTCCGGGGGGGAGCTGGGAGACGTGGACGAGACCGTCGATGCCCGGTTCGATCTCGATGAAGATGCCGAACTCGGCGTGGCGCGCAACGGGTTTCGTGAACGCGGTGCCGGGAGGGATCCTCTGGGCGAGACCCTCCCACGGGTCCTTCTCGAGCTCCTTCATGGAGAGCGAGATGCGCTTGCCCTCGTTCTCGACCTTGGTGACCTTGACGGACACGTCCTGGCCGACGGTGAGGACGTCCTTGGCGTGCGCCACGCGGCGGCGCGAGATCTCGGTGACGTGGACGAGGCCGTCGACGCCGCCGAGGTCGACGAACGCGCCGAAGTCGGTGATCGAGCGGACCCGGCCCGTGAGGATCGCGCCGACGACGATCTTGTCGCGGATCTCTCCGAGGCTCTTCTCCATGGCATCGCGAAGGAGGGCCGCGCGGCTGACGACGACGCGTCGCCCGTCCTCGGCGTACTCGATCACCCGGAAGTCGAACGACTGGTTGACGAACTCGAGGAGGCCCGGCTCGTCGTGGCGCCCGACGTCGATCTGGGAGACGGGGCAGAACGCGCGCGGCCCGCCCGGCCCACCGATGGCGACCTCGAAGCCGCCCTTGTTGCGGGAGAGGACCTTGCCGAGGACCGGAATTCCGGTCTCCCACGCGGCACGCAGCTCCGCCTTGGCGCGACGCGCGCCGGCGAGCTTCTTCGAGAGCCGGATGTCCGGCCCGGCCTTGATGACCACGGCGTCGATCCGGTCGCCGACCTTCTCGCCATCCAGCTCGTGGAGGTCCATCAGCGCCTCGGACTTGGCTCCGATCGAGACGAGCACGACGTCCGGCGTGATGCCGGCGATGATCCCGCTGACGGCTTCCCCTTCCTGGGGCCGCTTGCTGGCGGGGAAAGTCGCCTCGAGGGCGGCTTCGAATGCGTGACGATCCGCCGACTCGGTGGAGTCGACGGGGGGAACGGCAACGGCGTGTGTGGTCACGGACGGAACTCCTGCCCGCGGGACTGGGATCGCCGGGCGGTCCGGCGAAGCGCGGGAATGCGGATTGTACCCCCACCGGCCACCGGGCAACCGGAAAGCGTCGGGAGGCCGGCGACGACCCCGAAAATGAGAACCCATCGCGAAGTCTTTCTCGTATAGTCAAGGGTTTATGACCCGCAGACTTGCCGCCCTGCGCCCCTGCGCGGCCGGCCCCGGAGGACGTACTTGACCGAATCGCTCCTGACCGCGTCGGAGATCGCCCCCGCCCTCGCTGCCGTCAACCCGACTCGGGACGAGCTCCGTAAGTGGTACGCCCTCATGCACATGGGGCGCGTCCTCGACGACAAGGCCCCCAACTACCTCAAGCAGGGTCTCGGCTGGTCCTACCACGCGCCGTGCGCCGGCCACGACGGCATCCAGGTCGCGCTGGGGACGATCTTCCGGCCCGCATTCGACTACCTGTTCCCCTACTACCGCGACCTGACGACCTGCCTCGCGGCGGGAGTGACCCCCGAGCAGATCCTCCTCAACGGCATGTCGAAGGCCTCGGACGTCGCCTCGGGCGGCCGGCACATGTCGAACCACTTCGCCCGGCACGACCTCTACGTCTGGAACGTCTCTTCCTGCGTCTCCAACCACGCGCAGCACGCCGCCGGCCTCGGCCGGGCCATCCGGTCGTACGGGATGAAGAGCCTCGTCTACTGCTCGATGGGAGAGTCGTCCACCTCCGAGGGCTACTTCTACGAAGCCGTCAACGGCTGCTCCCTCGGAAAGCTCCCGGTCATCTTCGTCATCCAGGACAACGGATACGGCATTTCCGTCCCGAAGCGCCAGCAGACGGCGAACCACTACGCCTCGGACAACTTCGCGAGCTTCCCGAACCTCAAGGTCATCCACTGCGACGGCAAGGACGTCCTCGACTCGGTCCGCGCCCTGCGCGAGGCCGCCGAATTCGCGCAGAGCGGCGCGGGGACCGTCCTCGTCCACGCCGAGTGCGTGCGCATCGGCTCCCACTCGAACTCCGACCGGCACGAGCTCTACCGCGACGACGACGAGCTGGCCTCGGCCCGCGAGCTCGACCCGCTCCCCCGCTTCCGCCGTCTCCTCATCGAGGGGGGCGCGTTCTCGGAGGAGGAGATCCACGCGATCGAGGACGAGAACCGGCAAGCCTACGAGACCGCGGCGGACCGCGCCCGGAGCGCGCCCGACCCCGACCCGAAATCGATCCACGACTTCGTCCTCCCCGAGCCCTGGGTCCCCGAGGGAGACGGTCTGGCGACGGTCGCCAGGACACCGGCGACCGCTCCCGACGGCCGGCCGCTGCGCGAGTCGTCCCTGATCCACGCGATCAACGAGACGATGAAGGACCTCTTCCGCGAGAACCAGGACACGTTCATCTGGGGTCAGGACGTCGCCTCCGGCGAGAAGGGCGGGATCTTCAACGTCACGAAGGGAATGGAGAAGGAGTTCGGGAGCCACCGCGTCTTCAACGCCCCGATCGCCGAGGACTACATCCTCGGGATGGCCGACGGCTTCTCTCGCGTGTGCGACGGCGTCAGGGTCATCGTCGAGGGGGCGGAGTTCGCCGACTACTTCTGGCCGGCGGCCGAGCAGATGGTCGAGATGTCGCACGAGTACTGGCGGACGAACGGGCAATTCGTTCCGAACGTCACCGTGCGTCTCGCGTCCGGCGGCTACATCGGCGGGGGCCTTTATCACTCGCAGAACATCGAGGGCTGGCTCACGACCCTTCCCGGGATCCGGATCGTCGTTCCCGCCTTCGCCGACGACGCCGCCGGGCTCCTCCGGACGGCCGTGAGATCGCGGGGCATCACCCTCTACCTCGAACCGAAGTTCCTCTACAACTCCCCCCTCTCGAAGACGTTCGTCCCCGAGGGCTTTGCGGTTCCGTTCGGCAAGGCGCGCCTCCGGCGGCCGGGGAAGGACCTCACCGTCCTCGCGTATGGAACGCCCGTCCACTGGGCGCTCGAGGCGGCGGCGACCCTCGCGAAGGAAGGCAAGGAGATCGAGGTGCTCGACCTGCGCTCCCTCGCCCCGCTGGACTTCGACGCCATCGCCGCCTCCGTGAAGAAGACCTCGCGCGTCCTCGTCGCCCACGAGGACAAGGTGCACGGGGGCTTCGGCGGCGAGCTGTCCGCCCAGGTGACGAGCGAGCTCTTCGAGTACCTCGACGCCCCGGTCGAGCGGGTCGGATCGCCATTCACGCCCGTCGGGTTCAACCGCATCCTGGAACGGGCGATCCTGCCGAGCACCGGAACCGTGCTCGCGGCGGCCCGGAAGGTCCTCGCCTACTGACCTGTTCACCGAACTGAGCCTTTCTCGCGCGCCTCCGCGGGGGGCGCGCCGCCTTATCATCGGCCGATGCTCTCGGGGCCGAAGGGCTCGTCCGACTCCTCACCCGGCGTGCGCGGGTGCGCCTGTCGCGCCGCCTTCGTCGCCGTCGCCACCGCACTCGGCAGTCTGGCGTCGTCTCCGGCCGCGCACGCGCTCGACGCGACGCGCCCGCTCGCCCACGCGACGCTCGACAGCTGGGAAGCCGGGCAGGGCCTCCCCCAGAACACGGTCCAGGCGATCTCCCAGACGCCCGACGGCTACCTCTGGATCGGGACGCAGGAAGGGCTCGTCCGGTTCGACGGGACCCGGTTCACGCTCTTCGACCGGCGGACGACGCCGGAGTTCTCGGCGAACTCGGTCCTCGCCCTTCTCGCGGACCACGATGGCACCCTCTGGGTCGGGACGAACGGCGGCGGGCTCCTGCGAATGACGGGGACGCGCTTCGAAGCGCTCGGCCCACGGGAGGGCCTCGCTGGGCTGAAGGTCCAGTCCCTCGCGCGCGACGGGCGCGGCGTCCTCTGGGTCGGAACGGACGACGAAGGGCTCTTCCGACAGGAAGGTGCGGGTTTCCGGCGCGTCGAACCCACCGGCGGCAGCCGCTTCCTGGTGCGCACCCTCTGCGTCGACCGCGCGGGTGTCGTCTGGGCCGGATCGACCGGAGGCGGAGTCGCGCGCCTGCAGGAGGACGGCACCCGGGTCTTCACGATGCGCGAGGGGCTCCCGAACGACGCCGTCATCGCGCTGGCCCCGCACCCGGGCGGAGGCGTCTGGGTCGGTACCGCAGGGGGAGGCCTCGCGCGGGTGGTCGATGGGCGCGTGTCGACGAAGGAGGCGCCCCGCCTCCCGACGAGCCAGATCTCGGCGCTCCTCGTCGATCGCGAGGGGAGTCTCTGGGTCGGAACGTGGGGCCGGGGGGTCTGCAGGGTCTCGGGCGAGGGAGTGTCCTGCCGTTCGGCGTCGACGGGAGACCTCCCCGCGGACCACGTCTGGAGCCTCTACCAGGACCACGAGGGAAGCGTCTGGATCGGCACCTGGACCGAGGGGTTGCTGCGCCTGCGTCACGGCCTCTTCGTCAACCTCGGGCGGCGCGAAGGGCTCGCGGGCGAGAACGTCCGCGCGGTCACGCAGGACACCTCGGGAGCGGTCTGGGCCACCGTGGCCAGCGGCGGTCTCCACCGGATCGCGGGTCGCGCGACGCGGGTGTTCGGAACCGACGACGGGCTCCCGTCCGACCAGCCCTCGGCGCTCCTGGCCGCCCGCGACGGGCGTCTCTGGGTCGGCACTTACACCGACGGCCTCGCCGTCGGTCGGGGCGGCGCGTTCACCCGAGTCCCGCTCCCGCCCCCGGCCGTCGACTCCCGCGACATCCGGGCGCTCGCGGAAGACGAGGACGGGTCGATCTGGGTCGGGGTTCTCCCCGGCGGCGTCATCCGACTGCGCGACGGAGTCGCCCGCCGCTTCGGCGTCGTGGACGGCCTCCCGTCGGACCGGCTTCTCTGCCTCCTGCCCGCCCGGGGCGGGGGCGTCTGGGCGGGAACGACGGCCGGGCTCGCGCTCTTTGCGGGAGACCGTTTCCGGGCCTTCACGAAGCGCGACGGCCTGCCCGACGAGCGCATCCAGTCCCTGCTGATCGACGACGAGGGGACGCTCTGGATCGGGACGGGCGACGGACTGGCCCGTTTCCGGGACGGCGCGTTCGCCAGCGTCGGGACGAAGGACGGCCTCTACGACGGCCTCGTGAAGAGCGTCCTGCAGGACGAAGGCTGGCTCTTCATGACCGGCAACCACGGCATCTTCCGCGCACGCCGCGCCGACGTCTCGGCCACGATGGACGGCCAGAGGCGCGGTTTCTCGTCCGAGCACTTCGGCCTCGCCGACGGGATGCGCAGCGAAGGCTGCTCGGGGGGCACCCAGCCGGGCGCCGTCCGGACGAACGACGGGACACTCTGGATCGCCACGGCGCGAGGCCTCTCCATTCTCGACACGAAGCGCCTCGAGCGGCCCTCGCCGCTCCTCGCCCTCCGGATCGAAGGAGTCCTCTCCGACGGAGCGCCGGTCGAGGTGGGCGAGACCGTCCTCGTTCCCCCGGGCTCTTCCCGCCTCGAGATCCGCTACACAGGAATCAGCCTCGTCGCACCCGCCGACGTCCGCTTCCGGTTCCGCCTCGACGGCGTCGACCCGACCTGGGTGGACGCCGGCCGGGAGCGCTCCGCGAGCTACACGAACCTCTCGCCGGGGAGCTACGTCTTCGAGGTGGCGGCGAGGAGGGGGGGCGGCACCTGGACGACCGGCGCGAAAACGACCGTGACGATCGAGCCGACGCTCGCCCAGAAGGGGTGGTTCCGTGCGGCGGTCGCCGCCGGGGCGATCGCGCTCCTGGCCGCGGGCCTCCATCGCCGGACGCGCAGGCAGCGCCGTCGGCGAGAGGTCCTCGAGGAGCTCGTGACGGCCCGGACGGTGGAGCTCGAGGCGGCGACCCGCGAGGCCGAGGACGCCAACAGGGCCAAGAGCGCGTTCCTCGCCACGATGAGCCACGAGATCCGGACCCCGATGAACGGTGTCATCGGGATGACGAGCCTCCTCCTCGGCACGCCCCTGACGCGGGAGCAGCGCCAGTTCGCCGACACGATCCGGCAGAGTGGCGAGACGCTCCTTCGCCTCATCGACGACATCCTCGATTTCTCGAAGATCGAGGCGGGCCGGATGGGCCTCGAGCGGAGGCCGTTCGACGTCCGCTCGTGCCTCGAAGGGGCGGTCGACGTCCTCGCGCAGCGCGCCGAGGAGAAGCGCCTCGAGCTGACGCTCGACGTGGACGACGGGGTGCCGATCTCGCTCCTCGGCGACGTCACCCGCGTGAAGCAGGTCGTCATGAACCTCGTCGGGAACGCGGTGAAGTTCACCGACGCCGGCGAGGTGGCCGTCTCGGTCCGTTCGAACCCGGAGGGACCCGTTACGCCCGGAACGAGCGTCGACCTCGTCGTGACCGTCCGCGACACGGGGATCGGCATCTCGCCCGACCGGGCCGCCTCGCTCTTCGAGTCGTTCCGGCAGGGCGACAGCTCGACCACCCGCCGCTTCGGCGGCACGGGGCTCGGTCTCGCGATCTCCCGCCGGCTCGCAGAGCTGATGGGTGGGACCATCGCCTTCGAGAGTGCGCCCGGAAGAGGCTCGACGTTCCGGTTCGTCGCACGCCTGGAGGCGGCGAACCCCTCTTCGGGGTCGTTCGCCCTGCCGCGACGGAGTGCGTTCGCCGGTCGCCTCGCCCTGGTCGTCGAGGATGGCGCGACGACCCGGTCGCTCCTCGAACGGCTCCTGACCCGCTGGGGCTTCGCGGTCACGGCCTGTTCCTCGCTCGCCGAGGCGGTCTCGCTCGTGAGGGGCGGAGCACGATTCGACCTCGCGCTCGTCGACCGGGACCTCCCCTCGGGGGACGGCTCCATGGCCGCTCTGCAGTTCAGGTCGGCCGGCACACCGCAGTTTCCCGTCGTCCTCCTCGTCCCGCTCGGCGCCGAGGCCGACGAGAAGGACGAAGGGCTCTCCGCCCGCCTCGCCCGGCCCGTGAAGCCGGCCGCGCTCCACGAGGTCGTCGCCGCTCTCCTCGGGGGAAGCCGGCCGGCGGTCCGCAGGGAATCCTCGGCGAGGCCGAGGTTCGACGGCGCGATGGGTGCGCGCCACCCCCTCCGGATCCTCCTCGCCGAGGACAACCCGACCAACCGCGAGCTGGCGCTCCTGATGCTGGAGCGCCTCGGCTACGCCGCCGACGTCGCCGCGAACGGGGCCGAGGCCGTCGACGCCATCCGGCAGAACGTCTACGACTTCGTCCTGATGGACGTCCAGATGCCCGAGCTGGACGGGATCGAGGCGACGCGCCGGATCCGGGCCGAGCTCGGCGCCGCCGGACCGCGCATCGCCGCGATGACGGCGCACGCGCTCCCCGGCGACCGCGAGGCCTGCCTGGCCGCCGGCATGGACGACTACCTCGTCAAGCCGATGGGAATCTCCGACCTCGTCTCCGCGCTCGAACGGGCCGCCGCGGCCATTTCGCCCCTGGTCGACGAGGCGGAGTCACCCCCTCCTCCTTCGGAGTCCGCCGTTCCTCCTCCGCCCGGGCCGCTCCCGACGCCTCCCGGGCTCGACGAGAAGTCGTGGGCCCGCCTGCACGCCTCCCTCGGCGCGCGCTCGAGCGACCTCCTCCCGGGGATCGTCCGCTCCTTCGCCCACGAGTCGGAAGGGCTCCTGGCGTCGGCGCGCGCGGCGCTCTCGGCCGAGCGCGCCGACGAGCTCCACCGCGCCGTGCACACGCTCAAGTCGACGAGCGCGAGCTTCGGGGCGCTCGAGCTCTCGTCCCTCTGCCGCGAGGCGGAGTCGCGGGCGAAGGAGAACGAGACGACGACGCTCGGGCCCCTCCTCGACCGGATCGAGGAGGAGCTCGCCCGCGTCCGAACCGCCCTGGGGACTCTCCCCGGCTCTCCTACCGAGCCGCTGGAGCCTGGGCCACGATCCGCCCGATGAGCGCGGGGTCGTCGGGGAGGAGCCCGGCCTTCGGCAGTCGCGACGTCAGCTCGGCCCAGCTCCGGTCGATGGCGAACGTCTTCCGGAAGAGCGGCAGGGCCTCGTCGACCTTCCCCATGCCGACGAGCGAGACCGCCGTCCAGTAGGTCATCTCGGCGCTGCCGGGGACGATCGCCTGCGCGGCCGAATAGGCCTTCAGCGCCCCGGCGTCGTCCTTCTTCTCGACGGCGAGGTCTCCCTCGTTCATCAGGTTGTACGCGCGCCCCAGCGTCACGAGCCGGCGCAGCTCCGGGAGCGGCGCCACACTGTCCTCGACGCGCAGGTCGAAGACCCGGTCCTGCCAGGGCCGGCCCGTCGGGGTCCCGCTCACGACGATGAGCGCCGCCGACTGCTTCCCGCGGATGTCCCCGCCGGCGGCTTCCGCCGCGTCGAGCGCCGCGAGCATCCGTTCCGCGAGGTCGCCCTTCGCCGTCTCGAACGCCCTGGCCATCGCGGGCCAGACCGTCGCGTTCCGCATCATGTTCGCCTGGACGGAGTAGTCCTTCCCGACGTGGTGTCCGGCCGCCTCGATGCAGCTGGCGCCCGTGTGGGCCGCGACGCGCCCGGCGGCGTCGATCATCGCCACCTGGCGCACCTCGCGCCCCGCGTCGGCAGAAAGCAGGCCCCTCAGCGCATCCGGCGCAGCCCGCCCCGCCTCGAGCAGCGAGAGGCCGAGCGGCCCGTAGCTGGCGTCGACGAACGACTGGGTGGCGACGGCGCCGACCCCGGCTCGGGCCCAGGGAACCATCGCGCCCACCGAGAACCAGTGCGACTGGACCGCCACGCCGAGCTGCCCCGTCGCCGGGTCGCGCGCGACGATCGAGTAGGTGTGAACCGGCCGCGCGGGGACGGGAATCGAGGACGGAAGGTCGGGGACCCCGAGCTGAGACAGGACGAACGCCTGGTCGAACGCCGTCTCCTTCAGCCGGTCGTAACGGCCCGACGACCCGCCGTGCCCGCCCGCCATGTTCGTCTTCAGGAGGAGCGGGTTCGTGTCGGTCTTGAGCGTCCGGAGCTTCGCGACGTACTTCGCCGGCTCCCAGTACATGACCTGGCTGTCGTTGAAGGAGGTCTTCACGAGGATCGACGGGTAGGCCCCCTTCTTCAGGTTGTCGTAGGGGCTGTACGACTTCATGTAGAGGTACTCGTCCTTCTGCCTCGGGTTCCCCCACTCCTCGAACTCCCCGACGGTGAGCGGGAGCGTTTCGTCGAGCATCGTGTTGATGACGTCGACGAAGGGGACGTGGAGGATGGCCGCCCGGAAGAGCTCCGGCCTCAGGTTCACGACGGCACCGATGAGGAGCCCGCCCGCGCTGCCTCCCTGGATCGCGATCCGGTCCTTCGCGGCGAGCTTCGTCGTCACCAGCGCCTCGGCGCAGGCGACGAAGTCGGTGAACGTGTTCTTCTTCGACATCATCCGGCCGGCGTCGTGCCACTTCTTCCCGAGGTCGCCCCCGCCGCGGACGTGCGCGACGGCGTAGACGACCCCCCGGTCGAGAAGGCTCGGGAGCGCCGGGTTGAACGCGACGAACGAGGGCGCGCCGTACGAGCCGTAGCCCGTCAGGAAGAGCGGGGCGGTGCCGTCCCGCGGCACGTCCTTCCGGAAGACGACGCTGACGGGGACCTTCGTTCCGTCGGCCGCCGTGGCAAAGAGCCGCTCGGAGCGGTATCGCGACGGGTCGTACCCGCCGGGCACCTCGGTCTTCTTCAGGAGCGTCCGCTCGCGCGTCGCCATGTCGTAGTCGTAGACCATCGGCGCAGTCGTGAACGACTGCCACGAGAAGCGGAACGTCTTCGTGTCGTACTCGGGATTGGCCTCGGGGAACGACGAGGCGATCGCCTCCGGCACCTCGATCCGGTGCGTCGCGCCGGTCGACAGGTCCCGCACCGAGAGCTTCGGCAGGGCATCCTGGCGCTCGAACAGGACGAGGTGGCCCTTGAAGGCGTCGACGCCGGAGACCATGACCCCGTCCCGACAGGGGACGAGCTCTTTCCACGACGCCTTCCCGGGGCTCGCCGCCGGAGCGGTGACGACGCGGAAGTCACGACAGCCGTCGTTCGTCCGGATGTAGAGGAGGTCCCCCGCCGCCTCCACGTCGTACTCGTGGTCCTTCTCCCGCGCCGCGACGACCCGCGGGGCCTCGTCCGGTTTCGCCGCCGGGATCAGGCGCCACTCGCTCTGCGTGTGGCTCCCGGACTGCACGAGGATCCAGGCGTCGTCGCGCGAGCGCGACACGCCGAGGTTGAACCGCTCGTCAGTCTCCTCGTAGACGAGAACGTCCGGCCCCGTCGTCCCCACCGCGTGCCGGTAGAGCCGCCAGGGGCGCTTGGCCGCGTCTTCGACGACGTAGAAGAGCGTCTTCCCGTCCCCCGCCCACGCGACGGAGTTCACCTTCTCGACCCTGTCGGCCAGGAGCCTGCCCGTCTCGAGATCCTTCACCTGGAGCGTGTAGAGCCGGAAACCGGTCGTGTCGATCGTGTAGGCGAGGAACCTGCCGTCGTCGCTCGGAGCGAAGACTCCCCGGCCCACGAACTTCTCGGTCTTCGCGATCTCGTTCAGGTCGAGGACGACCTGCTCGGCCGCGTCGAGGCTCCCCTTCTTCCGGCAGCCGATCGGGTACTGCTGCCCCTTCTCCGTCCTCGAGTACCAGAAGTACCCTCTGTGGCGGTACGGCACCGACAGGTCGGTTTCCTTGATCCGCCCGACGGCCTCGTCGTAGACCTTCTGCCGCAGCGCCTCGCCCGGCTTCGTCACGGCGTCGGTGTACGCGTTCTCGGCGTCGAGGTACGCCTTCACCTCGGGGTTCTGCTTCTCGCGCAGCCAGAACCAGTCGTCCACGAGCTTCTCCCCGTGGACCTCGGTGACCTTCGGGACCTTCTTCGCGACGGGAGGCTTCACCCCGGGAGTTTCCCCCGCCGGGGCGACGAACGGAACGAGGAGGAGGGAGAGGGCGATCGTTCGAAGGGTTCGCACGCCCGAAGCATAGTTCCGAAACGGCGTCCTCCCGAAATGGGGTCAGGTCTTGATTTTCCACTATAGCCTCAGGCTATAGTGGAAAATCAAGACCTGACCCCATCGGGCTCTTGGGCGACTGGGTCGCGGCTTTCTACTCCGCAGCCCGGGCCTTCTCGCGCTTCGCCTTCGCTTCGGCGAGCATCCTGATGGTCGCCCCGTCGAGCGTGCCGGAGATCGTCACGGCGTCGCGGTCGCTCTCGACCTTGAACTTCCGGATGGCCGACACGACCTCGGGCCGTTCCTGGCTCGCGATCCTCATCGCCGCGAGGATTCCCCGAAGCGCGTCCTCGAGGAGCTCGCGCGTCTCGGCGTCGCCGCTGTAGCCGGCGCCCGAGAGGCGGATGGCGTCTCCCTTCACCGTCATCTCGAAGGAGAAGGTCGAGACGAGGTTCATCGCGCCGAGCACGTTGCGCGCCGCGTCCCCTTCACCGCTCGTGATCGTCAGCGAGCCCTTCGCCTGCGGGAGCTTCGTCCGGTCGACGAGGAGCCAGCCGGAGGCGTTGGCGTTCACCCTGTCGAGCTGCGCGCCGAGGCCGGCGCCCCCGAGGAAGCCGGTCCCGCCCGCGGCCCGGGCGGCGAGCGCCTTCACGACGGCGTCCTCGGAGCCGGCGACGAGAAGACGGCTGCTCACGAACGCGACCGCGCCGTCGCCCTTGTGGCCCGTCTGCCCCTTCTCCTTCAGGAGGAAGTACGTCCCGCCGGGAGCCGTGCGCGCCTCGGCGCCACGGGAGGCGACGGCCGCCGCGAGACGCTGCGGCTCGAAGCGCCCCTCGAAGGCGACGAGGGCTTTGCCCTTCCCGCCGTCCTCTGCCGCGAAGACGACGAGGTCGACGTCGTCGATCGGGTGGAGGCGCGCCTCGGCGAGGAACCTCGCGGCGTCGCCTTCGACCGTCGCCCGGTCGAACTCGGCGAAGAAGCGTGCGGCGAGGGGGCTCGTCCTGAAGTCGGCCACGCGCAGCATCCCGGCCGTCACCGAGTCGGGCGGGACGAGGGCGAGGGCGTCGTCGGTGGGGCGGGCCGCCTCGGACGGGAAGGCGAGGGCCGTGGCGAGGGCGAGGAGCGCGAGACGTCTCATGTCAGAAGTCCTTTCTCCGGAAGAGAAACGCGGAAAGCGTGAGGGAACCGAGGCCGAAGAGCGCGGTGGAGCCGAAGACGGCGAGGTGGTCGATCTCGCGGGTGCGGCGCGAGAGCTCGCCGTTCGACACGAAGTCGACCGTCGCCTGCGCGAGCTGCCCGGTCTTCGGGAGCACCCAGTAGAAGCCCCGAACGAGCGCGGCCGCCCACTCCGTGGCGAGCGCCGCCTCGATCTGCCGGTGCCCGGAGAGGATGGCCGCCAGGAAGAACACGGCGAAGGTCGCCATGATCGAGACCGCCGTCGACGAGGTGACGACGCCGACGAGGAACGCGAACGCCATGAGCGTCGCGATCGTGAAGAAGATGATCGCCCCGCCCAGGAAGAAGCGCGGGTGGACGACCCCCGTCTTCCACCAGATGAGGAGCCCCATCGCGCCGATGAGGTAGGCGACGTTCAACCCCGCGAGGAGGAGCCCTCCGGCGTAGCGCGAGAGGAGCAGCGGCACCCGTCCGACCGGCCGCGAGAGATAGAGGTCGATCGTTCCCTTCTCCTGCAGGCGCGGCACGAGGTGCGCCGTCGCGAAGACGGCGAGGAACGTCGCGACGACGTAGAGGAACCCGGAGAAGCCCGACTCGAAGCCGAGGACGAGCTTGTCGAGGTCGACGGTGCGCCGCCCGATCTCGAGCTCCTTGCCGAAGAGCTTCGCCCCGGCCAGGGCGCCGTCCACCACGTCGAGGTTCACGGCGGCGGCGAAGAGGGCGATGAAGAGCGTGGAGAGGGTGGCATAGGCGACGAGCGTCCAGCGCGCCGCGGCCTCGCGGAAGACCTCTTCGACGTTCGACGCGAGGACCTTCACTGCGGCCTCCCTTCAGGCTCCGGGCCCGGGCCCGCTGCGGCGCCCTGCTCTTCCGTCGCGTCGCCGGCCTTCACCAGGTCGACGAAGACGTCCTCGAGCGTCGAGCGGACCGGCGTCAGCTCGGTCACGAGGACGCCGCGGGAGCGCGCGGTGTCGACGAGGGCGTTCAGGTGCTCGGCGTCCCTCGCCGTCAGCTTCACGTGCCCGTTCACCCGCTCGGCACCCGCGCCCGTCTCGCGGAAGAGTCCCAGCAGCGCCTCGTCGATTCCCGTCCCGGCGAAGCGGTAGCTGAAGCCCTGCGCCGTCAGGTCGGCGATGCGCCCGGTCGCGACCGACTTGCCCTTCCGGAGCACCGCCACCCGGTCGCACGTCATCTCGATCTCGGACAGGAGATGGGAGTTGAGGAGGATCGCCGCGCCGCGGGCCGCCTCCTCGCGGAGGAGGTCGCGGATCTCGCGCCGTCCCACCGGATCGACGCCGTCGGTCGGCTCGTCGAGGAGGAGGAGATCGGGCCGGTGGACGAGGGCCGAGGCGAGGCCGAGCCGCTGCGTCATCCCCTTCGAGAACTTCTTCACCTTCATGTCGGCCCAGTCGGAGAGACGGACGCGGGCGAGGAGCTCGGGAATCCGGGTTTTCAGGTCGGGGCCGGATACTCCCGACATCCGACCAAAGATCGAGAGGGTCTGCCGGGCCGAGAGGTACCCCGGGAACCGGTGCCCTTCGGGGAGGTAGCCGACGCGTCGCCGGCTCTCGGGATCGGACGCGGGAAGGCCGAACAGCTCGGCCCGCCCGGAAGTCGGAAGAGTCAGGCCCAGGAGGATCTTGACGGTCGTCGTCTTCCCCGCCCCGTTCGGTCCGAGGAGTCCGAAGACCTCGCCAGAGGCGACCTGAAGGTCAAGACCGTCCAGGGCTCTCACTTCCCGCCGCGAGAACGGGGTCCGGAAGGTCTTCGAAAGACCCTCGGCGGAGAGGATGGCGGTCATGGCCCTCTCTACGGTGACCCGAGCCATCTGGTTCCCACGCGAGCCGGAATGGGGCGGAATGTCTCGTTCGCCTACCGGAGGTCGACCGCGAACGTCTCCTTCGCCACTCCTTTGCGCGTTGCCTCGATCGCCGTCAGGTGTGGCGGATCGCCACGTCGAGAGAGGCGAACCCGCAGGAAACCGGCCTTCGACGTCGCGTACCGGGTCGAAGGGATCTTCGAAACGACCGTCCCTCCCGGGAAGATGCCCGAACCCGACACGAGGACCCACCGGGCGGCTGGAACGGGCGCCTCGAGGACCTGCACGGAATGATCGTGTCCGGAGGCCTGGAAGAGGGCCGGGTGCTCGTCGAGCGCCGCGGCCAGGTCGGAACGGAGCCGCCTGTACCGGCGAGAAGCGAAGTCCTGGCCCGTCCCCTTCCCGTCCCTGTACGCGACCCAGAGCGACCCGAGCCCGGGAAGCGGAACCCAGAGCGTCGGGGCGGCGTCCCGAAGGGGGAAGACGTGGGGCTTCCAGTCGCCTGTCCTCGTGCCGTGCGGCCCGCCGCTGGAGAGCGGGTGGTGCGTCAGGAGGGCGAGCGGCCCCCTCCCGGCCGCCGCCCGAAGCTGCGCGACGGCCTGCTCCGCGCTGCTGGCCGCACAGGGAGACGTCGGTCCTTCCGGGCGAGGGCCTTCGTGGTGAAGCCACCACTGCGTGTCGAGGACGGCAAGCGTCACGCCGGAAGCGGTCGGCAGGAGGAGCGGCCCCGGGCAGCCGCCTCCCGGGGCGTAGAGCAGGCGCGGAGACCGCCGCGAGAGAAACCTCTCCTGGCGGACGACCGACGCCCACCCGTTCCGGCGCATTCCGTCCCAGTCGTGGTTTCCCGGCAGGAAGAGGACCCGCGCCCCCGCGCCGAGGGCGGCGTCGGCCTGGGCCGCGAGCCGCCTCTCGCCTTCCCTCCGCCACGGGTCGGCCTCGTCCGGGAGGCCGTTCGGGTAGAGGTTGTCCCCGAGGAAGACGACGAGCGTCCGCTCCGGGTCCTTCCCCGCTTCCGTGGCGAGAGCCCGGAGCAGGGGCTCGTCTGCGGCAGGCTTGCCGGCATCCCCGACGAGGAGCAGCGTCTCGACGCCCGCGGCGAACGGGCTCGAAGGGGGCGCTGCCACGTCGGCGGCTCCCGGCGCGGACGCGAGCCCCAGGCAGACGAGCCCCGCCGCCGCGAGCCTCACCGCGCCGCGGCCCGCGTTCCGGCCCGCTTCGCCGTCCCCCTCGCCGCCTTCCACAGCGTCGCCCACAGCTGCCGCAGCTCGCCGGAGAGCTTGTGCGAGGGGGCGTAGTGGACGAGCGGGGCGGACTCCTGGTGCGACTCGCGAACCTTGACCGACGCCGAGACGTACGGCGTCAGGACCGGGAGCCCCTCGGCCTTCAGCTCGTCGACGAGCTGCTGCGGAAGACGCGCCCTCGGCTGGAAGTTGTTGACGACGATCCCGGCAACCGTCAGCCCCGGGTTGTGGTCCTGCTTCACCTCTTCGACGATCTCGAGGAGGCCGTAGAGGGCGCGGCGGGAGAAGTCGTCGCAGTCGAACGGGATGAGGACCCGCTCGGCCGCGATGAGCGCCGACAGGGTGAAGAAGTTGAGGGCGGGCGGCGTGTCGAAGAAGACGTGCTCGTAGCCCGTGAGCGGCGCGAGAGCGTCGCGTAGCTTGTAGATCTTGTGCCGCCCTTCGAGCTTGGTGTGAAACGTCTCCATGAGGGGCTGCGTCGGCAGGACGTCGAGCCCCTCGAACGGCGAGGCGTGGATGAAGGTCCTGAGGCTCTCGTCGAAGAGCCGGATCGCGAGGCTCTGCTCGAAGAAGTCCGCGAGGTTCGGCCGGGCGGCCTTCGCCCGGGGCCCCAGGAGATAGTGCGACGAGCAACCCTGGGGGTCGAGATCGACGACGAGAGACCGTTTCCCCTCGTCGGCGGCCACCGCCGCGAGGTTGCTGACGAGCGTCGACTTTCCGACGCCCCCCTTCTGGTTGAAGACGACCCATCTCATGCGCGCCCTCCCGACCTCTGACTGGCCGGGGATCATCGCACCGGGCCTCGCGAGCACGTAACATGGAAGGGGGAGGATCGCGGGTGACCTCCGAGTCCCTGCTCCCGTTCTACGGCTACGTCGGAACGGCGGCCAGCGCGGCCGTGGCATCCGCCGTCCTCGCCTCGCTCCATCGCGCCCGCCAGCGGCCCTGGCTCAGGAGCTGGGCCTGGAGCTGGCTCTTTCTCACGTTTCACAGCCTCGGCTCGGCGGTCGCCTACCTCGCGGCCCGGACGGGTGTCGCGGGTCAGCCCCGGGTCGTCCTCGCCTCCCTCGCCGCGATCGCCGGCTTCGGCCAGCTCGTCTACCTCCTCGCCGGATCCCGCGAAGTCGGCACGGGCGTCCTCTTCCCGCGCCGGCGCCTCGTCCCGGTCCTCGCGGGCACGTCCATCCTCGCGGTGCTCATCGCGCTTCCGGGCTCGGCCGACCCGTCGGCGGCCTTTCTTCGCTACGCTCTCCGCTTCGGCGTCCGGTCCCTGACGGCCGGGATCGTCTTTCTCCTCGCGGCCTTCCTCGTGAGGCGGGGCCTGCGCGAGCGCCCCACCCTCGGCCGCACGCTCGTGTCGGGATCTCTCGCCGTCACCGGCGTCCACCACCTCCACTACCTGGTGGTCGGAATCGGCGGGTTCTCGTCCGGCGTGCGCCACCCGCTCCTGACGCTCCTGAGCTCGCTCGACGTCCTGCTGGCCGTCGTCACCGTCCTCGGCATCGTCATCCTCCTCCTCGAGGACGAGAGAAACGCCGCGGTGGCGGCCGCCGCCCAGCTGGAGCACATGGCGGGGCACGACGCCCTCACGGGCCTCCCGAACCGACTGATGCTCCTCGAGCGGACCGCCCAGGCCCTCCGGCGCGCCGTCCGGGACCGCCGCTCGGTGGCCGTCCTCGCGCTCGACATCGACCGGTTCAAGCTCCTGAACGATTCCCTCGGGCACGCGACCGGCGACGAGCTCCTGCGCAGCGTCGGGACGCGGCTCAAGGGCGCCGTCCGCGAGACCGACACCGTGGCGCGCCTGTCGGGAGACGAGTTCGGCCTCCTCCTGGAGGTCCGCGACCCCGACGAGGCGGACGCCGTCGTCGAGAAGATCCGCGCCGCCACGAAGAGGCCCTTCGTCCTCAACGGCCGGGAGGTCCACGTCACGCTGAGCGGCGGGCTCGCCGTCTCTCCCCGGCACGGCGACGTCGCGGAAACCCTTCTCGCCGCCGCCGACATCGCATCCTCCCGGGCGCGAGACGACGGGCGCGACACCATCCTGGCCTTCGACCCGTCGCTGAACGAGGCGGCGCGCAAGACGGTGGCCCTCGAGGGGGCCATACGCAAAGCCCTCACCGAAGGCGAGCTGAAGCTCTTCTACCAGCCCATCGTCTCCGTCGCGACGGGTCGGATCGAAGGGTTCGAGGCGCTCCTGCGCTGGGAAAGCGCCGAGCTCGGCCAGGTGCCCCCGTCCGACTTCATCCACCTCGCCGAGGCGAACGGCCTCATCGTCCCGATCGGCCGCTGGGCCCTGAAGACGGCCTGCGCCCAGGCCCGCGAATGGCAGAAGGCGGGCACCCCGACCCGGGTCTCGGTGAACCTCTCGGCGCGGGAGTTCCGGCAGCCCGACCTCTACCTGACCGTCCGCGACACCCTCTCCGAGACGGGCCTTCCGGCTCCGTTTCTCGACCTGGAGATCACCGAGCGCGTCGCCATGGAGAGCCCCGACGTCTCGCAGTTCGTCCTGCGCGAGCTGCAGTCCCTCGGGGTCTCGATCTCGATCGACGACTTCGGTACCGGCTATTCCTCCCTCGCCTACCTCCGGACCTTTCCGGTCGACACGCTCAAGATCGACGGCTCGTTCATCCAGGCGATGGCCAGCGACCCGCAGTCGGCCGCCATCGTCCGGTCGGTCATCGACCTGGCGCACAACCTGAAGCTCGGGACGGTCGCCGAAGGGGTCGAAACGGACGAGCAGGTCGCGATCCTCCGTCGCGCCGCGTGCGACCGGATCCAGGGATACGTCGTCAGCCGCCCTCTCCCGGCCGCCGAGGCGACGTTCCTCCTCATCGGCGACCGCCGGGTGGCCCGGGCCTCCGGCGGCTCCGTGGCCTGAGCCTCTTCGCCTTCCCTTCCGCCCGTCCGTAGAATCGACGCAGGAGGTCCTGCCATGCCCGTCTACGAGTACCGTTGCCGCGCCTGCGGAAAGAAGACCGAGGACCTCGTCCTGGCCGGCGACGCCGCCGGCTACGTCCCCGAGTGCGCCCACTGCGGCTCCGGCGACCTCGGCCGCCTCCTCTCGACCTTTGCCGCCCACGGCGGAGACAAGGGAGGCGATTCCTTCGACGCCCCGTGCGGCATGGGCTCCTGCGAGACAGGGGACATGAGCGCCTGCGGCATGGGCGGCTGCGGGATGGGGGGCGGGATGGGGGGCGGATTCGACGATTAGAATCCCCGCCGGTCCTGTTTTCGAGCCGACCGCCGGAGGAACGATGAACGACAGCTTCAAGACGAAGACGACCCTCTCCGCCGGAGGCGCGACCGTCTCCTACTACTCGCCTCGAGACGCTCGCGAAGGAGCACCCGGAGGTCCGGACGCTCCCTTACTCCCTCAAGGTCCTCCTCGAGAACCTCCTGCGCTGCGAGGACGGGCGCGTCGTGAAGTCCGAGGACGTCCTCGCCCTCGCCACGTGGGACCCGAAGGCCGAGCCCGACAAGGAGATCGCCTTCCACCCCGCACGCGTCCTCATGCAGGACTTCACCGGCGTTCCGGCCGTCGTCGACCTCGCCGCCATGCGCGAGGCCATCGTGGCGATGGGCGGCGACCCGGTCAAGGTGAACCCGCTCTCCCCCGCCGACCTCGTCATCGACCACTCCGTCCAGGTCGACAACTTCGCCTCCTCCCTCGCCTTCGGGCAGAACGTCGACCTCGAATACGAGCGCAACCGCGAGCGCTACGAGTTCCTCCGCTGGGGGCAGGGCGCGTTCAAGAACTTCCGCGTCGTTCCGCCGGGCACCGGCATCTGCCACCAGGTGAACCTCGAGTACCTCGCGAAGGTCGTCTGGACGAACGACGAGGGCGTCGCCTACCCCGACACCCTCGTCGGCACCGACTCCCACACGACGATGATCAACGGCCTCGGCGTCCTCGGCTGGGGCGTCGGCGGGATCGAGGCCGAGGCCGCCCTCCTCGGCCAGCCTGTCTCGATGCTCATCCCCGAGGTCGTCGGGATGAAGCTCTTCGGCAGGCTCCCCGAGGGAGCGACCGCCACGGACCTCGTCCTGACCGTCACCCAGATCCTCCGCAAGAGGGGGGTCGTCGGAAAGTTCGTCGAGTTCTTCGGGCCGGGCCTGGCGGCGCTCCCGCTCACGGACCGCGCGACGATCGCGAACATGGCGCCCGAGTACGGCGCGACGATGGGCTTCTTCCCGGTCGACGGCGAGACGATCAAGTACCTCGAGTTCACCGGCCGGAAGGCGCTCGCCCCGCTCGTCGAGGCATACTGCAAGGCGCAGGGGCTCTGGCGCTCCGAGGACGCCCCCGAGCCGCGCTTCTCCGGCACCCTGGAGCTCAACCTCGGCGACGTCGTCCCGTCACTGGCGGGGCCGAAGCGCCCGCAGGACAGGATCGCCCTCAAGGACGCGAAGAAGACCTTCCGCGAGCAGCTCCCGGCGATGCTCGGCAAGGGCGGGTCGGCCGACGCGACCGTCCCCGTCGTCGAGGGGCGGGTGACGTACGAGATGCCGCACGGCGCCGTCGTCATCTCGGCGATCACCTCCTGCACGAACACCTCGAACCCGTCGGTCCTCGTCGCGGCCGGTCTCCTCGCGAAGAAGGCGGTCGAACGCGGCCTCGACACGAAGCCGTGGGTCAAGCCGTCGCTCGCGCCGGGGTCGAAGGTCGTCACCGACTACCTGAACGCCGCGGGCCTGACGCCCTACCTCGAGGCGCTCGGCTTCCACCTCGTCGGGTACGGCTGCACGACCTGCATCGGCAACAGCGGCCCGCTCCCCGAGAAGGTCTCCGAGGCGGTGCGGACGGGCGACCTCGTCGTCGCGTCCGTCCTCTCCGGCAACCGGAACTTCGAGGGGCGCGTCAACCCGCAGGTGAAGATGAACTTCCTCGCCTCGCCGCCGCTCGTCGTCGCCTACGCGCTCGCGGGCGAGATGGACAAGGACCTGACGACCGAGCCGCTCGGCGTCGACCGGAACGGCCAGGCCGTCTACCTCAAGGACATCTGGCCCACGCCGCGGGAGGTCGCAGAGACGATCGCCGCCTCGCTCACGCCCGAGCAGTACGAGAAGGCCTACGGGGCCGTCTTCGAAGGAGACGCCGGCTGGCAGGCGCTCTCCGTGCCGGAGGGAGAGACCTTCGCGTGGGACGCGAAGTCGACCTACGTGAGGAAGCCGACCTTCTTCGAGAACCTCGGCAAGGAGCCCAGGCCCCTCGCCGACGTGCAGGGCGCCCGCTGCCTCGCCCTCCTCGGCGACTCCATCACCACCGACCACATCTCCCCCGCCGGCAACATCGCGAAGGGCTCACCTGCAGCCAAGTACCTCGGCGACAACGGCGTGAAGCCCGCCGACTTCAACCAGTACGGCGCCCGCCGCGGCAACCACGAAGTGATGATGCGCGGCACCTTCGCCAACATCCGGCTGAAGAACCTGATGCTCCCGGGCACCGAGGGCGGCGTCACCGTCCACGTCCCGACCGGCGAGACGATGTCGATCTACGACGCCGCGATGAAGTACCAGGAGGAAAGAACGCCCCTCGTCGTCCTCGCGGGCGCCGAGTACGGCACCGGCTCCTCGCGCGACTGGGCGGCCAAGGGGACGATGCTCCTCGGCGTGAAGGCCGTCATCGCGAAGAGCTTCGAGCGGATCCACCGCTCGAACCTCGCCGGCATGGGAGTCCTCCCGCTGCAGTTCGCCGCGCGCGAGGATGCGCAGACGCTCGGCCTCACCGGGAAGGAGACGTTCGACGTCGGAGACGTCGCCGACGGCCTCACCCCGCACAAGAAGATCACCGTCACCGCGACGAGCGACGACGGCACGAAGAAGACCTTCACCGCGACCCTGCGCCTCGACACCCCGAACGAGGTCGACTACTACCGCCACGGCGGCATCCTGCAGTTCGTGCTGCGGCAGATGACGGCGTAGGACGGCACCGGAAACAGACCGATTCGCCAGGAGGGCCGCGGGAGAGATCCCGCGGCCCTTTCCGTCGTCAGGCTGTGCTGATGGCTCCGGCGAACCGCGCGAGGACGCGCCGCGCCACGTCCCCGGCGGGCTGCGCGACCGATTCCGCGCCGACCCACAGGGCGTAGAGCGCCGCCGGGACGAGACGGACGTCGACTCCGTCGACCCGCAGCGTCGAGCGCGCGGTGCGCGTCGTCACGACGGTCTCTCCGAGGTCGTGCTGCCGCGCGAAGAGAACCGCCGCCGCGATCTCAGACGGATCTGTCAGCGGACGATCGGTCCACTTCACCTCGGTCACCCACGTCGGCCTCTGGGCCGCGTCGATTCCGACGAGGTCGACCTCCCCCCCTTCGCGATCCCACCGTGCGTAGTGGATCGGCGTCCGGGCGTGAAACCACTGCGCGAAGACGGCCGTCTCGACGAGGTCGCCCGTCGCCGGGTCGTCGGCCGACACCGGCGCGAAGAGCGCCGCGCGCATCGACGGGTTCGTCAGGTAGACCTTGAACGCCGTCGCCCGCTGGAAGCGCCGGGCGTTGCGGTCCACCCGGTGAACGACCTTCAGCAGGAAGGCCGCCTCGAGATACTCGATGTACCTCTTGAGCGTGTTCTTCGCGACCCCTGACTTCTTCGAGAGCGCCTCGAGGGAAACCTCATTCGCCGAGTTGAACGCGAGCGTGGTGAAGAGCGCGTTCAGCTCCTGCACGTCCTCGATGCCGTAGAGGGTCGGCAGGTCGCGCAGGAGGACCTTGTCGATGATGTCGGCCTTCACGAAACGACCGGGGTCCGCCTGGATCTCTGGCGAGAGCGCCACCTCGGGATACCCGCCGAAGTTGACGTAGGAGACGAAGCGGCGGTTGAGCGCCTCGATGTCCGCCGTCGGATTGGGCGCCCCGCGCTCGGGTTCCGTCAGAGAGAGGTACTCGGAGAACGTGAGCGGCGGCAGGAGGAAGTCGGTGAATCGCCCCGCCCCAGACTCCTGGCTCTTCCGCTTCAGCGCCGCCGCCGCCGAGCCGGACGCGACGAACCGCACCGACGGGTGCTGGTCGACGAGCGCCTTGAGGTGCCTCTCCCAGTCTCGCAGGTACTGGATCTCGTCGAAGAAGACGAACATCTCCCCGCCTGCGGTCGAAAGCCCGGTCGCCTCCTCCCAGGCCGAGAGGAGGTCGGCGAGGCCGAGGCCGTTGAAGAGGGGGTGGTCCACGGAGACGTAGAGGATCCTTTCCGGCCGAACACCCCGATCGAGGAGGACGCGGACGGCGTGCCGAATAAGGACGGTTTTGCCGACGCGCCGCGGCCCCATCAGGAGGACCGCGCGCCGGACCGGCGCGTCGAACGCGAGGGCCGTGAACTGATCGAGGTAGGCGCGAGGCGTCAGCCGGTCGTCGGGCTCTGGAATCCGGTGAGGCGCTGCCCACCACCCGTTGTCGGCCGTGATCCGCCGAAGCACCTCCTCGCGCGGGATCTCTCGCACGGCCCCACCCTACCGCTCGTGGTAAATAGAGTCAACACGCTGATCTTAGCCGATACGTTGCACGCAAAATACTGTGGCACAGAGTGATACATCAGTCGGACAGTGAACTGCCGCCGATCTCGGGGCGTTCGGAGGTCACGGTGGGCCTGCTCTTCCTGGTCGGAAGACCCCCTCCCGATGCCACGCCAGGTACGACCGATCCCCACCCTCGAGTCCATGGGCACGGAGCAGCCCGGCGCGGCCGCGTCGGCGCCGCTCGCCGGGACCGAGGAGATCGCTCGCGGGCGGGGACGTTCTCGAGGAACGTGTCGAGCTCCTCGATCTGGCTGCTCGGCAGTGCGTTCATCGGGTAGATGTCGATGGCACGCGTCCGCCGCGCACCGAACTCATGCCGACGCCTGTGCTTCCAGCCCCAAGCTCGAGCGGAACCACCGCTCGAACTTCGCCGGCATCGGGGTCCTCTCGCTCGAGTTCGCCGCGGCAGACGCCACGAAGAAGACCTTCACCGCCACCCTGCGCCTCGTCATCGCCCGTCACGCTTGCACCGGCGAGATCCGCATGTAGAGTTCCGTGCGATGGGTCTGTTCTCGGACGGTTCCAGGGGTGACTCTCCGGCGACACGCGAGATCGTCGAGGCCGCCCGCAGGCGGCTGAAGGAGAACCCTTCGGACGTCGGGGCCGTCATGAAGCTGGCGGACGCGCTCGCCGGCAGCGGCCGGAAGACGGAGGCCGTCCGGATCCTGAATCAGTACGGGCCGATCGTGCAGTCGCGGGGCCGCCTCGAGGCGGCGATCGCCATCTACAAGAAGGCGACGCAGCTCGACCCCGACAGCGAGCTGACCTCCTCCACGTACCTCTCGCACCTTCAGCTGCAGTCGATCCTCGAGGCCGAGAAAGCGGTGCGGGCGGCGGCGCCTCCCGCCGCCCCGTCCCCACCCCCTTCCGGCTCCTTCACCCGCCCGGGGCCCGACCCTCCTCCCGCGAGCACGTCATTCCAGCTCGCCGAGCCGGTCGCGGGCCCGCCGCCCAACGGCTCGCACTCGCTTCCGGCTCCTCCGCCGGGCCCGCCGCCGAGCGGGTCCCTGCCGATGCCCGAGCCGGCCTCCCCAGGCCCCTCGGCGTGGGGCCAGAAGAAGGAGGCCGTCCACGGAGCGACGATCGGAATCCCCCTCCTGAGGGACATTCCCCCTCTCCTGATCGACCTCGTGCTCCAGCGGATCAACCTGGTCACCCTCGCACCCGGCGAGGTCCTCTTCCGCGAGGGCAGCGAAGGCAATTCCGTCTACTTCGTGGTCCAGGGGACGCTGGCCGTGACGGCGCGGCACGACCTCGGCACGGAGGTCGTCCTCAGGGTCGCGAGGGACGGCGAGGTCCTCGGCGAGAGCTCGTTCCTCACCTCGATGCCCCGCTACGCGACCGTGACGGCCCGCGAGCAGTCCAACCTCCTCGAGCTCGACCGCAACGCCCTCGCCCCCATCGCGCGCAAGCACCGGGCCCTGGCGGATGCGCTGAACCGCGTCTACGAGGAGCGCATCCTCGACTCGGCACTCGCCCGCTCGCGCGTCTTCGGCGTCCTGCCGGATAACGATCGACGGCAGCTGGCGCTGAGGCTCGAGACGCTCCCGGTGCCGGCAGGAACGCTCGTGGTCCGGGAAGGCACGCCGGCGAAGGGCGCCTACATCGTCAAGCGGGGCGCGTTCCGTGTGACGTTTCGCGCGGGCGATCGCGAGGTCGCGGTCGCCCTTCTCCGGCCCCACGAGTTCTTCGGCGATCTCGCCGAGGGACGCGATCTGCCGCAGGCCGAGTCCGTCATGGCCGTGACGGACTCGGATCTTCTCTGTCTCGCTCCGGCGGAGCTGGCCGCGCTCCGCTCGCGCAGCCCGCAGCTCTCGGCGGCCCTCGACGCCCTCCGGCTCGATCGGGCCGAGAGGTGCGTGGCGGCGCTGCGCGCTGCGCGCCACTGACCGGGGGCTTGCCCGGGCCGGTTGCGGCGCGCAAGATCGCCGCGCGGGAGACAGGGCGATCAGCGACAGGATCAGAGAAAGAGGCACCGGCGTCGCGGCGATCCTCGTCCTCGCGGCGGGGCTCCTGAGAGCGGCACCCCTTCGGGCCGAGGTCCGTTCCGTACAGATCGCCAATCAGGGAATCGACTTCGCCGTCGGGTATCTCGACATGGGAGTCTCCGTCCGGTCCGACGGGCTCCGTGCCGGCCGGGAGGCCGGCTTTGAGTCTGTTCCTTTCGACACCGGCGCGACCTTCTCTGCCATCGGCCCCCACTGGCGCGGCACACAAGGTGTCTCCGTGGAGCTGGGTGTGAGCCCGGACGGCGTCCGCTGGGGAGCCTGGATCGCGGTCCCCGAGGAAGGAACGATCGAGGACCTCCGGGAGGACGGACGGCCGAACCCCTTCGCGGGCGAATCGGCCGGCGCGCTCGTCTTCGTGGCGCCCCAGAGCCGGTGGGTCCGCTACCGGCTCCGGCTTCCCGGCACGCCGCGGAACGAGGCCTCGCTGGCGTCGTTCACCCTCCACGTGATCGACCCGGGGCCGGAAGTTGCCGACGCGCGGACCACCCCGCTGCACCAGGCGCCGACACCCTTCGGGACACCCGCCGCAGGAGCCACTGCAGCCCCAGGCCCACGCCGGGCCCTCGCGCTGCCACCAGAGATCCCGACGTCGATCCCGGGACCGGCAAGCCCTCCGATCTCCTCCCGTGCGGCCTGGGGCGCGCGTCCTCCCAGGGACGGCTACACCTACACGATGGCCGGCCACATCGCGTTTCACCACACGGCCACCATCGAGGACTGGAGCGCCCGGACCTGGGAGGAGTGCGCAGCGCGGGTGCGCGCCATCCAGACGTACCACATGGACACGAACGGCTGGAACGACCTCGGGTACGCCTACGTCGTCTGCAAGCACGGCCACGTCTTCCAGGCTCGGGAAGACGACGCCGACGAGACCGACGTCCAGGGCGCGCACGACGGGTTCAACCGGGGCAGTACCGGCATCTCGGTCCTCGGCTACTTCCACCCTCCCGTCGATCACCAGCCGACCGCGGCGCAGGTCTCCTCGCTCGTCGATTTGATGGCCTGGATCGCGGGCCGCCGGGGTATCGACCCGCTCGGCCGGGGCCTCTACGAGGCGTTCGGCGCTCCGGTCGACAACGTCTACGGCCACCGCGAGGTCAAGGCGACGGACTGCCCGGGCGACCACCTCTTCGCCCTCAAGGAGGTCATCCGGGAGTCCGTGGCCGAGCGACTGCTCCGGCAGATCTACTGACCCGGGGCTACCAGATCTTCACGCGTTCCCCCGGGGCGAGATAGAGCTTCTGCCCCGGTTTCACGTTGAACGCGGTGTACCAGGCGTCGAGGTTTCTCACACAGTCCGCGCGGTACTCGGCGGGCGCGTGCCCATCGGTGACGATCCTCTGCCGGAGGGCCGCTTCGCGGGTCTTCGTCCGCCAGCTCTGGGCGAAACTGAGGAAGAACTGCTGGTCGCCCGTCAGGCCGTCCACGACCGGCGCCTCGCGGCCGCCGAGGGAGATGCGGTACGCGTCGTAGGCGACGGCGAGCCCTGCCACGTCGGCGATGTTCTCGCTCACCGTCAGCTTCCCGTTCACCGCGAGATCGGGAAACGGCCGGTAGGCGTCGTACTGCGCGACGAGCCTGGCGGCCGAGGCCCCGAAGTGGGCGAAGTCTTCCTTCGTCCACCAGTTCTTCAGCCGCCCTTCCGCGTCGAAGAGCGCTCCCTGGTCGTCGAAGCTGTGGCTGATCTCGTGGCCGATGGTGGCGCCGATGGCGCCGTAGTCCATCACCTCCGGCCGGTTCGGATCGAAGTCGGGCGGCTGCAGGATCGCGGCCGGGAAGTTCATCGCGTTCATCGCCGGGAGGTTCACCGCGTTGACGAGCTGGGGATTCATGACCCACTCGCCGCGGTCGACCGGCTGGCCGAGCTTCGCGAGGTTCCGGTGATACTCGAAGAGCGAGGCCCGCCGCGCGTTTCCGAGCGCGTCCCCCGCGACCACCTCGAGTCCGGAGTAGTCGCGCCATCGGTCCGGGTAGCCGACGTAGACCTTCAGGATGGCGAGCTTGGCTTTCGCTTTCGCCTTCGTCTCCGGGGACATCCAGTCGAGGCGGTCGACCCGCCTGGCGAAGGCGGCGATCTCGTTCTTCACCATCGCCTCGGCGCGCGCCTTCTCCGGCGGCGGGAAGTACTTCGCGACGTAGAGCTTCCCGACCGCCTCGCCGAGCGCCGCGTCGGTCACAGCGACGGCCCGCTTCCAGCGGTCGCTCTGCTTCGGTGTGCCCGAGAGGACCTTCCCGTAGAAGGCGAACTGCTCGTCGGCGAAAGCCTTAGGGAGAAACGTCGAGGCGCTCTCGACGGTGCGGAAGGCCAGGTACTCCTTCCAGGTCGAAAGCGGCTGGCCGCGTACGAGGGCGGCGATCCCCGTGGCCGCGCCCGGTTGCCAGACGATGAACTCCTGTTGCTCGCCGAGGCTGGCGGCCTCGAAGAAGGCGTCCCACTCGAGTCCGGGAGCGCGGACCGTGAAGTCGGAGCGCGTCCAGCGGTTGTTCCCCTTCGCGACATCCGACGAGTCGTCTCGGCTCGAGTGGGAGGTGGCGATGAGGCGCTCCATCTCGACGATCCGTCCCGCCTTCGCCTCGGCCTCGGCAACGGCGTCGCCGGAGAGCCTCAGGACCGCCGCGACGTGTTCCTTGTAGCGGGCCCGGATCTCGGCCATCCGCGGCGACGGGTCGAGGTAGTAGTCGCGGTCGGGCATTCCGAGCCCGCCCTGCAGGAGGAAGGGTGCGTACCGGGTCGGCTCGGCCAGGTCCTGCGCGACCCAGAGGCCAAGGACGTTGCCGGTGTAGAAGTCCGTGTTGTTGAAGGCGTCGACGTCGGCACGGAGCGTCGACCCGAGGAATCGGGCGAGCGCTCGGGAGTCGGCGATCGCAGCGATCTCCTCGAGCGCGGGCTTCAGCGGCGACATCCCCTTCGCCTCGATGGCCGCCTCGTCCAGGAACGTCGAGTAGGTGTCGCCGATCTTCCGGGCCTCGGATCCGGCGGGAGGCTTCGATGTCGCCGCCCCGGCGATCAGCTCGGCCGTCCGCTTCGCCGTCCGCTCGGTCATCTCCCCGCCCGAGCCCCAGGAGCTGCGGTCGGCCGGGATCTCGGTCGCCTTCATCCAGCTCCCGTTCGCCCAGGCGAAGAAGTCGTCCCCGGGAGCGACGGAGCGGTCGATGCCGGCGAGGTCGACTCCGGAGGAGGTCGCGGCCGCGGCGGCCGTCGCGGGAGGCGCCTGGGCGACGCGCGGGGCGGGGGCGCACGTCGCGGCGAGGAGGACCGCGAGGAGAACGGGAAGAGTGCGGGGTCGGGCCTTCATGCCCGACACGATAGGAACTCCGCGACGCGGCCGCAAGGAGGGTCCGGCGCAGTGCCATTCGCCGACTGCTGTACCTAGAATCCGGGCTATGGCTGCCGGCGCCGGCCTCGACTCCTCGCTCTCCCTCGCCGCCCGCGCCGTGGACGAGGCGGAGGCGCTCGTCATCACCGCGGGAGCCGGGATGGGCGTCGACTCGGGGCTACCCGACTTCCGCGGCCCGGAAGGGTTTTGGCAGGCCTACCCCGCGTTCCGCGACCTCGGCCTGCGCTTCGAGCAGCTCGCGAACCCGGAGTGGTTCTTCGAGGACCCCGCGCTCGCCTGGGGCTTCTACGGCCACCGGCTGAACCTCTACCGGCGCACCGTTCCTCACGAGGGGTTCGCGACGCTCCTCGGCTGGGCCGCTGAAAAGCCGCACGGCGCGTTCGTCTTCACGTCGAACGTCGACGGGCAGTTCCAGAAGGCGGGCTTCCCCGAGAGCCGCGTCGTCGAGTGCCACGGGTCGATCCTCCACCTCCAGTGCCTGCGCGGTTGCGGCGAGCCGATCCGTTCCGCGGCCGGCGTCGAGGTCGAGGTCGACGAAGCGACCTGCCGGGCGAAGAAGCCCTTCCCCACCTGCCCGGGCTGCCGGGGCCTCGCGCGCCCGAACATCCTGATGTTCGGTGACATGGGCTGGGACGACGCGCGGACGGACGCCCAGCACGCGACGCTCGAGACGTGGCTCGACGCCGCGAACGGGCCGCTCGTCCTCCTCGAGCTCGGGGCGGGGACGAACGTCCCGACGGTGCGGATGTTCTCGGAGCAGGCGGCCCGCGGGCCCCGGCGCACCTTCGTCCGGGTCAATCCGCGCGAGCCTCAGCTCGGGTACGGGTTCGCGGGTCCCGCGCCCGATTCACTCGAGGCGCTCCTGGAGAGCACGATTCCGCACTCTCGCCCGGTCGGGATCTCGATTCCCCTCGGCGCGCTCGATGCGATCCGCGGGATCGACGCACGGCGACGCCCCTCGGCCACGGTCGCGCCGGGCTGAAAAGGGGCGTCGCCTTCCCCATCCTCGCGCGTCTGCACGTGTGCTGATACCATGCTCTGTTCCCGAACGATCACCCTTGAAATGGTGCGTTTTCATCAGGTTCGGCCCGGTAAACTCCCCCATCGGAGGAGGCACCATGCCCGCCCTGAAGGAAAGACCGAAACCGTTCGTCCTCCCCGAGTTCTGCAAGGGCTGCGGGCGCTGCATCAGCGCGTGCCCGAAGCACTGCATCTCGATGGGGACCGAGATCAACCCCCAGACCGGGCTCACCCCGGTCGTCCTGGACCTGGAACACTGCAACGGCTGCGGACTCTGCATCGACGCCTGCCCCGAGCCCTACGGCCTCCAGCAGACCCCTTCGGACGCCGAGTACGAGCTGCAGGACCCTGAGAAGCTCTTCGGCGACCGGATGACCGACGCTCCCGAACCGGTCGAGATTCCGAACGAGATCATCCCGCTCCAGAAGATGGAGCCGCTCGTCCTGAAGGGGAACTACGCCGCCGCCGTCGGCGCGCTCCTCGCCGGCTGCCGGCACTTCTTCGGCTACCCGATCACCCCGTCCACGGAAGGCGCCGAGCTGATGGCCAAGCTCCTCCCGCACCTCGACGGGATGTTCCTGCAGGCCGTCTCCGAGGTCGCCGCCGTGAACATGATGTACGGCTGCGGCGGCGCCGGCATGCGGTGCCTGACGTTCACGTCCTCACCGGGCTTCTCGCTGATGCTCGAGGGGATCTCCTACATGATCGGCTCGGAAGTCCCCGCCGTCTTCATGAACGTCATGCGCGGCGGACCGGGCCTCGGCAACATCGCCCCCGAGCAGGCCGACATCAAGCTCTGCTGCCGCGGCCTCGGCCACGGCAACACGCACGCCATCGTCCTGACGCCTTCGACGCCGCAGGAGATGCTCGACCTGACGATGCTGGCGTTCGACCTCGCCTTCAAGTACCGCAACCCCGTCGTCATCGCCTCCGACGGCTACCTCGGCCAGATGACCGGGAAGGTCTCTCTGCCCGAGTCGATGGTGAAGCCCGGGATCCCCGCGTGGGGCGTCTGGGGCGACAGGGACCACCGCCGCAACCTCATCTCGTCGATCTACCTCGCCGAGACCGACCTCGAGGCGTGGAACGTCCACCTGAACGAGAAGTACGAGGCGATGAAGGTCGAGCAGCGCGCCGACCTCTACATGTGCGACGACGCCGAGGTCGTCCTCGTCGCCTGCACGACCCCGTCGCGGATGGCCAAGGGCGCCGTCGGGGCCCTCCGGGCGAAGGGGATCAAGGCGGGGCTCTTCCGCCCGATCACCGTCTGGCCCTTCCCGATCGAGAAGTTCAAGACCGTCCTTCCCAACGCCAAGCGGATCGTCGTCGTCGAGGCCTCGAACGGACAGCTCGAGGACGAGCTCAAGCTCGCCCTCGCGAACGCCGGGGTCCGCGACTACCCGGAGATCGAGCACGTGCGTCACTTCGGAGGGGTCCTCCCGCAGCTGGAGGAGATCGTCACGAAAGTCGTCACGGGGCAGGAGGTGACGGCATGAGCACGACCTCGTTCTACGGCAAGTTCGACCGCCACTCCCACGGCGAGGGGCTCAAGGGGCACGCGACCCACTACTGCCCCGGCTGCGGCCACGGCCTCGCCCACAAGTACCTCGCCGAGGCGATCGACGAGCTGGGAATCCAGGACCGGACCGTCGCCGTCTCGCCGGTCGGCTGCTCGGTCTTCCTCTACTACTACTTCGACGTCGGCAACACGCAGGCGCCGCACGGGCGTGCCCCCGCCGTGGCCATCGGCCACAAGCTCGCGAACCCCGAGTCGATCGTCGTCTCCTACCAGGGCGACGGCGACCTCGCCTCGATCGGCCTCGCCGAGATCGTCTCCACGGCGCAGCTCGGCATCCCGATCACCGTCATCTTCATCAACAACGCGATCTACGGCATGACGGGCGGCCAGATGGCCCCCACGACTCTCATGGGCCAGCGGACCGCGACGAGCCCCGACGGGCGGACCTCATTCACCGGCATGCCGATGAAGATGGCCGAGCTCATGTCGGGCCTCGATGGCCCGGTCTACGTCGAGCGCGTGGCCCTCTTCAACCCCAAGCAGAGGAACCGCGCCAAGAAGGCGATCCACAAGGCGCTCCAGATCCAGGTCGAGGGGCGCGGATTCGCGTTCGTCGAGGTCCTCGCCGAGTGCCCGACGCACCTCAAGAAGACGCCGGAAGAGACCGAGAAGTGGGTCGAGGAGATGATGCTCCCGGTCTTCCCGCTCGGCGTGAAGAAAGACGAGACCCGCGAGCCGTGGTGGAACGTCGCGAAGCCGACGTTCGAGACGGCGCGCGTCCTGAAGGAGATCGGCGCCGGCGAGGAGAAGGCCCCCCGCTACTGCACGACCTTCCCGTCGCACGTCGCCCCGCACGACATCTCGCTCAAGCTCGCGGGCTCGGGTGGCGACGGCGCGCAGACCGCAGCGATGCTCATCGTCCACGCCGGAATCAACGAGGGCTTCGACGCGACCCACATCCCGGCGTACGGCCCGGAATCGCGTGGCGGAACGTCCTACGCCGACGTCCACGTGGCCGACGGCGAGGTCCTCTCCCCCGCCTCGCCGAAGCCGAACGTCCTGATCGCCTTCAACATGCCGAGCCTCGTGAAGTTCGGGCCGGACGTCCCGCCGGGCGGGACGATCATCTACGACAGCTCGGTCATCCACGAGCTCACGCCGATGAAGGCGGGCGTGAGGGTCATCGGGGTCCCGATGTCGGAGATCGCCAAGGACCTCGGCAAGATCATGGTCAAGAACATCGTCGCGCTCGGGGCGCTCCAGGCCGCCACGGGCATCTTCCCGAAGGAGACGTTCCTCACCGCGGTGCGGCGGGCCCTGAAGGACAAGTGCGCCATGATTCCGATGAACGAGCAGGCGTTCGAGTGGGGCGTCAAGGCGGCCTCCGAGGTCCTCGTCCCGTGAGCGGCCCCGTGCAGGTCACGCTCAGCCAGAAGGAGTGGGATCTCGTCTCCTCGCTCCGCAACATCCCCGCGAGCCCGCTCAAGGAGCGGATCGACGCCCTCCTCGGCGATCTCGTCAAGTTCGCTGCCGACCCGAAGTGCTTCGAGTTCCAGGGGGACGGCGCTCCCTGCACGAATACGAACGGCGACTGCGAGTCGTGCCGCAAGGTCACCGACGTGATCGACCTCCTGCGGCGGCGGATCACGGCCCCGTAGGATTCTCCGGAACGGCACCTTCTCCGCCCGCCGGCGCCCTCCCGGGCCGGCGGGCGGTTCCGTTTTCGGGGCCGGCCCTCGCCTGAACCCGGGGATCGGATTTCTCGTCCTCCCGCCGGGCATGTCCTGAACTATGCTCGAAAGGTGGAAGAGGACTCTCCTCTTTACTCCAGCCGATTCCCGTTCGCGCCCAAAGACTTCACCTCGTCCTGCCGCTTGTCGTGGTCTGCCAGATGGAGGTGTTTCCGTGTCGATCCGCCTGACGATCGTCGCTCTCCTTCTCTCCCTCCCGGTCCTTCCGCTCGCCGCCGCCGAGCCGGCATCCGTCACGGTGGGCGGCAGCCTGCAGTCGGAGCTCGGATGCGCCGCTGACTGGGAACCGGCGTGCGCCGCGACGCACCTCGCCTTCGACAGCGAGGACGGTGTCTGGCAGCAGACGTTCGCGCTACCCGCCGGCAGCTGGGAGTACAAGGCGGCGATGGACGATTCGTGGACGGAAAACTACGGAGGAAACGCCCAGCCGGACGGCGCGAACATTCCTCTCGGTCTGGCCGCGCCCGGGAGCGTCAAGTTCTTCTACGACCACGAGACGCACTGGGTCACCGATAACGTGAACTCGATCATCGCGACGGCGCCGGGAAGCTACCAGAGCGAGCTCGGGTGCGCCGGCGACTGGGATCCCGGCTGCCTCAGGTCGTGGCTCCAGGATCCCGACGGCGACGGGACGTACACCCTCACCGCCACACTCCCCGCCGGCAGCTACGAGGTCAAGGCGGCGATCAACGAGAGCTGGACCGAGAACTACGGAGCGGGAGGAGCGCCGGGCGGAGCAAACATCCCCTTCACCGTGGCCGCCGATTGCGCGAAGACTCTCTTCTCCTACGATGCCGTGACACACGTGCTGACGGTGGGACCCGCTCCCGCCGTGACTCAGCCGTCCTCCGTGACGCTCGCCGGCAGTCTTCAGTCCGAGCTGGGTTGCGCGGGAGACTGGGATCCGGCGTGCGCCGCCACGCACCTCGCCTTCGACGCGACCGACGCCGTCTGGCAGGCGACATTCGCCGTGCCGGCCGGGAGCTATGAGTACAAGGGGGCGATCAACGACTCCTGGGCGGAGAACTACGGTCAGAACGCCACCTTCAACGGCGCCAACATCCCTCTGAATCTCGCCGCCTCGGCCAATGTGAAGTTCTACTACGACCACGTCACGCACTGGATCGCCGACAACCAGAGCAAGGTCATCGCGACGGTCGCCGGGAGCTTCCAGTCCGAGCTCGGCTGTCCCGGCGACTGGCAACCCGATTGCCTTCTCTCGTGGCTCCAGGATCCGGACGGCGACGGCATCTATTCCTTCTCGACCCGGGCGATTCCCGCCGGGAACTACGAGGCGAAGGTCGCCGTCGCCGAGAGCTGGGACGTGAACTACGGGGCCGGCGGCGTCCAGAACGGGCCCAACATCGGCTTCACCGTCGCCGCGCCCTGCCAGGAGACCTTCTTCCTCTGGGATGCGACGACGCACGTCCTCACCGTCACGACGGCTGGCGCGCCAAAGGGCAACCTCTCGAAGGCGCAGGCCCACTGGGTGAAAGGCGATCTCGTCGCGTGGAAGATCGCCGGCTTCCAGCCGGACTGGAGCGTCGCGCTGCACCACAGCCCCGGCGGCGGCCTGGCGCTCGACGGCACCGGCGTGACCGGCGGCACGGAGATCCCCCTGGCCCGGGATGCCGCGGGGCTTCCGGCCGACGTCCTGGCGAAGTTTCCCCACCTCGCCGGCTCCCTCGCCTTCCGCATCCCAGCGGCAGAGGCCGGCAACGTTCCCTCCATCCTGAAGGGCCAGGTGGCCGTCTCGGCGAAGATGGCGGACGCCACTCCGGTCGACGCCACGTCGCTGCAGCTCCCCGGCGTGCTCGACGACCTCTACACGTTCCAGGGGACCCTCGGCGTCGTCTGGAGCGGAGGCGCACCGACGCTGCGCCTCTGGGCGCCGACGGCGAAGTCGGTGACGCTGCATCGCTTCGCCGACTCGAATGCGGCTACGGTCGCGACGACGGCGCTCATGACGCTCGATCCGGCCACGGGCGTCTGGAGCATCACCGGCGACCCGTCCTGGTCGGGTCAGTTCTACCTGTTCGATGTGGAGGTCTTCGTACGCGGCACGGGCGCCGTCGAGCACAACCTCGTGACCGACCCCTGGTCGGTAAGCCTCGCAACGAACAGCGCGCGGAGCCAGATCGTCGATCTCTCGAGCGCCGCCCTCAAGCCTGCCGGATGGGACGCTCTCGCGAAGCCGGCGCTCGACGCGCCGGAGGACATCGCCATCTACGAGCTGCACGTCCGGGACTTCAGCGCGAGCGACGCGACGGTCCCCGCAGCCATGCGGGGAACGTTCAAGGCGTTCACCCAGGCCTCGTCGAACGGGATGCAGCACCTCTCTGCCCTCGCGGAGGCCGGCCTGACCCACGTCCATCTCCTTCCTGCGTTCGACCTCGCCACGATCGACGAGGACAGGTCCGCGTGGCTGTCGCCTGGTGACCTGTCGGCATTGCCCCCGGACTCGCAGCAGCAACAGGCTGCCGTCATGGCGGTCGCCGGCAGCGACGGCTTCAACTGGGGCTACGACCCGTGGCACTACACGGTACCCGAGGGAAGTTACTCGACGAACCCGGACGGCGCCACGCGGATCGTCGAGTTCCGCGAGATGGTGGCGGGCCTCGGCGCGGCCGGCCTGCGGACGGTCATGGACGTGGTCTACAACCACACCAACGCGTCCGGACAGAACGCCAAGTCGGTGCTCGACAGGGTCGTCCCCGGCTACTACCACCGCCTGAACGCCGACGGAAACGTCGAAACTTCTTCCTGCTGCGCCAACACCGCCTCGGAGCACAACATGATGGAGAAGCTGCTCATCGACTCCGTCGTGACGTGGGCGAGACAGTACAAGGTGGACGGCTTCCGGTTCGATCTCATGGGCCACCACATGAAGAGCAACATGCTCAACCTCCGTGCGGCCCTGGACGCGCTGACGCCCGCGACCGACGGCGTCGACGGGACGAAGATCTACCTCTACGGCGAGGGGTGGAACTTCGGCGAGGTGGCCGACAACGCGCGCGGCGTCAACGCGACCCAGGCCAACATGGCGGGGACCGGAATCGGATCGTTCACCGACCGGATGCGTGACGGCGCGCGGGGCGGAGGGCCGTTCTCGGGAATCCAGGAGCAGGGATTCCTCACCGGCCTCTCCTTCGATCCGAACGCGACCGACCAGGGGACTCCCGCCGATCAGCTGGGTCGGCTCCTCCTGCGCACCGACTGGATCCGCCTCGGCGCGGCGGGCAATCTCGCCGCGTTCCCGTTCGTCGACCGCAGCGGCAATCCGATCACCGGCGCCGGGCTCGACTACAACGGGCAGCCGGCAGGCTACGCCGCGGACCCGCAGGAAATCATCAACTACGTGGACGCTCACGACAACGAAACGCTGTTCGACGCGATCCAGCTGAAGCTGCCGGTCTCGCGCACCACGGCGGAACGCACCCGCGTCGAGAACCTCGGCGTCTCGCTGCTCGCGCTCTCCCAGGGCATTCCGTTCTTCCACGCGGGGATCGACATGCTTCGGTCGAAGTCGCTCGACCGGAACAGCTACAACTCGGGCGACTGGTTCAACAGGCTCGACTTCACCTACGCCACGAACAACTGGGGCGTCGGCCTGCCGCCCGCCGCCGACAACCAGGCGAACTGGCCGGTCATGCAGCCTCTGCTGGCCAACCCGTCGATTCGTCCTGGCACGGCCGACATCCGGAACGCGGTGGCGCACATGCGCGAGATGCTCGCCATCCGGAAGAGCTCGGCTCTCTTCCGGCTGCGCACGGCGAGCGCCATCCAGGGCCGCCTCGAGGTGCTGAACCCGGGGCCGGGCCCGGTGCCCGGACTCCTCGCGCTGGCCATCACTGATTCCGACGGATCGGTCGACCGGGACCATGACCTCGTCGTGGCGCTCCTCAACGCAACCGCCGCGCCGATCCGCTGGAACGTGACGGCGCTGGCGACACGCAGCCTGACGCTGCATCCGATCCAGTCGGCTTCGAACGATCCGACGGTGAGGACGTCGACGTTCTCCGGGGGGACATTCGACATCCCGGCACGCACGGCGGCGGTCTTCTGGTCCCTGCGCGCGTTGCTGCCGCTCGGCGTGGCCGCGTCGTTCGCGCCGACGGTGGTGCCCCTCGGCGCGCCCGCGACGCTCACCATCACCCTCTCCAACCCGAACACGGTTTCCGCCGCCGGCGTCGCGCTGAGCGCGTCGCTGCCGGGCGGCCTCGTGAACGTCACGCCCTCGAGCGCCAGCACGACGTGCGCCGGCGCGACCCTGACCGCAACGGCCGGAGCCACCACGCTTTCGATCTCCGGTGCGTCGATGCCGGCCTCCAGCAGCTGCACCGTGACCGTCGAGGTCACCAGCGCCGCTCCGGCGGTGTACGCCTACACTGTTCCGGCCGGCGGCGTGACGAGTACGGACACGCCATCGAACGGCGCCCCCGCAACGGCCGAGCTCACGGTCACCGCCCCGCTGATCGCGTCGAAGAGCTTCATGCCCGCCGCGATCTCGGCGTCGCAGGCGTCCACCCTCTCGATCACCCTCGTCAACCCGAACCCGATCCCCGTGACCGGAATCGCCTTCACCGACAGCTATCCGGCGGGCCTGGCGAACGCGTCGGCGCCGCTGGCGGCGAACACCTGCGGTGGGACGCTGACGGCGGAGCCGGACGGGTCGCTTCTGGCGCTCTCGGGAGGTTCCATCGCGCCGAACGGCACATGCACGGTTTCGGTCCAGGTCGTTGCCGTCGGCGAGGGGCCTCTGGTGAACAGCATCCCGGCGGGAGGCGTGACCGCTCTCGAGGTGGCACCGACGTCGGTGGAGGCGACGGCGGTGTTGCGGGCGTCCCTCACGCCGCCGATTCCTGCCGCCTCACCGCTGGCGCTGGCGCTTCTCTCCGTCGCGCTGGCGGCCGGGGCCATGTTCGCGCTGCGCCGGTGAGGAGCCGCGCTGGCCTGGGCCTGCCGCCCTAGAGCGGCACGCCGAGCGAGAAGTAGAACGCGTTTCGCCCCTTGTCCGCGAAGCCCCACCCGAGGTAGACCGGCCCGAGGATCGTTTCGGCGGCCGCGTAGAGGCTCCCCGCCCAGATCAGGCTCGAGGGGTGGATGTCCTCCGTCCGATTCCAGACGTTTCCGGCCTCCACGGTGGCGCCGACGAAGATGCCGCTCCCGACGAGGCTCGGGAGCTTCGAGACGCGGTACCGCGTTCCGAGGCGCGCCAGGCCGGCGTACTGCCCGGAGATCTGGCCCGTCCGGAGGCCCGAGAGCCTCCCGAACCCGCCCAGACGGCTGAGGTCGAAGAAAGGGAGCGTCGTTCCGCCGAACGGCCCGGAGGCCTCGACTCCCCCGAGGACCGTCCACTCGCCGAACGAGCGCGCGAACCTCGCGGCGGCCGAGAGCTTGTCGTAGGCCCACGCCCCTCCGAGGAATTCTCCGTAGACGCCGGTGTCGACCGTCGCGGCCCAGCCCGAGCGTGGAATCGTCGCGTCGTCGAGCTGGTCGAACCGGGCGAGGAAGACGGCGCCGGCCCGGTCGGCGGACGCGTCCTCGATGTCCGGGTCGCCGATGTCGACCGAGAACCGGCTCCGGTCCCGAAGGACTCCGGCCCGGACCTCGCCGAGCGGCCCCAGGGCGAGCCCCGCGTCGAGCCGGGCGTACAGACGCGTGTCGAAGGTGCGCGCGATGACGTCGTCGCCGTCGAAGACGTCCCGCAGCGAGCGATCCCAGCCGAGGCTCGGCGCGACGAAGAACCGTCGCTTCGAACCGAGTGGCTGGTAGAACTCCGTCGCGAGAAGGGTCCGCCGGCCGATCTCGAGGTCGGTCTTCAGCTCGCCGCGACGCGACCCGATGCGCGAGAGGACCCACCCGACGCGCAGGCCGAAGGAGCTCTCGCCCTCGAACTCGGTTCCGAAGACGAGACCGGTCCGGATCCGGCTCGGGGCGAGAGCCGCAGGACGGGGCACGATCGTGAGGACCCGCTGGTCCCGCGGCCCCTCCACCAGGAAGTCGACCGTGTCCCAGCCGCCGAGCCCGTGGACCTCGCGAAGGCTCTGGTGGAGCGCCTCCCAGCCCAGGGGCCCGGCCTTCAGGCCGACGGAGGACGTCACGATCGCGGTGTCCGCGTGGCCAGCGGTCTCGACACGGACCCGGGCGATGACCGGAACCTCCTCGGAATAGAGAGGCGGGTGGGCCGCCTTCCAGGCGGTGAACTCCCCGGGCGAAACCGACAGGAAGGCGAGCCGACCGGACGCGGCGCGTGCCGCCGCCTCGCCTCGCCCGATCGCCTCGTCGAACCTGGGGAAATCGAACGTGTCGATCCCCTCCAGGTCCGGAGTGACGAGGACGTCCCGTCCCTGGAGCATCCCGATCTGCTCCTCGACGTTCTTGCGAGTCAGGAAGTTGTTGGTCTGGCCCAGGACCTTCAGGAAGCCGTCGAGGTCATCTCTCTTCGCCAGCGGCATCGAGATGTCGACGGCAATGATCACGTCGGCCCCCATCTTCCGGACGACGTCGACCGGCAGGTTGCTCGCGACGCCGCCGTCGACGAGGAGGCGTCCGTCCAGCTCCACCGGCTTCAGGAAGCCGGGAACGCCCATGCTCGTGCGGATCGCGCGCGCCAGGTCGCCCGAGCCGAGGACGACGGCCTCGCCCGTCTCGATGTCCGCGGCGACGGCCCGAAACGGGATAGGAAGCCGGTCGAAGTCCCGGACCGAGCCGGCGCTCCACGTCATCCTCCGGAGGTGGTAGCCGAGCTCCTGGCCGGCGACGAGGCCCGAGGGAACGACGACCTTTCCATGCGCGAAGCCCAGCTCGACGTCGATGAGGTAGCGGGGGTCGTCCTCCTTGCGCCGGAAGGCCTCGTCCTTCCGCGACCGGACGTCGGAAAAGACGGCCTCCCAGTCGATCGTCCGGAGCTCCTCGGCCATCCTCTCCGGCGGCATCCCGATCGCGTAGAGCCCGCCGGCGAGCGACCCGCTGCTCGTCCCGGCGACGTAGTCGACCGGAATCCTCAGCTCCTCGAGGACCTTCAGGACGCCGACGAGCGCTCCGCCGCGCGCACCTCCGCCGGCAAGGGCGAGACCGACACGCGGGCGCTTCGGCGCCGCCAGAGCGCCCGAATCTGCCTCCTGCGCGACGAGAGGGCGCTGCCCGGCAAGGAGCAGGACGAGAGCCAACAGGGCCGTCCGTCTCACGTTCGCGAGCTCCTCCTGCTCCCGCAGGGTACTCGACCCCGTTGACACGAGGTGTCCGGACGCCCATATTCCCCGCCGACGGATGCCTAGGGGTGGCCGGGATTCCGGCCTGAGAGCAAACCCTCGAACCTGATCCGGGTCATTCCGGCGAAGGGAACGGCAAACGGAAGCGGGAGCTTCCGCAAACCTCGAGAGTCCCCGACGAATCCGCTTCGATCGCCCGCGCCCGAGGCGCGGGAGAGGGGGCGCTTCCATGACTTTCAGCCCGAGAAAGACAGCGGCTTTCCTCGCGGGACCTCTCGCGTTCGCCGTTCTCTTCGCGCCAACGCGGGCGGCCGGCGACGTCGCTGGCGACGACCTCGCCGCCGCCGAGACCCCCGCCGAGGAGAAGGCCCCGCCGCCGATCCTGCGACGGGCCGAGGACGTCGTCGTCCAGGCGGTCCGCGCCGACGCGGACACACCGGTGACGAAGACGGACGTCGCGCGCGAGGAAATCGAGAAGAAGAACATGGGGCAGGAGATGCCCCACCTCCTCAAGGACCTGCCGGCGATGACCTACTACTCGGACACGGGCCTGGCCAACGGCTACGCGTACGTTTCCATGCGCGGCGTCGGGCCGACCCGCATCAACTTCACGCTCGACGGCGCCCCGCTGAACGAGCCCGAGGACTCGACTCTCTACTTCGTCGACTTCGGCGACTTCGGGAGCTCGGTCGAGAGCCTCCAGGTGCAGCGGGGAGTCGGGACGTCGGCTGCCGGGGTCGCGAGCTTCGTCGGCTCGGTGAACTTCGCGAGCCTCGACCTTGCGGAGTCGACGGAGACGACGGCGCGCTTCTCCCTCGGCTCCTTCGGCAGCGAGAGGGTGACGGCGGGATTCCAGACGGGGCGGCTCGGCGACTCGGGCCTGAAGGCTTACGTGAGGGGGTCGTACCAGGACACCGACGGTTTCCGCGACAACTCGGCGATCCGCCAGCGAAGCCTGTACACGGGCCTCTCGCACGAGAGCGCCGAGGGCTACTTCAAGCTCTTCGGCTTCCTCGGCCGCGAAGCCTCGCAGTCGGCCTACTACGCGGTCGAGCCTCAGGTCCTCGAGGAGAACATCCGGTTCAACCCGCTCTCGCCCGAGGAGAAGGACGAGTTCGGCCAGCAGTTCCTCCAGGCGCAGTACACGCGGTTCCTGAGTGCGTCGACGAGCCTGGCCGGGCAGCTCTACGTCAACGACGCCGGAGGCTGGTACCGGCTCTTCGACGCGTCGAGGACCGAGCTGCGCGAATACGGCCTCGACTGGACGAACCTCGGGGCGGCCGTGACGCTCAAGACGACCCTCGGGCCGCTCGGCGTGACGCTGGGAGTCCACGGGAGCGACTTCGGGAGCACCCGGACCCGCGACGTCGTCGGGGGCGAGCGCGACTACCTCAACCACGGGTACAAGTCCGAAGCCTCGACCTTCGTGAAGCTCTCGCGGGACGCCGGGCCCTGGCACGTCTACGGCGACGCCCAGCTTCGGTGGGCCCGCTTCCGCTACGACGGGGACGTGGAGCTCGGCTCCGTCTCCTGGACGTTCTTCAACCCCAAGCTCGGCGTCCGCCGCGACCTCGGCAGGGACTTCTCCGTCTACGCCTCGCTCGGTGCGACGAGCCGCGAACCGGGGCGCGGGGACCTCCTCGTCGGCCAGGAGAACGCCACGGTCGCTCACGACCTGACCGCCGTGAAGCCCGAGAGGGTCGCCGCCTTCGAGCTCGGCACCGCGTGGAAGCACGGCCCCTTCTCGGCGCAGGTGAATCTCTACGACATGGAGTTCCGCGACGAGATCGCCCTCACGGGCGAGCAGTCGGAGGTGGGCCTCTCCATCCGGCGCAACGCCGACCGGAGCTTCCGGCGCGGGCTCGAGTGGGACCTCGCCTGGCAGCCGCGCTCTTCGCTCGCGGTGCGCTTCACCGGGAACTGGAGCTGGAACCGGATCCGTTCCTGGACGCAGTTCTACGACGTCTACGGCGCCGACGGGGAGTGGGCCGGCTCGACGAGCCGCACGTTCGAGGACGTCGAGCCCGTTCTCTCTCCGCCGTTCGTGGGGAACCTCCTCGTCGAGGGGTCGCCGCTCGGCTGGCTGACTCTCGGCGCGACGACCCGGTACGTGGCAGATTCCTACCTCGACAACACGAACCAACAGGGGATCGCGACCCCGGACTGGTGGAAGGTCGACCTCTCGGCGGCCGTAGACCTCTCGAGCTTCGTGAAGACGGGTCAGCCCCGCCTCAGGGTCCTCGTGGACAACGTCTTCGACAATCGCCGCGTGTGGGCGAACGGCTACAGCTACCTCTACGCCACGCGCGACGGCGCCGGACAGGACTCCCTCTCGGGGGTTCCGTACTTCTTTCCCATGGCGACCCGGAACGTGACGGTCGTCCTGGACCTCGGCTTCTGACGTGAGCCCGTACGAGATTGCCGGGTTCGTCTTCGGGGTTCTCGCCGTCTGGCTGACGGCGAAGGAGAGCCCCTGGTGCTGGCCGACGGGCCTCGTCAACGTGAGCCTCTACATCGTCGTCTTCTGGCAGGCGAAGCTCTACGCCGACATGGGCCTGCAGGTCGTCTACGTCGGCGTCTGCATCTACGGCTGGTGGGAGTGGCTCCACGGCGGCGCCGGCGGAGGGCGGCTCACCGTTTCGCGCGCGCCGCGTCGCACGCTCGTGGCGCTCACGATCGCGGGGGCGGCCTTCGCCGCCCTCCTCGGCCTCGCCCTCCATCGCGGAACCGATGCCTCCCTTCCCTTCTGGGACTCCACGACGACCGCCTACAGCCTCGTCGCGCAGTGGCTGCAGACGAAGAAGCGGATCGAGACCTGGTGGTTCTGGATCGCCGTCGACGTCGTCTACATCGGCGTCTACGCCGTCAAGGGGCTCTGGCTCACGGCCCTCCTCTACGCCATCTTCCTCGCGCTCTGCCTCCTCGGGCTGAGGGAGTGGAAGCGCTCTCTCGACGGGAATCTGGCTCCGGTGGCGGCATGAGGCCGCTGCGCGTCGTCGTCACCGGCTCGGAGTGCACCGGCAAGACGACTCTTTCCCGGGCGCTCGCCGCCCGCTTCGAGGCGCCGTGCGTGCCCGAGTTCTGCCGGGGCTACCAGGACGCCAGGGGCCTGCCGCTCACCGCGGACGACGTCGAGCCCATCGCTCGTGGGCAGATCGCCGAGGCGGAGACGGCGGAAGCGCTCTCGCCCCGTCTCGTCATCCTCGACACCGACCTCGTCTCGACCGTCGTCTATTCCCGTCACTACTACGGCACCTGCCCCGCCTGGATCGAGGACGCCGCCCGGGCCCGACGGGCCGACCTCTACCTCCTCTGCGTGCCCGACCTCCCCTGGGAGGCCGACAACCAGCGCGACCGCGGCGACCGCAGGGAAGACATGCACCGTCTCTTCGTCGAAGCTCTCGCGGGCCTCGGCGTCCTCGTCGAGACCGTCGGCGGCCGGGGGTCGAGCCGGGAGTCGGCGGCGGTGGCGGCCGTGATCCGGACCCTGCGGGCCCGGCTGCCGGAAGGGACCTCTCCCGCAATCGCCGACATCGTGCGAAGCTCCCTGAATCCGGACCGACGCGCAGGACAGGAGTGAGCATGAGCACGTCCTCTTCTCGAGCAAGGAACCTGCGCCCCGTCGCGGTCCTCGCGGCGATCGCCGCCATCGCGGCCTCTCCCGCACCCCCGGCCCCGCGGGTGACGCCGGCGCCGACGACCCGCCCCGCGGCCGCGGCGACGCCTCCACCCGCCAGACCTCTCCAGAGCTGGAAGGAGTCCCCCGCGAAACGCGCGCTCCAGCGATTCCTCAAGGAGATCGAGGCCTCCGGGAATTCCGGCGAAGCTCCCGCGGACGTCCGCGTCGCGGTGTTCGCGACCGAGGGCGTCCTCTGGGACAGCGGGGGCGTGTCGCTCGAAGACGCGTGGGCCCTCGATCGGCTCCGTTCGCTCGCGCCGACGAAGCCCGAATGGGCCTCGACGCCACCGTTCCCGGCCCTTCTCGGCAATGACCCCGCCGCCCTGGCGGCCCTCTCTCCCGCGGACCTCGCGCGCCTGTCCGCCGCGGCTCTCGCCGGGCTCGACCAGGACGAGATCCGCACACAGGTTCTCGCCTGGGTTCGCGTCGCCCCGCCCGGACGTCACGCACCCGCCGACCTGGCCCGTCCCGCGATGCGCGAGCTCCTCGAGCTCCTGCGCACCTGGAACTTCCGAAGCTACGTCGTCTCCGACGGCCCGGCCGAGGTCACCCGCGCTCTCGTCGAGGCGCTCTACGACCTGCCTGCGTACCGGGTGATCGCCCCCCTCTCGCAGATCGAGGTCCGGGACCAGGGCGTCCGCACCCGGTTCGTCTTCTCCGGCGAGCCGGCCCCCCCTCCGTCCGGAGCCTCCCGCCTTCGAACCGTCGTGCATCACCTCGGCGTCCGTCCGCTCCTCGTGGCCGGAGCACGGGAATCCGACGGTCCGCTTCTCGAGTGGGCGTCCGGCCGGAAGGCCCCGTTCCTGGCGCTCGGCTTCCGCGAGGCCGGGGCGCCGTCGGGCTCACGGACTCGTCCCCTCCCGACGGCGTTCTCCGGGGCCAGGTGGACGGTCGTCACGCCTTCGGAATACTGGCTGTCCCCTCCCATCAGACCGGCTGCGCCGGGGAAATGACCCCCGCGGCCGCGGCGCCGGGCTGCGGGTAGACTCCGCTTCGCGACCGTCAGGAATGGGAGAGCCGCCGGATGGAATGGATCCTCGAACCGCAGGGATGGATTGCGTTCCTGACGCTCGCCGCCCTCGAGCTGGTTCTCGGCATCGACAACATCGTCTTCATCTCGATCCTCGTCGGAAAGCTCCCGGCCGAGCGGCGGCAGAAGGCCTACCGGATCGGCCTCGGTCTGGCGCTGATCTCGAGAGTCCTCCTGCTGCTGTCCATCTCCTGGGTCATGGGCCTGACGGCCCCGCTCTTCACGGTCCTGTCGAAGGTGATCTCGGGACGCGACATCGTTCTGATCGTCGGCGGACTCTTCCTGGTCGCCAAGAGCACGCACGAGATCCACGACAAGCTCGAGGGCGTGGAGGGCGAGCACTCGACGAAGGCTTTCGGGTCCTACGGCGCCGTCCTCGCGCAGATCGTCGCCCTCGACGTCATCTTCTCTCTCGACTCCGTCATCACCGCGGTCGGGATGGTGAACAAGGTCGGCCTCATGGTCTCGGCGATCGTCGTCTCGATCGTCGTCATGATGTTCTTCGCCAACGCGATCGGCGACTTCGTCCACGATCATCCGACCGTGAAGATGCTGGCCCTCGCCTTCCTCCTGATGATCGGCGTCATGCTCATCGCAGACGGCCTGGGCCACCACATCCCGAAGGGCTACATCTACTTCTCGATGGCGTTCTCGCTCTTCGTCGAGATGCTGAACCTGAGGGCGAGGAAGGAACGCGACCCGGTCGAGCTCCGCTCGGCGTACGCCGATCCGACCGCCGGCGACGTGAAGTGAACATGGGACGGGACCCGCGACGGCGTACTCGCAGGAGGGAAGAATGAGCAAGGCCGCAAAGATCTCACGGGCATTTCGCGTCGAGAACGGCGGGAAGTTCCGCCTGAAGAACTTCGACCCGGGAGACACCGGGGGACTGAAGCTCGAGAAGGACCACGCTGCCGAGCTTCTCGACAAGGGTGTGGAAACCCTCGCCGCGCTCCAGGACAAGCTCTACGCCCAGGACAGGCGCGCCCTCCTCCTCGTCTTCCAGGCGATGGACGCTGCCGGCAAGGACGGCACGATCAAGCACGTCCTTTCGGGCGTGAACCCGCAGGGGTGCCAGGTCTATTCGTTCAAGGCCCCTTCGGCCGAGGAGCTCGACCACGACTTCCTCTGGCGGACGACGAAGTGCCTCCCGGAGCGGGGCCGGATCGGGATCTTCAACCGCTCCTACTACGAGGAAGTCCTCGTCGTGAAGGTCCACCCGCAGATCCTCGCCGGCCAGAAGCTCCCGCCCGAGGTCGTGTCGAAGCACGTCTGGCAGGAGCGCTACGAGGACATCGCCTCCTTCGAGCGATACCTCTCGCGCAACGGTGTCACCGTCGTGAAGTTCTTCCTGAACGTGTCGAAGAAGGAGCAGAAGAAGCGCTTCCTCGACCGCCTCGTGGAGCCCGACAAGAACTGGAAGTTCGCTCTGGGCGACGCCGCCGAGCGGAAGCACTGGGACTCCTACATGGAAGCCTACGAGGACGCCATCCGCGCCACCGCGACTCCCTGGGCGCCGTGGTACGTCGTCCCCGCGGACAACAAGTGGTTCACGCGGCTCGCCGTCGCATCGGCGGTGATCGACGCGCTCGAGAGGATGGACCTCGCCTACCCGGAGGTCGACGAGGCGAAGAAGGCCGAGCTCGCGAAGGCGAGGGCCGAGCTCGAGGCCGAGAAAGGCTGACGCCTCGTCCTACGAGTGGAGCTCGACGACGTCGCGGTCGGCCAGGACGTGCTGCCGGTCGACCTGCTGCCCGTCGAACTTCGCGTGCCCCCAGATCCGCGCGAAGCGCAGGGCCGCCGCGACGTCCTTGTGGACCCGCTCGGCCAGGTCGTGGACCGTGGCTCCCTCCGGCAGGACGAAAGGAGAGGCGAGGTCGGGCTTCTTCCCCGGCTCTTTCGCGAAGACGCGGACCCGCTTCAGCTCCCGGTAGAGGAGCGGCCGGAGCGCGTCGAGGCCCTGGCCCGAGAGAGCCGAAACCGGCAGGAACGGCAGGTCGTTCCCGATCGCCTCGCGGGCGATCTCGGCGAACGTCCCGTCGTCGAGGTCGCTCTTGTTGCCGAGGACGATCACGGGCCGCACCGCGAGGAAGGGCGGCGCGTCGGCCGGGACCGGCCTGACCCGCGGCCACACCCGCGAGCGCTCCAGGAGGTCGAGGAGGAGCTTCGCCGCCACCTCGCCGTCGTCGGCCGTCACGTCGAGGACGAGAAGGACGCCGTCCGCGTTGTGGACGAGGTTCGTGAGGTAGGGCTCCGTGTGCCCTTCGGCGACGGCGGGCGTGTCGACGAGCTGCACCTGCACTTCCTCGAACGGCATCATCCCGGGCTGCGGCGCCCGCGTCGTGAACGGGTACTCCCCGATCTCCGGGTGCGCGTGCGTGAGCGCCGCCAGGAGCGACGACTTGCCCGCGTTCGGCTCGCCGAGGAGGACCCACTGCCCCGCCCCCTCGCGCTTCACGTGCCCCGGGTCGGCCCGGCGCCCGCCGTGCGCGGCGTGGTCGACCTCGGCCTCCAGCTTGGCGAGGCGCTTCTTCAGGTCGGCGTAGAGCTTCTCGGTCCCCTTGTGCTTCGGGAGGAGGGCGATCATCTCGCGCAGCGCCGCGAGCTTGTCGTCGTGCGAGGACGCCGCCTTGAACCTCTCCTCCGCATCGTGGTACGGCGGCGTCAGGTTCGCAGTCACGGAAGAATCGATCCTCGCTGCCCTCGAAACGTCACCCGAGAACCGGGACCGTTTCCTGGGCTCCCTGTCGGCGCTGCTCGCCGAGACCGACGGGACGGCCCTCTTCGGGGAGGTCGGGATTCCGAGCGACCGGGGTTTCGTCGCCGAGCTCGGCGAGCGGATCTCCGCCCGGCTCATCCCCTCTCCTCGCGACGCCCACGACCTCGCGGCCTTCGTCCCGCGCCTCTTCTCGAGTCGGGGACGAGGTCGAGACGTTCTGCGGCCTCCCGCTCTCCGACGTCCACGGTTTCGTCCGGCTCCTCCAGGGAGGCCTGACGACGGAGGCGGTGGCGGCCGTGTCCCGCGGTTTCGCCGACGGTTTCCGGATCCTGCTGAGCCGGATACAGGCGCAGGGCCTCTCGCGCGACCTGCGCGTCCGCTCCACGCCGGGACCGGTCTACGCCTCGCCGTTCCACCGCATCCTCCGGTCGGGCGACGCACTCCTCGACGCCTGGATCGGCGGCCGGGAGACCGCCCAGGCGTTGCAGGCCTTCAACAAGGACTCGGGGGACTGCCGCAAGGAAGTCCGGCTCATCCAGCGCCACCTCGAGGACGCCGGCGTCAGCGTCGACGTCGTCTTCGGGCTCCAGGTGATCGACCGTTGCCTGACCCGGACCGCGCTCATGGCGGACGTGATGGAGGGCGGCGACGGACCCGAGCGTTCGAGGGCGCTCCACCGCCTGCTGTCGCGCCTCGTCCAGCTCGCCCACGAGGACAAGAGTGTCTTCCACCTCGTCCGCTGGAACCTCCACCTCCTCGACAGGAAGATCGTCGACCGGACGGGGAAGACCGGAGAGCACTACGTCGCGACCACGCCTTCGGAGTACCGGCACATCTGGCTGGCCGCGGCGGGAGGCGGAGCGCTCACCGTCCTCACGGCAGCCTTCAAGATGCTCGTCCACGAGTGGCACCTCGCCGCGTTCCCGGAGAGCTTTCTCTACGGCCTGAACTACGCCGTCAGCTTCCTGCTGATGCAGGCCTTCGGCCTCGTCCTCGCCACGAAACAGCCGGCGATGACCGCCGCGGCCCTCGCGCAGATCATGCGCGAGGCGAAGGGAGAGGACCGCGAGGAGAGGATCGCCGGCTTCTTCGCCCGGCTCACGAGCTCCCAGCTCGCGGCCGCTGTCTCGAACGTGGCGACCGTCGGCGTCGGCGCGGCCGTGTTCGTCGGCGGGTGGCTGCTCCTCGCGGGACGTCCCTGGGTCGACGAGAAGACCGCCCGGGACACGTTCCTCGTCCTCAGCCCGCTCGACAGCGGGACGATCTTCTTCGCTGCTCTCACCGGCGTCCTGCTCTGGATGGGAAGCCTCGCGGGCGGCTGGTTCGAGAACTGGTCGACGTACCACCGGCTTCCCGAGGGGATCGCCCGACACCCTCTCGGCAGGGTTTTCGGTCCCGAGAGGATGAAGCGCCTCGCCGACGGCCTCGCGAGGAACGCATCCGGGTGGCCACGAACGTCGCGCTCGGGTTCCTCCTCGGCTTCGCGCCGGCCGTCGGCCGCTTCTTCGGCATCCCGTTCGACGTCCGCCACGTCACGCTCTCGACCGGGCAGCTCGCGCTCGCCGCGTCGAGCCTCGGCGAGAGGTGGTTCGACGACGGGGCGTTCCTGCGCGGTCTCGCCGGGATCGGGGTCATGTTCGTCCTGAACCTCTCGGTCGCGTTCTCGCTCTCGCTGATGAATGCGGCGCGGGCGTACGAGATGCCGTCGGGTGAGCTGGGCGGAGTCCTGAGGCACGTCTTCAAGCGGGCGCTGAGCCGCCCGTTCGACTTCGTCCGTCCGCCACGGCGGTCGGCCCCGAGGTGTCAGTCCCGCCTGTCCACCCCTGCCCGAAAAGCAGTCATAAAACATTACAGGTGCAAATAGATAAGATTGTTCGTGACAGGGCTATCACAAATATATAATGTAAATAACATCATGCAGGGCCGAACCGGCACCGAGCATCACCGACAGCTTCGGCAGTGGGTCGCGGACCGCCTGCGGTCCGAGATTCTCGAGGGCCGCCGCCGTCCCGGCGACTGGCTTCGCCAGGAGAGCGTGGCTCGCGAAGAAGGCGTCTCCCAGACGCCCGTGCGCGAGGCCCTCAAGCAGCTCGTGTCCGAGGGACTCCTCGAGCACGTGCCTTACCGGGGCATCCGCGTCGTCACCCTCTCCGTCGAGGACGCCGAGGATCTCTACGCGAGCCGAGCCGTCCTCGAGCCGATGGCGGCCCGCCACGCCGCCGCGGAGATCTCGCCCGAGGAGCTGAAGGAGCTCACCTCGCTCCACCACCGGATGCTCGCGTGCGAGGTGCCGGCGCGCCTGAAGGAGTATCGCGACCTGAACCGGCGCTTCCACGAGACGATCATCTCGGCTTCGCGACGCCCGTTCCTGATGCGGACGCTGGGGCACCTCTGGTCGGCCTTCCCCACGATGCTCTGGAGCAACGTCCCGAAGATCGCCGTCAGCTCGCTTCCCGAGCGGGAGGAGCCCGATGCCGAGGAGCACGCCGAGATCGTCGCCTCGCTGGCGGCGCACGATCCCGAAAGGGCCGCCGAAGCCGTGAAGCGCCACGTCGAGGCGGCGGGAGAGACGCTCGTCGCCGCCATGAGAAGCGTTCCATGAAACACCTGACGCAGACCTCGGAGTGTGCCCTGCGCCGGGATTCGATCGAACAGAAACACGAGTCTGGCCACGGGTCCTCGGGCGCCGCCCGACCCCGGGAAGGAGGAGGAGTCATGCCACGGAAGCTTTCGATGGTCGTAGGGGCCGCACTGATCCTGTTGCTCGGGTTCTCGGGGGTCGCGAATGCCCAGGGGTCCGTGACCGGCAGCGTCCAGGGAACCGTCAAGGACGCCGAAGGCGGGGTCCTGCCCGGAACCCTCGTCACGGCCACCTCGACCGCCCTCGTCAAGGGCCGCATGTCGACGACCGCCGACGCCCGCGGGGGATGGCGTTTCCCCGCGCTGCCTCCCGGCAGCTACGCGTTCGAGGCCGAGCTCCAGGGCTTCAGGAAAGCCCGGCGCGACGGTATCCGCGTGAGCCTCGGCCAGTCGATGGCCATCGACCTCGTCCTCTCGCTCTCGTCCGTCGCAGCCGAGGCCGTCGTCACGGCCGAGGCACCGATGGTCAGCGTCGTCGAGAACAAGGTCGCGACGAGCTTCGGCGGCGACTTCATCAACAAGCAGGCGGTCCCGCGCAACTACTACCAGGTGCTCTCGGCCGCTCCGGGTGTCAACGTCGACACGTCGGCGTCGCCCGACAGCAGCAGCATGCTCGCGTACGGCGGCACCACCTCGAACCAGAACGCCTTCACGCTCGACGGCGTCAACGTCGGGGACGCGGCGAGCGGCAACTACTGGCTCCTTCCCAGCATCCAGTGGATGGAGGAGATCCAGGTCGCCGGTCTCGGCGCGAGCGCGGAATACGGCGGCTACACCGGCGCCGTCGTCAACGGCGTCACGAAGTCGGGCGGCAACACGTTCAAGGGGACGCTCGAGGCCTACTACCAGCCCGATTCGTTCGTCTCCGACAACTCGCCCGAGAACGACGAAGACGAGACGTTCACCTTCGAGGACTACGCCCTCAGCCTCGGCGGACCGGTCGTCAAGGACAAGCTCTGGTTCTTCGCCAGCGCCGAGTACTGGCACCAGGAAACGACGCCCGTCGGCGCCCGGGACACCTCGGACCGCAAGGTCCCGCGCTTCCTCGGAAAGCTCACCTACCAGCTGGGCGAGGGCAACCGGATCTTCGCGATGGGAGAGTACGACCACGTCAAGAACGACCGGCGCGGCATCGACGCCTTCACGTTCCCCGAGGCGGCGCCCAACCAGGACGGACCGAACGCCACCTTCGCCGTGAACTGGGAGTCGATCCTCTCCTCGGCGAGCTTCCTCAACGTGAAGGTCACCGGCTACGACGGCAACGACGACTTCCTCGGCTCCGCCGGGTTCGCGACGCCCGGCCACGACGACGCCTACGGCGATACCGGGTACGCGCTGGTGAACTCCAAGATCCAGGAGCTGAACCACCGCCACCGGGTGACGGGCGACGCCAACTGGAGCCTCTTCAAGGACGGCCTCTTCGGCGACAGCGACGCCCACTCGTTCAAGTTCGGCATCCTGTACGAGAAGTCCTCCACGACGGACGAGTGGCGCCGCAACGGCGGGTACACCTACTACGACGACTCGACGCTCTGCCCCGGGGACACCGAGGAAGCGCAGATCGCCAACTACCTCCGGGACCCATCCTGCGGCTGGTACGAGCGCTCCACGGGCTACGGCGAGTACGAGGTCCACGCGGAGCAGACGGGCTTCGTCGCCTACGCCCAGGACTCGCTGCGGATCAACCGCTTCACGGTGAATCTCGGCCTTCGCTACACGAACTACAAGGGCGGCTGGCGCGAAGGCTTCGGCAACCCCGACGTCTACGAAGCCGACTTCGTCGATCCGCGCGTCGGGTTCGCGTGGGACGTCCTCGGGAACGCCAAGCTCGCCGTCAAGGCGCACTGGGGCCGCTACCACTCCTCCATGTACACCTACCTCTTCGACCGCGAGGCGTCCGGCGGAGCCGCGGTGCCGGACGGCGACTGCTACTGGGACGGCTCGACGTGGGGCGACTGCAGCGAGGCCGTGCCGGACTCGGCCACGATGGGGACCATCGACCACCCGTACGTGGACGAGGCGCTCCTCACGATCGAGCACCAGCTCGGCAGGGACATGTCCATCGGCGCCGACTACGTCAACCGGCGCTTCCGCAACCTGATGGGAATGGTCAACACGAACGACGACTACGAGCGCGTGACCGGCATCCCGAACCCGATCGCCGGGGGCGAGCTCGAGGTGTGGAGCCTCAACGGCGACCCGGTCTGGTCGCTTTCGACCGACAACCCCGGGGAGCGGGACTACGACTCCTTCGTCGTCCGGTTCGACAAGCGCTACAGCCGCGGCTGGCAGCTCCGCTCCTCGCTCGTCTGGACCGACCTCAAGGGGAACGTCCTCAAGAACAACGGATACGCCCCCGAGCTCGAGGACCGGAACGGCCTCGTGAACGCCTACGGCAACATGGACTCGTCCTTCAACGAGTGGGAGTTCAAGGTCTCCGGCGCCGTCGACCTGCCCCTCAACTTCACCGCGAGCGGCCAGTACACCTACCTCACCGGCATGTACTGGACGCCCTACGGCAACGTCCGCCGCTACCTCGACGGCAACTCCGCCTCGGGCCGCTACATCTTCCTGACGGAGCGCGGCTCGGAGCAGCTCGAAGCCCGGAACATCCTCGATCTTCGCCTCGCCTGGGGGATGAAGATCGCAGGCGACACCCGCCTCGACCTCTCCCTCGAGTGCTTCAACGTCCTGAACACCGGGGAGGCTCTCACCCTGGACGACTACTACGGCGAGTACCGCAGCGGCACGTGGCGTCCGAACGCCACGTACGGCGCGGCCCTCAGCATCGAGACCCCGCGCCAGCTCCGGCTCGGCGCCCGCTTCAGCTTCTAGCTCCTTCCTCCTCCTTGCGATTCGCCGGGGCGGCCCGTGGCCGCCCCGCCTTTTTCTTCGGCGCGGCCGTCCGTCCCGCGCCGGCGAGTCCCGCCCGGCGGCCGAGGTATCCGGATGACACGTTCCCGCCTCCTCCTCTCGCTCGCCCTCCTCGCCGCACTTTCCTCCGCCGCCCTCGGCGGCGACGCGCCGGCGAAGGGGCACCTCGTCCTCATCGGCGGCGGCGACAAGCCTCCCGAAGTGATGCGGAAGTTCGTCGAGCTGGCGGGCGGCAAGGACGCCCCGATCGTCATGATCCCGACGGCCTCCTCCGAGCCCGACGCCGCCTCGTATTACGAGAAGCTCTTCCGCGAGGAGCACGGCTGCACGAACGCCGTCTCCCTCGACATCCGGAAGAAGGCCGACGCCCAGCGCGCCGACTGGACCGACCTCGCGAGGAAGGCCCGGGGCATCTTCTTCGGCGGCGGCGACCAGATCCGGATCACGAACGCCCTTCTCGGCACGCCCGTGGGCGACGCGATCGCCGCCGCGTTCGCCTCCGGGGCCGTCGTCGGCGGGACCTCCGCCGGCACCGCCTGCCAGAGCGAGCGGATGATCACCGGCGAGGGAAACTTCTCCCAGGTCGCCACGCGCAGCGTCGAGCTCTGGACCGGGCTCGGCTTCCTCCCCCCCGGCGTCGTCGTCGACCAGCACTTCATCAGGCGCCAGCGCCAGAACCGGCTCCTCTCCGTGATCCTCGAGAACCCGGACCTCCTCGGCGTCGGCGTCGACGAGGAGACCGCGATCTGGGTCCGCCCGGACGGCACGTTCCAGGTCCTCGGCCGCAGCGGCGTCATGGTCTTCGACGCACAGGGCGGTCGGGTCTCCCGCAAGCCTCGCGACACGGGCCAGGACCTCCTCGGCGTCCACGCCCTGAAGCTCCACCTCCTCCTCCCCGGCGAAACCTACGACCTCTTCACCAGAACCGTCGGAGGCGCCCGATGACTCTGGTCGTTCTTCTTCTCGCTCTCGTCGTCGGCGGAGGCGTGGCAGGGGCTCCGCCTCCGGCGGTTCCTTCCGCTCCCGCGCCCGGGTGGGACCAGGGACGATCGGTCTACGAGCGGCGTGTCCGGCCGGCCGAGGCGCCGGAGAAGGTCGACTGGGACGCGCGGGTGTCGGCGCTCCTTCGCGAGGAGCCCGGGGACGTGATCGTCACGGCCGTCGGCGACATGATCTTCAACGAGCGGATCAGCCACCTGAAGGAACCGGAGCGGAAGAACCTGCTCCGGATTCTCCAGGAGTCCGACGTGGCGATCGGGAATCTCGAGTTCTCTCTCAACGAGCGGCCGGAGCTGCAGAAGGTCTTCTACAACTTCCGGGCGCCGCGCGACTTCGCCTGGGAGGTCGCCGCGACCGGCATCAACCTCGTGAGCATGGCGAACAACCACGCGCTCGACTTCGGCGCGGAAGGTCTGAAGGAGTGCCTGCGGGCGCTCGACCTTTCGGGGATCGCGCACGCCGGCGCCGGACGGACGCTCGCCGAGGCGCACCAACCCGGGACGAAGAGAGTCCAGGGTCAGAAGGAGCGGCTCGCCCTCCTCTCCTACATGCGCTACTGGACGGATCGCGACCGGTGCGCCGACCCGTCCGGCCCCTGCCTCGCGACGATCAACCCTGCCGAAGTTCTCGTCGCCGGCGAGGGCGGGAAGGTCGAAACCGTCGAGGGGCCGCTCGCGGCCGACGTGAAGACGATGGAGGAGGACGTCCTCCTCGCGAAGCGGCGGCACGGCACCGTGATGGTCTCACTCCACGTCCACGACGTGAGCCACTCGCGGGCCTACGGCATCCAGGACACGACGCCCCCGAACGACCAGATCTCCTTCCGGAAGGCGATCGACGCCGGGGCCGACGCCGTCCTCGGCAGCGGGCCGCACGTCCTTCGCGGCATCGAGCTGCGAAACGGGAAGCCGATCTTCTACAGCCTCAGCAACTTCATCTACCAGTACCGGACTCCGAAGGTCATCCCCACGGACCTCCCCCACCAGCGCGACTCGGAGGTTGCCCGCCCGCCGAACGTCTCCGTCTGGGACCGCCGCGACCCCCGCGAGGTGATGGAAAGCGTCGTCGCCCGGATGACGTACCGCGACGGGAAGATCCGGAAGCTGGAGCTGATCCCCGTGACGATCGACGACGAGGGGCCACTTTACGGCGTCCCGCGACTGGCGCCGACGCACCGCGCCAGGGAGATCGTCGCGCTCCTCCAACGCCTCTCGGCCCCCTACGGCACGAGGATCGCGCTGAAGGAGTGGTACGGCGAGGTCGAGCTGCCGAAGGCCGGCGACTGACCTGCTGCTTGACGAGCACCACCCGGCGGTTCTTCGCTTGACATCCATTACCACATACTGATATAGTGATGGTATGTGCCATCCTGTTCGCTGCCAGAGATGCGGAAAGCCGACGTGGGCCGGTTGTGGCCGCCACGTCGAGGAAGCCCTCGCCAACGTCCCGAAGGCCCAGCGTTGCGACTGCCCCCCGGAGGCTTCCTTCATCCGGCGTCTCTTCAGCCAGTCCGGCAAGTGACGCTGCGGGCCGGCGCGGAGCCGGGCCGCCGGCCCTGGCGGTCCGCCAGGCGCCAGGCGGGCTACGCACGAGGCCGTGCCGAACCCGTCAGCGCAGCCGCTCGCTCCTGAGCGTGTACTTCTGCAGCCGGTCAGGGACCACCTCGACTCCGATCCCTGCCCCGCGCGGCACCTCGATGAAGCCTTCGTCGTCCAGGACGACCGCCGGCTCGACGAGGTCCTCGTGGAAGTACCGGCTCGTCTCCGACGTGTCACCCGGCAGCGTGAAGCCGTCGAGCGTCTGCAGGTGGATGTTCACCGCTCGGCCGATCCCGGTCTCGTCCATACCGCCCGACCAGACGGGGACGCCGCACGAAGCCGCGTGGCGGAGGATCCGGAGCGACTCCAGGAGCCCGCCGACGCGTCCCTGTTTCAGGTTGAGGATCCGGCAGCCGCCCAGGGCGATCGCCGCCTTCGCGTCGGCGAGATCGTGGATCGACTCGTCGAGGCAGAGCGGTGTCGCGAGCTGCTTCTGCAGGGCCGCGTGCTCGTAGAAATCGCTGTACGAGAGCGGCTGCTCGATCATCGTGAGACCGAACGCGTCGAGTCGCGCGAGGTGGGCGGCGTCCTCCGGCCGGTAGTCGCCATTGGCGTCGGCCATGAGCGGAATCTCGGGGAAGCGCTCCCTCACCGCGGCCACGTAGTCGACGTCCTTCCCCCTCTTCACCTTCACCTTGACCCGGTGGTAGCCCTTCGCGACCGCGGCCTCGACCTCCTTCACGAGATCGGCCGGGGTCTCCTGGAGCCCGAGGCTGATCCCCGACGAGATCCGCTTGCGCGGTCCGCCGAGGAGCTCGTGGAGCGGGACCCCCCCGCCTTCGCGACGAGGTCGACGAGCGCATTCTCGACCGTCGCCTTCGCCATCCGGTTCCCGCGCACGTGCTGGAAACGGGAATCGACCTCTCCGAGCGTCATCCCCGCCTCGACGAGCGGCAGGAGGAACTCGGTCACGATGTGCCGGGCCGACGTCGTCGTCTCGGCGGCGTAGAACGGGTCGGGGTCGGCGACGCACTCGCCCCATCCGACGACGCCGCCCGCCTCCACGCGGAGAACCAGCGCCTCCTTGCACGTCCAGGTGGCCGAGCTGATCGAGAAGGGCTGGACGAACGGAAGGCGGACGAGGAGGAGGTCGACCCTCCCGATCGCCGGGATCCGCTCGGCCTCGAGCGGGAAGGCCGCGGCCGCCTCGCCGGGGCCGGTTCATCGCGAAGCCGCGGCCGCCGGAGTGGCCCCTCTCAGCACCCTGAGGACCGGGATCCCGCCGTCCGCGGCGACGAGCGCCCGGAACACCGGGTACTGCCAGAGACCGTACATCGCCGACGGCTCGAGGAGGATCGCGGCCCGCATGGCGGCCTCGCCCTCGAGAGGAACGTAGAGGCTCCCCGCCGCGAGCTCCGTCTCCCGGACGTCGCCGCGCTTCACGATCGTCCGCCCGCCGTAGCGGCCATAGACGTCGTCGAACTTGTCCTCCACGCGCAGGAGCGTCCACGTCTCGGTCTCGACCGTCCGCGCTGCGGCGAGAGTCTCGAACGGAATGCCGTGGCGCGTCAGGAGCGCCCCGATCTCGCCGGCCGCCGTCGGGTCGACCGCATAGCCGAGCGGCGTCGGAACGCTCCGCTTCACCGCCACGTCGGTCATGAGGTTCGCGGTCGGGACCTTCAGCACCCTCCCCGTCGCCACGTCGACGACCGGGAAATCGGTCACCGTCCCCCGCAGGTTGACCCAGATCGCATCGGAAGGGAGAAACGCCGGAAGGGCGAGCTTCCGCGCGCGCTCGACGACGGCGCGATCCTCGGCCCTGCGTCCGGCTCCCTCGAGGAAGCGCCGGAAGAGGACGAGATACGCGTCGACGCGCTTCCCGAGGTCGCCCGAAGGGTTCTTCGCACTGTGGCGAACGGCCGCCTCGATGATGAAAGAGAGCCCGCCGTACGCGCCGATACCGTTGAGGCCTCCGTCGGTGTCGATCGCAGAGTGGCGCTGCTCGTCCTCCGGCGGGGCCCCGCCGACCCAGTAACGCAGGAAGCGGTGCCCCGCCTTCTCCTCCACCTCGGCCGATTCGTCGACCCACCGGCGCGCCGCCGCGATCCTCTCCGCGTCGAAGTGCGGGTTGTTCAGGCCGTCCATCGTGATGTCGGGCCACTTCTCCCAGCCCTTCTTCGTCCACTCCTGGGAGTCGCGGCCGAACTCGTGCGCGTCGACGGCGAGGTGCGGCCGCAGCCGCCGCGCGACGCGATGGAGCGCCTGCGTCTCGGGCTGCAGCAGCGTCACGTGGTCCCGGTTCAGGTCGGCGCCGGCTCCGTTCCGGCGCGTTCCCGCCACGGCGCCGTCCGGGTTCACCATCGGCATCACCCAGAGGTCGACGTCCGCGGGGAGCCGCGACGGATCGCGGACGATGTCGCGGATCAGGTAGAGGAGAGCGTCCTTGCCGGAGACCTCGTCGCCGTGCTGCTGCGCGTAGAAAAAGATCCGGAACGGGGCGTCGGCGCGGTGCGCCGCGTGGACGAGGTAGAGCGACCGCCCCTTCGCCGTCTTTCCCTCGACCGAGACGCGGACGGGACCCTTCCCGTCGACGCTCGAAAGGAACGCCTCCATCCCGGCATAGGACGTCGACGTCGCGAGCGTCCGGTGGTCCTCGGGGAGGCTTCCGGGCGCGGCCGACAGCGGGCCGACGGCTATGGACGCCGCCACGAGGGCGGAAGAGAGGAGGCCGCCTCGGGAAGTGGAGCTCATCGCCGCGCCCCTTTCAGAACGGCCCCCAGTGCGTCAGCACCGGCGGGACGAGAAGGAGGAACGCCAGGACCATCAGCGTCAGCATGAGCGGCAGGAACCAGCGCGCCCACTTCTCCCACGGGATCTTCGCCATGCCGAGGACGCCCATCGTCACGGCCGACGTCGGGAGGATCGGGTTCACCAGCTCGCAGAGCTGGTAGGCGTAGACCATCGTCTGGCGCGTCAGGCCGACGAGGTCGGCGAGCGGCGCCATGATCGGCATCGTGAGCGCCGCCTGGGCCGTCCCGGAGTGGATGAAGAAGTTGATGACGCACTGGACGAGGAACATCACCTGCGCGGCCACGATCCCGGGCAGGAGCGAGATGAGCCCCGAGCTGTGGAAGAGGATCGTGTCGAGGACCTTCGCTTCCTTCGCGATGATGAGGAGAGCCCGGCCGCACGCGATGATCAGCGCGACGTTGACCATGTCCTTCGCTCCCGCGACGAAGGCGGTCGCGATCGCGTTCGACTTCAGGCCCGCGACGATCCCCATCACGAGCCCCATGGCGAGGAAGAGGGCGCCGATCTCCTCGATGAACCACTGCTGCTTCAGGATCCCCCAGACGAGGACGCCCATCGCCGCGACGAAGAGGGAGAGGACGAGGAGCCGTCGCGAGGTCCACGGCTCCACGGCTCCCGACCCCTCGAAGGCGTTCCGATCACGGGCCTGGTCGATGTCGAAGACGGGGCTGATCTCGGGGCGGCGCTTGACGCGCGCGGCGTAGACCATCACCCACGCGATCATGACGCCCGTCGTCACGAACCAGGTCGCGACCCGGTAGCCGAGGCCCGAGTAGAGCGGAAGGCCGACGAGCCCCTGCGCGATGCCGACGGTGAAGGGGTTGAAGAAGGCCGCGCCAAAGCCCGCCGCCGCGCCGAGGAACGGGATCGCGACGCCGACGATCGAGTCGTACCCGAGCGAGAGCGCCAGCGGGATGCAGATGACGATGAACGGGATGACCTCCTCGGACATCCCGAAGACCGAGCCGGCCAGCGAGAAGACCGCCATCAGGACCGGGATGACGAGCTTCTCCAGAAACGGCCGCGACGCCAGCGCGGCGGTGATCTTCCGGATCGCGAACTCGATCGTCCCGGTCGCCTGGATGACGCTGAACGCGCCGCCGATGGCGAGGAGGAAACCGATGATGAGCGCGCCGTCGAGGAAGCCCCGGAACGGGGCGACGACCAGCCACTGCGGCCCGAGCCAGATCTTCTCGACCTGCTGGTACGTGCCGGGCACCGTCACCTGCCGCCCCGCCTTCTCCACCGTCTGGTACGTCCCCGAGGGGAGAAGCCACGACAGGACGAGGACGAAGACGATGAGGCTCCCGACGATCACCAGGGTGTGGGGCATCTTGAAGGTGCGCCCGTTCTCTTTCGCGGCCTCGGCCATCGGTGGGGTGCCTCCTCGCACTGTCTCGCTTTGGCGCCTTCTTCCGGGAACCGACCGCCCCGCGGGGCTCCGGAGAGGGCCACCGATCATAAAGTCGAAGGGCCCTCTCCGACCCTCCCGCAGACAATCTTTCCGGGACCGCTCCTCGGACGGAGAACGGCAGCAGGAACGGGGCACCGGCCACGCCGGGCGGTTCGGGCGCCTACTTCAGAACGAAGGCGGCCCGGGTGAGCGACTCGCCCGGCTTCGGCTCGGCCGCCGCCGCCGGATCCACGAGAAAGACGCGGTCCGGCGCGACCTGGCCAGGTCCGAGGAGGCGCTCCTTCACGACGGTGGCCCGGGCGAGCGCGAGCTGCCGCAGGTCGTCCGGCGTGACCACGAGGTTGGCGAGCATCAGCTTCTCCATTTCCTCGGGCGGGATCTGCTTGACGAGCCCGAGCGCCGTTCTCGGCTTGGGGAAACGCTCCTTCCTGTACGCACGCTCGAGGTACTCGGGCCACTCTTCCTTCGAGACGACGACCTCGTCGACGGACGCCGCCGGCGTTCCCGCCTTCGCGAGCTCTTCGGCCTTTCGCACCTTCACCTTCCGTTCGTAAAGGAGCCTCTGGAGCCCCTCGGCGTCCTTCGCCGCGTCCACCTTCCCCTCGACCTCGAGCTTCAGGGCCGGGCGCTTCCCGAGCGCCGCCGCGAGGGCGTCGAGCCGCTTCACTGCCTCGCCGTCCAGGCTCGAAGCGCCCGGCGCGAAGTCTACGAACGAGAGCTCCGGCCCGCCGCCGCCGAGGCGTCCGAGCAGGGCGAACGGGGAGAGGACCGCCTTCTTCAAGACGTTCCCGATGATCTTCCAGACGATCGGGCCGACCCGGAACTTCGGGTCGTCGACGGAGCCCGAGATCGGAACGTCGAGCCGGATGACGCCGTCGGGGTCCTTCAGGAGCGAGACGGCGAGCTTCACCGGCAGCTTCGTCGCGGTCGGGCTCTCCACCTTCTCGCCAAACGTGAACTGGTCGACGAGGAAGGAGTTCTGCGCCTCGAGCCTCCGCTCGTTCAGCTTGTAGGCGACGTTCATCGTCAGGCGGCCCTTCTGGACGGAGTAGCCGGCGTACTTCACGAAGTAGGGCGTCATCGGGACGAGGTCGATGTCGCGGAAGGCGACCTTGATGTCGGCGAAGGAAGTGGCCGAGAAGGGGTTGAACGTCCCCGTGATCTCGAGTGGCGCGGAGCTCTCGAGGCTCCCGCGCAGGTCGACCTCGGCGCGCGTCCCCGCCACGGACGACAGCCCCGAGATCCTTCCGCCGACGTCCTTCAGGTCGGCGCGGTACCCCGGCTTCACGAACCGGTCGTCGACGTGGAGCCGGCCGCCCTGCAGCGTCACGGCGTCGATCCTCACGTACGTGGCGCCCTCGCCCGGCGCCGCTGGCGTCGCTGCCGCCGCCGTCGGCTGCGGTTCCGGGGCCTTTCCGCCCGCCATCGCGGACTCGGCGGCCGCGTCGTCCACCGGGGGCGGCTCGGCGAGCCCGAAGGCCCTCCGGAAGTTCAGTTTTCCGGCCTCGTCGAGCTCGACCCGCGCGAAGAAGTCCGTCAGCGCCACCGTCCCGGCGACGAAGGACGGGGGGGTCGAGGTCGCCTTCATCCCCCCGAGCCGGAGCGAGTCCCACGAGAGGAGGTCCTGGCCGGCCGTGGGGTCCAGGAGCGTCAGCTTTCCGCAGGTCGCCTCGCCCTCCCAGCCGTAGGCGAACGCGCCGTCCGGCCCCTCCTTCACCGACACCTCTCCCTTCGCCGAGATCGTCCCCCGCGTCAGCGACACCTGGACGGTCTCAGGCGCGTAGCCGGCGAACGGCGGGAGCTCCAGGTCGGCGGCGTCGACCTTCAGCTGCGCGAGGACGGGTGAGAGGCCGAAGGTCCCCGCGACCGCGAGGCTCCCCTTCCCGTTCAGGGCGACCTTGCCGCGAACCTTCCCCTTCTCCCCGTGGGCCGTCGAGAGCCCCTCGACCGAGAAGCTCATCGGCGCGATCTCGAGGGTCACCGGGTGCGGCGCCGCTTCGTCGGCGAAGCGAACGGAGCCTCTTTCGAGAGAGATGGAGGCGAGCCGAGCCGTCCACTCGCCGCCTCCCGTGGCCTTCCCCTCCGCGGCCAGCTGTTTCGGTGCCGGTGTGGGTTCCTCCTTCGCCAGCTTCGCGAGGTCGATGCTGCCGTCCTTCTCCCGCACGATCTTCAGGTTCGCGCCGGACGCGGCGATCGACGCCACCCGAACCTCGCGCTTCCCGGGGTCGACCGCCCCACCCGTCATTGAGGCCGAGGGGATTCGGAGGAACTCCTCCTTCTCCCCGTTTCTCCGAGCACGCAGCTCCGTCACCGCGACCGACAGGTCGGAGAGCTCCGCCAGCTCCCCTGCGACGGGCCAGCGGTACCTCGTCGAGAAGTCGAGCTTCCCGCCCTCGACGGCGAAGAGGAGGCCGTCCTCGTAGTACGGCCCGTACCGCTTCAGCGGAATGCCCGTGAACGAGAGGGTCCCCTCTGAAACCAGCGGGTCGAGCGTGAGCTTCGCGGCGTACTCCAGCCGCTCCCCGGCGTCGGTCGTCGCCGAGACCTTCAAGGTCGCGGCCTGTCCCGCCGCCGTCGAGATGCCGGTGGCGGCGATCGCGATCTCCCCGGCGACCGCCTCAAAGGGACGCCGCGGGCGCTCGTCGCGGAAGAAGATCCGGCCTCCGGCCACCGCGAAGGCGTTGACGTCGACGCGCCAGCTTCCGCCCTTGCTCTTCGCCGGCTCCGCCGTCGGGCCGGGCGCGGGCTCGCCCGTGAACGCTCCCAGGAGCTTCTCGAAGACGGGAAAGCCGCCCCCCCGGTCGCGGTGGACCCGGACCTCCGGCGCGTCGACCGTCACGCTCTCGAGGCGCACGTCGCGGCGAAGGAGGTCGGCCGAGGCGAGGACGATCTCGAGCCGCTTCAGCCCGATGAGCGGTTTCGCTCCTTCCTCGGAGACGAGGAACTGCCGGAGCGCCGCCCTTCCAGAGAGGACCACCGCCGGGTCCTTCCCGGACTCCTGCCGGAACGAGAGGGCGAGCTCCGTGTCGAGCCGCCCCGAGGTGAGCCGTTTCGCCCATTCCGCCGGGACGTACGCGAAGTAATACGGCAGGTCGATGTCGGAAAGGTGGATGTCGAGCGTTGTCTCGCGCGTCCCGTGAAACGGCTTCGTCTTCCCCTTCAGCTCGAAGGCCGCCCCGTTCACCTTCGCCCCGAGGAAGGGCTCGGTGAAGACGTCCTGGTCGACGGGGAGGTTCGAGAGGAACGGCACGCCGACCTTCAGCTCCGTCACCGCGTGCTTCGTCCGCGCCGGCCGGTCGTCGAAGAGGATCGCGCCCCTCTCGACGCGGATGTTCGCGACCGAGAAACGCGCCGGCTTCGAATCCGGCTTCTCCTTCGAGAGCTCCTCGATGAGGTCCGAGATGCTCAGCGTCCCCGCCCCTGTCCGGGCGATCGAGATCGCGGGAGCCTCGACGACCGCTTCGCTCAGGACCGGGCCCCGGTGGTAGAGCGACGAGAGCTGCGCGTTCGCGAAGAGGCGCTCGACGGTGACGAAGGCCCCCGGCCCCTCCTTCTCCCCGACCCGGAGCCCCTCGAGGGTGAGGGAGAGGGTGAACGGATTTGCCTTGACCCCCTTCAGCGTCACCGGCCGGTGGAGCGCCGCCGAGAGCGCCGTCGGGAGCTTCGAGAGGACGACACGCGGGACGACGAGGAAGCCGATCGCCGCGTAGAGAAGGAGCGCCACGGCGACGCCGGCGAGGGCCCTGCGGGAGACCACGCGGAGGACCCGTTCCCGGATGCTCATGCCCCTACCTTAGACCAGCGCCTCGCTGCGGCGGAACACCAGAATCGCGACCCCGGCGATCGCCGCCTCCGTGAAGAAATAGGTCGTCGCGAAGACGGCGAAACGGGTGTCGCCGAGGAAGGTGATCGCGACGACCGTGGCGATCGCGCTGTTGCGCGTCGCGAACTCCACGGAAAGCGTGAAGCGCTCCCGGGCGTCGGCCCCGGTGACCTGCGCGACGATCGCGCCCGCGACCATGGCGAGGAGGACGAAGAGCGCCGAGGCCGCCGCCGTCACGGCGACGTGCTCGACGAAGCGCGCCCACTCGCTCCAGAGGATGAAGCCGAGGAGGAGGGCGAGAGCCGAAAGGGCGAACTTCCTCATCCCGGCCTCGTGCCGGGCCGCGAAACCCGGCGCCCGCGCCCGGACCGTCATCCCGAGTGCGACCGGCAGGACGAGCATCCCGAGGATCTGCGCCGCCAGGGTACCGACGGGAGCCTGGAAGCCGAACGGACGATCCAGCACGACCTCGAAGCCCCGCGTGAGGAGCGGCATCGTGACGACGGCAGCCGCGCAGGAGGCCGCCGTGAGCGTGACGGAGAGCGCCGTCGCGGCCCGCGCCAGGTAGCTGTAGACGTTCGAGATCCCGCCCACGGGGCAGACGGCGAGGAGGAGCATCCCGGCCGCGATCTCCGCGGGCATCGGCACGAACCGGAGGACGACGAGGGCGATCGGCGGGAGGAGGACGAGCGGCCCGACGAGGCCCGCCACGAGGAGGCGCGGCCTCGAGAGGACCCGGCGGAGCTCGGCGCGCGACACGTCCAGCCCGACGACCGTCATGAGGAGGACCGCGCACGCCGGGATGGCGACGTCGAGGACGGGTTTCACGCCCGCCGGATCCCGAGCTTCTTCATCCGCGACCGCAGCGTGCTCGGCTTGAGACCCAGGATCGCGGCCGCGTTCCCGGGCCCCTCGACGCGGCCGCCGCACCGCTCGAGGACGGCCTCGACGTGGGCGCGCTCGACGGCCTCGATCGTCTGCCCTCCCCCGGCGCCTCCCGGCCCGGCCGGGGCTCCGCCGCCGAAGGCCTCGTCCAGCTGCAGCGTCGAGCCGGGCGAGAGGATGAGGGCGCGCTCGACGACGTTCTCCAGCTCGCGGACGTTTCCCGGCCAGGGATAGGCCGAGAGGCGGTCCATCGCCGTGCGCGGGACCCTTTCGATGTGCCGGCCGATCTTCCCCTGCCGCCGCTGGATGAACCACCAGACGAGGAGCGGAACGTCCTCCCGGCGCTCGCGCAGGGGCGGGACGCGGATCGGGAAGACGTTCAGCCGATAGAAGAGGTCGGCCCGGAAGCGGCCGGCCTCGACGGCGGCGCCGAGGTCGTGGTGCGTGGCGGCCACGAGGCGGACGTCGACCTTCCGCGTCTGGCTCGAGCCGACCCGTTCGAACTCCCCTTCCTGGAGGACCCGGAGGAGCTTCCCCTGGAGGTCGAGGCCGAGGTCCCCGATCTCGTCGAGGAAAAGGGTGCCTCCGTCGGCGAGCTCGAAGCGGCCGATCTTCGTGGCGAGGGCGCCGGTGAACGCCCCCTTCTCGTGCCCGAAGAGCTCGCTCTCTATGAGCGTCGGCGGGATGGCGGCGCAGTTCACCTTCACCATCGAACGCCCGTGCCGCGGGCTGCGCTCGTGGACCGCGCGGGCGAGGAGCTCCTTGCCGGTGCCCGTCTCGCCGAGAAGGAGAACGGTCGAGCCGGTCGGCGCGACCTGGGCGACGAGGGCGAGCGTGCGCTTCAGGGCCGGGCTTTCTCCCACGATCTCCTGGAAGTCGTGCGACGCGCCCAGCTCCTCGCGGAGGAGGACGTTCTCCGCCGCGAGCTGGTCCTTCAGGCGGCGGACCTCCTCGAGGCTCCTCTTGAGCGTGAGGTCCCGGTGCTTGCGGTCGACGGCGCCCGCAAGGATCTGACCGACGATCCGGAGCCGCTCGACGTCCTCCGGGGTCCAGCGCCGCGTTTCGCGAAACGACCCCGTCGCGACGACCGAGACCAGCCGCCCGCCGACCGAGAGCGGGATCGAGACGTGCGACTGCAGGCCGAGGGCCTCCGCCCAGAGACGCTCGGCCGCGGCCTCCGTCGGCAGCTCGTGGAGAGCGTTCACGACGACGGTCTCTCCTGCGAGGAGCCTGCCTCTGACCCACGAGAGCTCGCGGATCGCGTTCGCCGTGTCGAGCTGGACGCCCGTCCGGGCCCACTGATGCGCCGACACGACGCCGTGGGTCTCGGGATCGAACTGGTAGAAGCTTGCCCGGTCCGTTCCCAGCTGCATCACGACACGTTCGAGGGCCGCGGCGATCTCCTCGTCCACGCCTTCGGCCGCCACGACCGCGAACCGGGCCGAGAGCTCGCCGAGAAGCTGCGTGAACCGCTGTTCCGACAAAGGCGACGAGCATTCTAGCCGGGCTCCCACGATATCTCGCGGGTGGCGCGATATTTCGCGGGCCACGCTCTCGATTCATACCGTCGGCCGAGCCCCAACCAGGCCACAAGACGTTACTCGTCAATCACTTGTCAAAGAGGGCTGCGCAACGCCCTCGGCGGCACGGCGGTTGCGCTGACACTCGCGTGGACCTGCACATCTCCACAGACGAGAAGAACGGTCTTCTGACCGTCCGCGTGGCCGGCCGGCTCAGCTCGGTCGGGCTCGGGGAGCTCCGCCGGGCGTGCCGCGAAGCCGCCCGGGTCCGGCTCGACCTCTCCGACCTCGTCTCCGCGGACGAAGCGGGGACGACCTTCCTGGCCGCGATGCGCGACTCCGGTGCCGACCTCGCCGGCGTGCCGCCCTACATCGACCTGCTGCTCCGGGCTCGGCTCCAGTCGACTGCGTAAGCCCGGGCTCTCCTCTTCAAACCGCACCCGTCAAACGAACGAACCGACGACGACTCCAAAGGAGGCCCCCGTGACTCGACGCAACCCCGTTTCTCTCTCCCTGCTCCTGGCCGCCGCGCTCGTAGCGCCCGGGGCCCACGCGCAGGCGCCGAAAGCGGCTCCGGCGGCCAAGGCGCCCGCGACCGCGAAGAAGCCGAACATCCTCGTCATCTGGGGCGACGACATCGGCGGCTTCAACATCAGCGCCTACAACCGCGGAATGATGGGCTACAAGACGCCCAACATCGACCGGATCGCGAGCGAAGGCGCCCTCTTCACCGACTGGTACGGCCAGCAGAGCTGCACGGCGGGCCGCGCGGCGTTCGTCACCGGCCAATCCCCCATCCGCACCGGTCTGACGAAAGTCGGCCTCCCCGGGGCGCCCGAGGGGATGAAGAAGGAAGACCCGACCGTCGCCACGCTGCTCAAGGCGCAGGGCTACGTCACCGGCCAGTTCGGCAAGAACCACCTCGGCGACCGCGACGAGATGCTCCCGACGAAGCACGGCTTCGACGAGTTCTTCGGCAACCTCTACCACCTGAACGCCGAGGAGGAGCCCGAGCACCCCGACTATCCGAAGGACCCGGAGTTCAAGAAGAAGTTCGGCCCGCGCGGCGTCATCCACAGCTTCGCCGACGGCCGCATGACCGACACCGGGCCGCTCACGAGGAAGCGGATGGAGACGATCGACGAGGAGGTCACGGCGAAGGCGCTCGACTTCATGGAGCGCGCGAGGAAGTCCGACAAGCCGTTCTTCCTCTGGTGGAACTCGACCCGAATGCACGTCTTCACGCACCTGAAGGCGGCGTCCGAGGGGAAGACCGGTCTCGGCATCTACGCCGACGGCATGGTGGAGCACGACGGCCACGTCGGGCAGGTCCTCGCGAAGCTCAAGGAGCTCGGCCTCGACGAGAACACCATCGTCATGTACTCGACCGACAACGGCGCCGAGACCTTCACGTGGCCGGACGGCGGCACGACGATGTTCCGCGGCGAGAAGAACACCCAGTGGGAAGGCGGCTACCGCGTCCCCGCAATCCTCCGCTGGCCCGGCGTCATCAAGCCCGGGACCGTGAACAACGAGATCGGCGCGCACGAGGACATGCTGACGACCCTCCTCGCCGCCGCGGGCGACACCACGGTGAAGGAAGACCTCCTCAAGGGGCGGAACGTCGGCGGCACGACCTACAAGGTCCACCTCGACGGCTACAACCTCCTTCCCGCCCTCAAGGGCGAGGCGGCGTGGCCGCGCAAAGAGTTCATCTACTGGACCGACGACGGCAGCGTCGCGGCCCTCAGGTACGAGAACTGGAAGGTCACCTTCCTGCAGCAGGACGCCGAGGGGCTCAAGGTGTGGCAGCAGCCGTTCACGCCGCTGCGCGCCCCCACGATCACGAACCTGCGGATGGATCCGTTCGAGCGCGCCGAGCACGAGAACGCGATGGGCTTCCAGCGGTGGTACATGGATCACATGTTCGTCATCGCCCCCGCGGGCGCCTACGTCGGCCGGTGGCTCCAGAGCTTCCGGGAGTTCCCGCCGCGGCAGAAGCCGGGCAGCTTCAACCTCGACCGGGTGATGGAAGCCGTCACCGCCAACCCCGGCAACGGCTGATCGCGGGGCTGACCGCACTTCGCGCGGGCCATCGACCGGACGGTCGGTGGCCCGCCTTCCGGCCCTCCGGGAGTCCGTGCTAGCGTCTGCGCCGTTCCGGTACAACACGCGGAGGCCGGGCGGCTCCTGCAGCTCGCTTTCGGCCCTCCGGCCAGGAGTCGCCCCGATGAGAACCGTTCCCGTCGCGCTCGCCCTCGCGTTCTTCGGTCTGCCCGCCGCCGCGGCGCCCCCCGCCTCGACCACCGCCGCCGCCCCCGCCAAGCCGAACATCGTCTACATCCTCGCCGACGACCTCGGCTGGAAGGACGTCGGCTTCCACGGCTCCGACATCCGGACGCCCAGCATCGACACGCTCGCCCGCCAGGGGGCGCGCCTCGAGCAGCTCTATACCCAGCCGCTCTGCACGCCGTCGCGCGCCGCCCTCATGACGGGCCGCTACCCGTTCCGCTACGGCCTCCAGACGCTCGTCATCCCGTCGAACGGCCGTTACGGCCTCGACACCCAGGAGTGGATCCTGCCGCAGGCGCTGAAGGAGGCCGGCTACCGGACGGCGATCGTCGGCAAGTGGCACCTCGGGCACGCCGACCGGAAGTACTGGCCGCGGCAGCGCGGCTTCGACTATCAGTACGGCCCGCTCCTCGGCGAGATCGACTACTTCACCCACTCGGCGCACGGCACGCGCGACTGGTTCCGGGACAACGAGCCGGTGAAGGAGGAGGGATACGTCACGCAGCTCCTCGGCAGGGACGCCGTGAAGCTCATCGAAGGGCACGACACGAAGACGCCGCTCTTCCTCTATCTCACGTTCACCGCGCCCCACGCCCCGTACCAGGCCCCGCAGGAATACCTCGACCGGTACAAGGAGATCGCCGATCCGTCGCGCCGCGCCTACGCCGCGATGGTCACGTCGATGGACGACGAGATCGGCCGCGTCCTCGGGGCCCTCGACCGGCGCGGGATGCGGGAGAACACGATCGTCGTCTTCCAGAGCGACAACGGGGGCCCGCGCTCGGCGAAGTTCACGGGCGAGGTCGACATGTCGAAGAGCACGATCCCGGCGGACAACGGCCCGTACCGCGACGGGAAGGGAACGCCCTACGAAGGAGGCACCCGCGTCGTCGCCGCCCTCTCGTGGCCGGGACACGTGCCCGCCGGAACGGTCGTCGACCAGCCGATCCACCTCGTCGACATGTTCCCGACGCTCGCCTCCCTCGCGGGCGCCTCGACGGCGAAGTGCAAGCCGCTCGACGGCGTGAACGTCTGGCCCGTGATCGCGGAGGGGAAGCCCTCGCCGCGCGAGGAGGTCGTGTACGGCATCGAGCCCTTCCGCGCGACCGTCCGCAAGGGGGACTGGAAGCTCGTCTGGCAGACCACCCTCCCCTCGAAGGTCGAGCTTTTCGACCTGCGGCAGGACCCGTCGGAGTCGACGAACCTCGCGGAGAAAAGCCCGCAGAAGGCCGACGAGCTGAAGCGGCGGGCCGAGGAGCTCTCCCGCGCGGCCACCGAGCCCCTCATCTTCAAGGAGGCGTTCGACGTTTCCTGGCGCGGGCTCTTCGGCTCCGTGGCGCTTCCCGGAACGGCGCAGGCGGCCGAGGCCCACCCCTGACGGAAGGGGGCGGTTCCAGGCTCGGCCACGGCAAGCCCGCAGGTCACAGATATCCTTCCGGCGTGAGAGATACGGATGCGACCCTCGTCCGCGCCAGCCTCAGGGCGCCCCGGGCGGGCGCCATCGCGGGGATCGTCTTCTCGCTCCTCCTCATCGTCAGCCTCGCCCTGATCCGTTCGGCCGTGCCCGCGGACCCCGGGGATTCCGGGTCGTGGCTCCCCTCGCACGCGAAGACGGTCGCCCTCGGGCTGAACATCCTGCCGTTCGCCGGCGTGGCGTTCCTCTGGTTCATCGGCGTCCTCAGGGACCGGATCGGCGACCTGGAGGACAAGCTCTTCGCCAGCGTCTTCCTCGGGAGCGGGCTCCTCTTCCTCGCCATGCTCTTCGCCAGCGCGGCGATTGCAGGCGGCGCGCTGACGACCTGGGGGACGATGCCCGCCCAGGCCGTCGAGTCCGGAGTCTTCCGATTCGCCCGGACGACCGTCTTCCAGCTCATCAACGGTTACGGGATGAGGATGGCGGGCGTCTTCATGATCACGACCTCGACGCTCGCGATCCGGACCGGGATCTTTCCGCGCCCGATGGCCTTCCTCGGCTACGCCCTCGCGCTCCTCCTCCTGCTCGGGAGCGGGCGGCTCCCCTGGGTCCCGATGGCGTTCCCGGCCTGGACGCTTCTCGTGAGCGTTCAGATTCTCGTGGCGAACTTCAGACCCCGGCACGAGGAACGAGCCTGAATGCGCGTCGGGCCGGCAGACGGCTAAACTGTCGGCCAGAATGAGTCGCTCTCGCCGGATTCTCCTCGCTACCGTCGTTCTCGCAGCCGCTGCGTTCCTCTTCGCGGCAGCTCCTGCCGCGGCCCAGATGCCCTTCGCCCCTTTCGGCGCCCGGCAGGTCGCCCTGGGCGGGGCGAGCGTCGGCCTCGGCGACGACCCGGCGAGCTTCGTCGACAACCCGGCCCTCCTCACGCCCGCAGGACGAGGGGGGGCCGCCGCTTACGGAGAGCTCGCCACCGCGAGCAACGAGTTCGTGCCGAAGCTGGCAGGGGTGACGGGGAACGACCCGGTCGAGCTCGCGAGCTTCGACTCCCTCGACGCCGCTTCCGTCCGAGCGAACCTCTTCGCGCTCTCCGAGCCGGGCACGAGCGTCCTCGGCGACAGCCGGTCGGCGATCGCGACCGCCATCAACGGATGGGGCATCTTCGTCGGATCCACCGCGTGGACCGCCGCTGTGGCACGACCCGACCTCGTCCACGTCGAGAGCGGGATGGACCCGGCGACGAGCTTCGCCTTCAACGACTCCGTCGTCGCCTTCCGGGCCCTGTCTCTCCAGGAGTACGCGGTGTCGCGGGCGATCCCCTTCTTCGACGGCGCCTTCGTCATCGGCGTCACCGGCCGATACATCCGCGGAACGACCGGGATCAAGGAGGAGAGCGCCTTCACGACCGACATCTCGAGGCTCTCGACCTTCGTGAGGCGCGGGACGAGCGGCATCGAACGGTCCAAGTCCCGCTACGCGTACGACGTGGGCGCCGTCATCAACATCGGCGCCCTGCGGCTCGGCGGAGTCATGAAGGGGGTCAACCGCCCGCAGTTCCAGTTCAACGACGACGTCGCTCCACCCCTCGATCGCGGTACCTCGGTCGTCGTGGGGCAGCAGACGCGCGTCGGCGCCTCTTTCCACATCCAGAGCCTGCGCATGCGGATCGCGGCCGACTACGACCTGAGCAAGAACGAGACGCTGGCGGAGGGCCAGCTCAGCCGGAACGCCGGCGGCGGGCTCGAGTTCGCCTTCGGGGCCTTCGACGTCCGGGGCGGCGTGACAGTGAACCTCGAGGCCCCCGACAAGCCCTACGTCTACTCGTTCGGGGTCGGCTTCGGGAACCCGAAGGCGAAGCTGGACCTGGCGGGCATCTATCGCTCGAACGACGGTGCGTACGGCGGGGTCCTCACGACCCGCGTCGGGTTCTGACGGCCTATCAACTCTCCGGGGTGACCCGGTCGACGACCAGCGACCCGTCCTCGACGCCGCGGCGAATCGCCTCGAACCAGGAGTCCGGCACGTCCCCGACCGGAGGCGCGTCGAGGGCATCTCTCAAGAACGAGTAGAGGAGGCGCCGGTAGAGCACCCGGGCCCCGTCCTTCGACCCTCCACAGAAGAACCTGCAGGCGGCGTCCGTAGGGTCCTCGGCGTCGCAGTGCGTCCCCCCGACGATTCTCACGTCGTCGCTTTCGAAGGGCAGGTTCGCGAGGAGCTTTCGGACGCTTCCCTTGGAATTGCACGCCGACGGCTCGGACCTCAGGCTGAGAAGCCGGGGCACGGCCACCTTCTTCGCCGCCCCGATGGTCCTCTCCCACGGGACGGCGTCGAGGAGCACGACGGCCCGGACCCGGGCGCCGCTCGCCGCCGCCTCGAAGGCCACCGCGCCGCCCGCGCTGTACCCGGCGAGGGCGATCCGCTCCGGATCGACGAGCCCGAAGAGCGGGTCGCCGGGGCTCGCGGAGCGGGCCTTCAGCCACGCGACGTGATCCCTCGTGCTCTCGACGTTCGCCAGCTGGGCGCGTTCCCCACCGAGGAGGCTGACGAGGTTCGCGACGAGAACGACGACGCCCCTCTCGGCGAGGAAACGCGACGTGTTCGCGTGACGGACCTTGCTCCGGGCGAACCCGTGGTCGAGGACGACCGCCGGCCACGGGGGAGGCGGAAGGCCGTTCGCCGCCTGGGGGATGTAGAGGTCGTACGCGACCCGGTCGCCCCGGGCCATCGTCCGTTTCCCGGTCTCGACGGCGACGCCGAACGGCCGCGGGACAGGCAAAGCCGCCGGAGGCGGAGCGGAATGAGCCGGAGCGTGCGCCGCGTTGAGCGCCAGCAGGAGAGCCACCCGGGCGACCCGACCGTGCCTCACGAACGACCCTCCCCGCGGGCGGCGCGCCTGACTGGACCCGCCCCCCCTCGCCGGGGGAAGATACCCGATGGCCCGGTCCCCGCGGGACAGCGGCCAAGGGGGCTTTCCATGGTGTCTCTCACGGCCCGTTCCGGGGCGGCGGTCCACATCGACGACGAGGCCGCCTGGCGGGACCTCGCGTCCGCCTCGCAGACGGACGCCGGCGAGGTCCGCGACCTCCTGGCGAAGGCCCTCGAGATGAAGGGGCTCCGGGGCCGCGACCTCGCCGTCCTCTCCGGCATCTGTGACCCCGGACTCCTCGACGAGCTGTTCGACACCGCCCGCCGCGTGAAGGAGACGATCTACGGGAAGCGGCTCGTCCTCTTCGCGCCGCTCTACATTTCGAACCTCTGCGGAAACGAGTGCCTCTACTGCGCCTTCCGCGTCCGGAACACGGAGCTCGAGCGCCGCACGCTGACCCAGGAAGAGATCGCCCGCGAGGTGCGCTGGCTCGAGGAGCAGGGGCACAAGCGGATCCTCCTCGTCGCCGGCGAGGCGTACCCGAAGGAGGGCTTCGACTACGTCCTGAAGTCGATCGAGACGATCTACGCCACGTCGAGCGGGCCGGGAGAGATCCGCCGCGTCAACGTCAACGTCGCGCCGCTGACGCAGCAGGAGTTCGTCCGCCTGAAGGACGCGAAGATCGGCACCTACCAGCTCTTCCAGGAGACGTACCACCGCGAGACCTACGGCAGGGTCCACGTCGCCGGGAAAAAGGCCGACTTCGACTGGCGGCTCTCGGCCATGGACCGGGCGATGGAGGCCGGAATCGACGACGTCGGCATCGGCGCGCTCTTCGGCCTCTTCGACTGGCGGTTCGAGCTCCTCGCGCTCATGCAGCACGTCGAGCACCTCGAGACGGCCTTCGGCGTGGGACCGCACACGATCTCCGTCCCGCGCATCGAGCCTGCCACGGGCTCCGCCCTCGCCGCGCACCCCACGCACCCCGTCTCCGACGTCGACTTCCAGAAGCTCGTCGCGATCCTGCGCCTCGCCGTCCCCTACACGGGGCTCATCCTCTCGACGCGCGAGACGGCGGAGATGCGCCGGGAGACGTTCGCCCTCGGCATCTCGCAGATCTCCGCCGGCAGCCGGACGAACCCGGGGGGATACGACGACGGCCCGGGCGAGCTCCACGCCGGACAGTTCTCCCTCGGCGACCACCGCCCGCTCGACGAGGTGATCCGCGACGTCGCCTCCCTCGGCTTCGTCCCGTCGTTCTGCACGGCCTGCTACCGCCTCGGGCGGACCGGCGCCGACTTCATGGACGTCGCGAGACCCGGAGACATCAAGGAGCACTGCAACCCGAACGCCCTCGCGACGTTCCAGGAGTACCTCGACGACTACGGCTCAGAGGAGACGAAGCGGGAGGGCGAGGCGTGCATCGCGCGGACGCTCACCGAGATGGAGCCACCGCTTCGGGAAAAGGCGGCCGAAATGGTCGAGCTCGTGAAGAGTGGCCGCCGCGACGTCTACTGCTGAGGAGCGCGAAGGATGAACACGGCCCCGCGCAGCCTCCGCACCCACATCGGCCTCTTCGGCCGGCGCAACGTCGGCAAGTCCAGTGTCCTGAATGCGCTCACCCGGCAGGAGGTCGCCATCGTCTCGGCGACGCCGGGGACGACGACCGACCCGGTCGAGAAGCCGATGGAGTTCCTCCCCCTCGGGCCGGTCCTCTTCGTCGACACCGCGGGAATCGACGACGAGGGGGCGCTCGGCGTGCAGAGGATCGCGAAGACGCGCAAGGCGCTCGAGCGGACCGACCTCGCCCTTCTCGTCGCCGAGGCGGGTTCGTGGGGCCCGTTCGAAGAGGAGCTCCTCGCCGAGATCCGCGCCCGCTCCCTCCCCGTCGTCGTCGTCCTGAACAAGGCCGACGCCGGCGCTGTCGACGCCGCATTCGAGGCTCGCCTCGCCGGCCTCGGGGTCCCGGCCGTCGAGACGGTCGCCACGTCCGGCTCAGGCATCCCCCAGCTGCGCGAGGCGCTCCTTGCCGCGGCCCCGTCCGACGCCGTCGAGGGACGGCGCATCGTCGGGGACCTCGTCTCCCCCGGCGACCTCGTCGTCCTCGTCACACCGATCGACGCCGAGGCTCCGAAGGGGCGGATCATCCTGCCGCAGCTCCAGACCCTCCGCGACCTCCTCGACTCCGGCGCCATCTCCGTCGTCGTACGCGAGCACGAGCTTCGGAGCGCGCACGCCGGCGTCCCGCTCGAGTTCGAGACGGTCCAGGGGCGCGACTTCCCGGACGACCTCTCCCGCTTCGCCCTCGTCGTCCACTGCGGCAGCTGCATGGGGAACCGGCGCGAGATGCTCTCGCGCCTCCTCCGCGGCCGGCAGGCGGGCGTCCCCATGACCAACTACGGGCTGACGATCGCCCGCTCGCTCGGCATCCTCGAGCGGGCGCTCGAGCCGTTTCCCGCCGCCCTGGAGGCCCTCCGCGACTCCCGCGCGAAAGCCGAACTCCCCGTGGAGGTGACGAAGTGATCGATCGCGCTGGAATCCTGGCCTGGCTTCGCGAGACCGACCCGACCCGCCTCTCGCGGCTCTACCGCCGTGCCGACGCCGTGAGGCGCGAGCGCGTGGGCGACGAGGTCCACCTGCGCGGCCTCGTCGAGATCTCGAACCACTGCATCCGGCGCTGCGCCTACTGCGGCATTGCGGCCGCGAACGACGCGCTGCCCCGCTATCGGATGACGAAGGACGAGATCCTCTCCTGCGCCCAGACGGCGCAGAAGCTCGGCTACGGGTCCGTGGTGCTGCAGGCGGGCGAGGACTACGGCCTGACCCGCGGCTGGGTGGCCGACGTCGTTCGCTCCATCAGCTCCTCGACGGGCCTCGCCGTGACGCTCAGCCTCGGCGAACGCCCCGACGAGGACCTCGCGGCCTGGCGCGAGGCGGGCGCCGACCGCTACCTCCTCCGCTTCGAGACGTCGGACCCCGTTCTCTACGAGGCGATCCACCCCTCGACCCCGGAACGGCGCTCGGATCGCTTCGCGATCCTCGGGCGCCCTCGCCGCCCTCGGGTACGAGGTCGGGAGCGGCATCCTCGTCGGAATCCCGGGGCAGACCCTCGAGAGCCTCGCCTCGGACCTCCTCCTCTTCCGCGACATGGACCTCGACATGATCGGCGTCGGGCCGTACATCCCCCACCCGTCGACGCCGCTCGGGAAGGGCCTCTTCCCGTTCGCCCCCGAAGGAGAGCAGGTCCCGGCCGACGAGGAGACGACGACGAAGGTCGTCGCCCCCTCGCGCGCCTCGTCCGCCCCGACGCCAACATCCCGAGCACGACGGCCCTCGCGACGCTCGACCCGTCGTGGGGACGGGAGCGCGGACTCCTCCGCGGGGCGAACGTCGTCATGCCGAACCTCACGCCCCCGGCCTACCGCGCGCTCTACGAGATCTACCCGGGCAAGGCGTGCGCCTCGGAGAGCGCCGAGGAGTGCGCGAGCTGCCTGCCGAACCGGATCCGGATGATCGGGCGGGTTCCGGGGACGGGTCCGGCGCGCGGAGGAGCTCCGGGATGCCGGCGGTCCTGCAGGAGCTGCTGGCCTGACTCGGGAGCATTCGCCGGGCGGCGGCCTATGGTCCCGACGTGGACCCGCCTGCGCCGCTGCCTACCATGCCCCACCGGGAGAGAAAGTGATGAAGAGGACGGCCGGAAGCCCCCCGGGGCCCACGTTGCGCTCGCCTGCTTTCCTGGTCGCGGCAGGCCCGGCATTCGCGGATTTCGAGGACGACGTGAGGAGCGGGCCTGGGCGGGATCCTGGGTCGTGGCGCATAGGTGGAAATGTCCTCCGGCTGCCTGGGCATCTACAACAACAACGAGGTCCGCGGCCGGCTGAGCTCGAACAAAGGGGAAGCCGGCGGTTCGCGGAAGGCGAGCTCGCGCGCGTGGACAAGGTCAGCGTGAAGTCCGACCGCGTCGACCTCTACCTCACCGTCGCGAGCCGGTCCTCGTGCCCCGCGAGACGGACCCTTCACCCTCTACGACGACGCTCCTGCCGCGTCCAGTTCATGGTCGACGTACCCGCAGAGGTCATCAAGGGCCGTCGGATGGACGACGTCGACGCGCAGCTGCTCGATGTCGTGGGCGAGTACGAGAGCGCGGCAGCCCCACGCCGGTCCGTGCCTGGAACCGGCGCGAGCGCGACCCGTATCCGCGCGACTACGAAGACCCTCGCGCGGCACGCAGCCTGGAAGGCCGAAGGGGTGAACCGCGCCCTCGCGGCGACGCGCATGGCCGCTCTCGACGCGGCGAGCCAAAGGTGATCGAGCGCGTCACCGACGACGCCCTACCTCGACGGATTCGCCGCAGGGGTGGACGCCCAGCGCAGCCGTTCGACCTTCCTGCCCGGACCTCGCCGGCGCGCTGCAAGCGGCGAGCAGCGCCACTCCGAGCGACCGACGGGGCGGCTCCC